>JBKGHI010000290.1:0-10215 GCA_046520405.1 Myxococcus sp. 1LA
CTGCTGCCCGCGGCTCGGCCGTCCCATGTGCTGCTGCCGCCGGAGCTGCCGGGGGCCGCGACGGCGGAGGAGGCCGCGCGGCTTCCGCACTTCGCGCCGGAGCAGGCTCGGGCGGAGCTGGCGGGCGTGGAGGGATTGGAGCGGCCGCTGCGGCTCATCTACCGGTCGGGAGACGGCTTCGTGCCCGAGGTGGCCATCGCGGAGCGGGTGGCCGCGCAGCTCGCGCGCGTGGGCGTGCGGGTGGTGCTGGAGGCGCGCTCGGATTTCTCGGCGGAGATTTCCCGGCGCTCGGCGCAGGGGCCTCGCACGTATGACTTGTACCTGCGGCGCCTGGGCGCGGATTACGCGCACCCGAATACGTTCTTCACGCTGTTCGAGCGCGAGGGCAATCACCAGACGGGCTGGGAGACGCAGGCGGGCGGCGAGCCCATGGCCCGCTTCGAGCGGTTGCTGGAAGCCGGTGACGGCGCGCCGGATGAGGCGAGCGCGCGTGCGTCGTATGTCCAGGCGCAGCAGGTGTTGGTGGGAGAGCAGGCGGTGATTGCGCCGCTGTACCACCCGGACCGTTACTACCGCGCGCGGGAGCGGCTGCGCGGCGTGGACGTGGACCCCTTCAACTTCCTGGCGCTGCGCGCGCTTCGACTGGGGCCGGCGGCGGATGCTTCCCGGGCGGAGGGGGCCCCGTGAGCGGAAGGCATGGCGCGTTGTCTGTCGCGAGCACCTCGCGTGGGACTCATGGCGGATGCGTCCTGGGTGGGCGTGGCGCTCACGCTGACATGGGCGTGTTGCTCCCCATCGCGCAGCAGTGTCGTTCGAAGTCGGCGCGCGTTCGCCTGCTCGTGCGGATCTGGGCTGCTGTCGCTGGTCTCCGATGGGGAGGTGCGCCATGAGGGCCGTCGTTCAACGGCTGTTGCGGCAGGTCGTCCTGGTGCCTGTCGTGGCCGTGGCGTCCTACTTCCTCATGGCCTCGTTGCCGCTGACCACGGAGACGGACGCGAAGCGGCAGGTGTCGCGGGAGTTGGCGGCCTCGTACCGGCGGGATTTGGGCATTGGCGAGCCGCTGGGCTTCCTGCGTCCGTGGGAAAAGCTCTTCCGTGGGGAGCGTTTGGGCACGAGCGCCCAGGGCATCACTGGCGACGAGCTGCTCACGAAGCTATCCGGTAGCGTCGGCGTAGGGTTGATGGCGCTGCCGCTCGCGCTGACGTGGGCCCTGGGCTTCGCCCTGCTGCGCACGCGGTGGCGCAAGGGACGGTGGGCCGCGCTCGGTGACGTGGTGCCCGCAGTGGCCTTCGGTACGCCCGTGTTCATCCCCGCGTTGTTGCTCGCGCCCGGCGTCGTCGAACGCGGGCACCTGCTGCCGGAGCTGTGCGCGGCGCTGGTGACGTCCATCTGGCCTGGCATCTTCCTGGGCACGCTCGTGGGAGACTCACTGGAGGCCGAGCTGTCGCGCGACTACGTGCGCACCGCGCTGGGCAAGGGCCTGTCTCGCGCCGCCGTGCTGCGCCGCCATGTCCTGCCCAATGTCTGGCCCGCGATGCTGGACGCGGTGGGGCCGGTGGCCACGTCGCTGCTCGCCGGCTCCTTCGCCGCGGAGCGCGTGCTGGGCTTGCCGTACTTCGGCCAGCTCTACGTCCTCGCGGTGCTCAACAAGCAGGTGGCCGTGGTCGTCGTCGCCACCACCACCTTCGCGACCTTGCTCGTCGTCGTGAGCCTCGCGGTGGAGGTGCTGCGCTATGCCGTGGACCCTCGCTCTCGGGAGGCCTCGGCATGAGCCGCATCCCCGTGCGCGCCCTTGTAGGGCTGGTGCTCCTCGTGGGGCTGGGCCTGCTCAGCCTCGTGGCGGGGTGGCTCTTCCCGGAGGCGCTGGCCAGCACCTGTCCTCTGGGCATGGACCCCACGCGGCCGGACCGAAGCGTGTGCGAGCTCGCCTTCGGCGGACTCTGGGTCTCCCTCGCCGTGGGGCTCGCGGCGGGCGCGCTCTCCACGCTCATCGGCCTCACCGTGGCCGCCGTGGCGCGCTTGTCCGGCGGCGCGGTGGAGCAGACGCTGCTGCGCGCCGTGGACGCTGTCTTCGCCCTGCCGGACGTGCTGGTGGTGATGGTGCTCCAGCTCGCGGGGCAGTCGCTCTCCGACGCGGGCGTTGGCGGTGGCCTGGGCCCCTTCGGACTGATGGTCGTCTCATTGGCCCTGGTGGGCTGGGCGGGCCCCGCGCGCATGTTCCGCAACCGCCTGGCGACGCTCGAATCGCAGGAGTACGTGGCCGCGTCCCGGGCGCTCGGCGGAGGCGGCCTGCACCTGCTGCGCGTCCACCTGTGGCCCGCGCTGCGGCCCTTCGCGCTGGCGGTGTTCCTGTCCCGCCTCCCCGCCGCCATCCTCACCGAGTCCACCGT
Organism: Myxococcus sp. 1LA; assembly: GCA_046520405.1. GTDB lineage: Bacteria > Myxococcota > Myxococcia > Myxococcales > Myxococcaceae > Myxococcus. Next base: position 2,391 of record JBKGHI010000290.1, read on the forward strand.
GAGCTTCTTCGGCATCGCCCGGATGGAGCCCATGTCCCTGGGGCGCTACCTGGGCACCAGCTACGCGGCCCTCATCTACGAGGGCGGCGGCCGCGTGGTGCTGCCCGCCTGGGCGCTGCTCGTGCTGCTGGTGCTCGGCGCCTCGCTCGCCTCCCAGGCCCTCTCCGGGGCACCTCGCAGGGCAGCCTGACGGACACCGTGACGGGGGCGCCCACCCCGGGCGAAGTGGAATTCCCAACGTTGGGGGAGGGGTTTCTCTCACACGGAAACCTTTTGCCCACATCGGTGCCTCCATGTCCCTGACGCCCAGCGAAGAGCTTGTCACCTCCACCGAACTCGACTCCCGCGAGCGCGAGGAGCGCACGGACTCTCTCAAGCTGGAGCCCGCGCGTGGCGCGGTGCTCGTCGTCGAGGACGACCCGTCCCACCGCGAAATCCTGGTGGAGATGCTGGCGGGCTGGGGCTACGAGCCCCTGCCCGTGGGCAGCGCCGAGGAGGCGGAGTTCGCCGTGCGCAACAAGCGCATGGACGCCGCCATCGTCGACGTCTTCCTGCCCGGCCGCAGCGGCGCCACCCTGATGTCCCGCTTGCGCGAGCGCTTCCCCCAGTCCGTCCTCATCGGCGTCAGCGCCATGAGCGACGCGGCCATGGCGCGCAAGTGCAAGGGCCTGGGCGCGGACCTCTTCATCGGAAAGCCCCTGGACCCCCAGCGGCTGGCCGAGGCCCTCCAGTCCAGGCACACGAGCTGGCACTGATGCCTCCGGGCCGGGGCTTCCGGGGCGGGTTCCGGTTGCGCCATCCGCGTGAACGGTTGATGCTCCTGGCGTGAAGAACCTCGCTCCCGGCTTGCTGCTGGCCATGCCCCAGCTCGGCGACCCGAATTTCTACCGCTCGGTCGTCTTGATGCTGGAGCACTCGGAGACGGGCTCCATGGGGCTCGTCATCAACCGAGGGCCCCCCTGACGCTCGGTGAGCTGGCGCGCGGGCAGAACCTGGGCATCGCCGCCGGGCGGAAGGAGGACTCCGTCTTCCTGGGCGGCCCGGTGGAGCCCCAGCGGGGCTTCGTCCTCCACGACGACACGGAGCAGCGGGAGAAGCACTCGGTGCTGCCCGGCCTGTACCTGAGCGTGACGCTGGACGCGCTGGGCCCGCTCCTGACGAACCCGAACCCACGCCTGCGCTTCTGCCTGGGGTATGCGGGCTGGGGACCGCGCCAGTTGGAGAGCGAGATTGCCGCCGGCTCCTGGCTCTTCACCGAGGCCACGGCTGAGTCGGTGCTCGGGCAGGAGCCGTCGAAGCTGTGGGACGCGACTTTGCGAAGCATGGGGGTGGACCCCGCCATGCTGGTGATGGGAAGGGGAATGAACTGATGCTCGACGCCGAATTCATCCGGGCCCGCATCCTGGAGGCCCTGCCGGGCTCCGAGGTGGAGGTGCGGGACTACACCGGGACAGGAGACCACTACGAGGCCCGGGTGGTCAGCCCCGACTTCGCTGGGAAAGCGATGGTGCAGCAGCACCAGCTCGTGTACGCGCCTCTCCAGCAGTGGCTGAAGAGCGGCGAGCTGCATGCGCTCGCGCTAAAGACCTATTCTCCCGAGCAGTGGAAGAAGCTCGGGACTCGCTAAGAAGGAGCGGTACCCATGACGCCTGAACTCAAGGCCCGTTTGGAGCAGGAGACGCAGTCGCACAAGATTGTGCTCTTCATGAAGGGCAACGCCCTGTTTCCCCAGTGCGGCTTCTCCGCGCGGGCGCTGCAGCTGCTGCAGCCCCTGGGTGAGGTCCACACGGTGGACGTGCTCTCCGACCCGGAGATCCGCCAGGGCATCAAGGACTTCACCAACTGGCCCACCATCCCCCAGATTTTCATCAACGGGCAGTTCATCGGCGGCTCCGACATCCTCATGGAGCTGGCCGAGCGCGGTGAGCTGGCCGACCTGGTCGCGGGCAAGAACCCGGCCTAGCAAACGGCGCCTCGGGGAGTGACGGGCGAGGGGAGACCGGCTCCCCTCGCTGCGGCTAGGATGGAAGGCCGCTGCCCCGAGGAACCGCCGTGGTCACCGTTACCCGTCAGAACACCCCTGAGAATCCGGACGAAGCGTCCGCCGAGGTGCCCGCCGTGGGCCCTGGCGTCGAGACGAACGTCCCCGTCGCAGAGAGCAACGCCGCCGTCGCCCTGACGGACACCGTGCTGCCGGCCCATGCGCCGGGAGTGGTGGTGGACCCGGACGACCTGGTCGACACGGCGAAGACACCCTCCCTCATGGACAAGGTGCAGCAGTTCCGCACCCGCCACGAGAAGTGGGAGATGGCCGTCTTCTTCTTCGGCGGCTTCATCTACGACGTCCTCACCATCAGCCGCATCGATGACACGCTGACGCTGGTGCAGAACTTCGGCTACCTGCTGGTCCTCACGGGCCTGCTGCTGCTGGAGCAGCGCTACCCGGACGGCGTGGAGCCGCCGAAGTTCCTGCAGAAGGTCTGGCGCTGGCGCGAGGACGGCATCCACTTCCTCTTCGGAAGTCTGCTCAGCGCCTTCATGCTGCTGCTCTTCAAGAGCACGTCGGGCGCGTTGCCCTACCTGTTCGTGGTGGGCCTCTTCGCCCTGCTGGCGGCCAACGAATTGCCCGTGTTCCGCAAGCTGGGCCCCGTCATGCGCATGGTGCTGCTCAGCCTGTGCGTGACGATGTACTTCGTCTGTCTGCTCCCGGTGGTGCTCGGGCGGATGGGCTTCTGGGTCTTCCTGCTGGCCGTCGCGGTGGGCTCGGCGAGCATCTTCGGGGTGACGCGCCTCATCACCCGCTGGCGTCCGGACGACAGCCGCTACGTGCTGCGCAACGTGGCCATCCCTGGCTTCGGTGTGCAGGGCGCCCTGCTGGGGCTGTACCTGGTGGGCGTGATTCCGCCGCTGCCGGTGGCCGTGCAGTTCGCGGGCATCTACCACCAGGTGGAGCGGGTGAGCCCGGGCGTCTACCACCTGTCCTCGGTGGACTCCGGCGCCTGGTACAAGCCGTGGACGTGGGGCGGGCCGGACTTCCTGATGCAGCCGGGGGACAAGCCCTACTACTTCTTCCGCATCTTCGCGCCGAAGCACTTCCAGTCGTACAAGGTCCGCGTGCGCTGGTACTTCGACGACCCGCAGAAGGGATGGACGACGTACGGCAACGGCTTCATGGCCACCGTCAGCAGCAACGGCACGGACGGCGGCTACCGCTACTACGCGACGACGTCCAACCTGAAGCCTGGCAACTGGCGCGTGGTGCTGGAGACGGAGGACGGGCACGAAATCCACCGCCTCAACTTCACCGCCGGGCCCGACGAGAACACGGGCCCTCGTGTCTTCGACATCGCCGTGTCCACGCTCAAGGACCTGAAGCCCCTGGCCCTGGCGGAGTGGCAGGAGCGGGCCACGGCCGCGGCGGCGAAACCGAAGTAGCGCCGCGTTTACTTCTTCTTGCCCTTCCGGGCGGCCTTGTCCTCCGCCCAGAGGGACTTCATCCACGCCTCCACATCCTTGGCCTTGCTGGGGATGTTGGCGGAGAGGACCTTGCAGCCGCGCGCGGTGACGACGACGTCGTCCTCGATGCGCACGCCGATGCCGCGGTAGCGCTTGGGCACGGTGAGGTCGTCCGTCTGGAAGTACAGGCCGGGCTCCACCGTCAGCACCATGCCCGGCTGGAGCTTCCCGTACTTGTAAGCCTCCTGCCGCGCCTGGGCGCAGTCGTGCACGTCCAGGCCCAGCATGTGGCTGACGTTGTGGAGCGAGTAGCGCTTGTAGAACTGGTGCTCGTCCTTGAGCGCCTCCTCGGCGCTTTCGAGGATGCCCAGGGACTCCAGGCCCTCGGCCAGCACGCGCATGGCGGCGCGGTTGGGCTCCATGAAGTCCTTGCCCGGCTTCACCTGGGCGAAGGCGGCCTCCTGGGCCTCCAGCACCAGGTCGTAGATTTCGCGCTGCTCCTTGGAGAACTTCCCGGAGATGGGCAGCGTGCGCGTGATGTCCGCGGTGTAGAGCGTCTGGCCTTCCACGCCCGCGTCCAGCAGCAGCAGGTCACCGGGGACGAGCGGCCCGTCGTTGTGGTGCCAGTGCAGGATGCACGCATGGGCGCCGGAGGCGGCGATGGTGCGGTAGCCCACGTCGTTGCCTTCCACGCGGGCGCGGAGGTTGAAGATGCCCTCCACGTAGCGCTCCGTCTTCGCCGACTTCAGGCCGCGGATGACGTCCTCGAAGCCGCGCTGCGTGGAGTCGATGGAGGTCTGGAGTTCCTTCAGCTCCTGCGCGTCCTTGAGCAGGCGCATCTCCGACAGCGCCTGGGCCAGGCCCTTGTCCTTGTCCTTCTCCGCGGGCTCCGACACGGCGCCATCCACCTTGGGTGACAGGCCGCGCAGCACGCGCGTGGGGCGGCTCTTCGCGCCGCTGAGGCCGGAGAGGTAGTCCGCCAGCTCGTTGAGGCCGCGGGCCTCGTCCACTCCGAAGCGGGCCTGGCTCTCCTTCACGCCCAGGCGCGGGCCTTCCCACAGCTCACCCTTCACGCGGTCGGTGAAGAACGTGGCGTCGGTGCGGCCCGGGTTGGGCTCGACGAAGAGGACGTCGGTGTGGCCGCCCTTCTCCTTGGGCTGGAGGACGAGCACGCAGTCCGGCTCCAGGTTGCCGGTGAGGTAGTAGAAGTCGCTGCCCGGCCGGAAGCGGAAGTTGGTGTCGTTGGCGCGCACCTTCTCGTGGCCGGTGGGAATGACGAGCGTCTCGCCGGGGAACAGCTTGGAGAGCGCGCGGCGGCGGGCCTTGAAGGACTCCGCGTTCTTGATTTTGGGCGGAAGCTTCTTCGAGCGCGGCTTCCAATCCTTCATCATGAAGTCGAGCAGGGCCGGCGGCGGCACCGTGTCATGCGTGGCGGGCTTCGCCGGCGCGGCGGCGGGGGCCTGCTCCTCGGAGGTGACAATCGGCTGTTGCTCGCCCAGGGCGGGCTGAGCGGCGGCGGAAGAACGGGTCGTGGCCATGGACAACTCTTCACCCAGCCACGCCGTGCCTTCAAGTCAGAGTTGTCGCCGGAGGCGACGCAATGTCCTCCCGAAGAAGCGCGACCTGCCCGAGGAGGACGGGCACGGCTGTCTCCACGCGGAGAATTCGGGGCCCCAACGAAAACGGGTGGAAGCCGTGGGCTTCCAGGAGGTCGGCCTCGAAGGGCACCCAGCCGCCGTCCGGGCCAATGGCCAGCACGACGCGCTGGGCCAGACCCACGCCCAGCGCGCGGAGCGGCTGCCGCGCGGGTGGGTGGGGGAGCAGGCGGCGCGACCGGGGGCCGAAGACGGTGTCCAGTTCGTCCTCGACGAAGGGGCGGAAGCGCTCGCGGACCAGCACCTCGGGGAGGCGCGTGTCGCGGGCCTGCTCCAGGCCTTGGATGAGGAGCTCGTGGACGAAGGCCGGGTCCAGCACCTTGGAGTCGAAGTAGCTCTTCTCCACGCGCGCCGCGTTGACCAGGACGATGCGGTCCACGCCCAGCGAGGCCACGGCGGGCAGCACCTTCTTCAGCGCCTTGGGGCGGGGGATGGCCAGCAGCAGGTCCACGCCCGCGCGCGGGGGCGGCGGCTCGGTGAGGGTGACGCGCAGGTGCAGCACGCCGGCGCTGTTCTCGAGGACTTCACCGGTGCCCGTGAGGCCTCCCAGGCGGCCCACGCGCAGGGATTCGCCGGGCTCGGCGCGCAGCACCTCGCGGGCGTGCTGGGCCCGCCGTCCGGTGAGTCGCGCGGTGCCGTCGGGCAGGAAGTCTTCGTCCACCAGGAGCAGCAGATTCACGGAGGACTCTGTACCCCGTTGCCTGGAGCCATGGGGAGTCCCCAGTCCAGTGTCGAGTCCCCGGGCCCGGGCGCCCCCTGGGAAGCCGGTCCCCGGGCACCCAGCCTGCCCGCCCCTCCCGTGGTGGGACTTGCCCCTCACCGGGGCGTGCCGTAAAGGCGGGAGCCGTGCGTAACCTCTGCCTGCGTTGTCGCCGTCCTGAAAGCGCGTGTTATTGCGCGCAACTGCCGCCCCGGCTGGAGACTCGCACGCGCGTCGTGTTCCTCCAGCACCCGCGCGAGAGCCGCGTGGCCATTGGCACCGCGCGCATGGCGCACCTGTCGCTCAGCAACTCCGAGCTGCACGAGGGCGTGGATTTCACCGGCCACCGACGCATCGAGGAGCTGGCCGCGCAGCGGGACTCCGTGGCGATTCTCTTCCCGGGCGACGACGCCATCACGGTGGAGGAGGCGCGGCTGAATCCGCCCAAGACGCTCATCGTCGTGGACGGCACCTGGCCGCAGGCGAAGAAGGTCGTCTCGCGCAACCCCGTGCTGGCGGGGCTGCCGCGCATCGGCTTCGTGCCGCGCCGGCCGAGCAACTACCGCATCCGGGCAGAGCCCGCGGACCACTGCGTGTCCACCATCGAGGCGGTGGTGGAGATGCTGGGCATCCTGGAAGGGGACCCGGCGCGCTTCGACACCATGCTGCGGGCCTTCGAGTACATGGTGGATACGCAGTTGGAGCGGCAGTCGACGCGCACCTCGCCCAACCGGCGCCGCATCTACTTCGGGCCGTGGCGTCCGCCGCTGGAGCTGCGCTCGCTGGCGGAGCGCTTCGAGAAGCTCGTCGTCTTCTACGGCGAGGCGAACGCCCACCCGGCGGGGGACGAGGAGACTCCCACCGAGCTGGTGCACGCGGTGGCGTGCCGTCCGTCCACGGGCGAGCGCTTCGAGGCCATCATCGCGCCGGAGCAACCGCTGGCCTACAGCACGCCGCTGCACGTGGAGCTGTCCGAGGACATCCTCCGCGCGGGCGAGCCCCGGGCCGAGGCGATGAAGCGCTTCGAGGCCTTCCTTCGCCCCGATGACGAGCTGGCGGTGTGGACCACGTTCGCGCTGGACCTGCTGTGGGCGGGTGGCATCACCCGGCGCCCGGCCAGCAGCGTGCGCCTGGCCACGGCTCGCGCATTGAAGGGCAAGGCGGGCGGCGTGGAGCAGGCGATGACGCTGCTGCAAGGGCCGGACTGCCGCAGTGGGCTCCGGGCCGCGCGGGCCGGCGCATCCGCGCGCTGGAGTCCGTGGTGCGCGAACTGGTGGCCCGAGGCAACGCCACCGAGCCGCCGCAGAAGTTGCCGCGCACGGGCACCTGAAGCCGACGGCATCCACCGCCCGCGCCGCCGAGGCGCGCGAGCTGCCACGTTCAAGGGCCGTCGCCGCCCGAGCTGGCTCCAACCCAGGCCTCTTCGTCCGCGAGCCGCCGCCGCCCGCGCCGCGCAATGTCGTGGGCTCGGTCACCTCCGCCATGCGTCATGTGCAGGGCGGAGTCCGTGCGTGCGCCCGCTCAGGGCAACAGGCCCGTCTTGGCCTCCTTGGCATAGCGCCCTCGCGGGAAGTCGTTGAGGTACTGGCGGTACTCGTCCCTGGCCCGGTGGGATTCGAGTTTCTCCTCGAAGCACCGCGCGCGCAGGTAGCGCGCCTGTTCGCGGTGGGCGGCCCGGGGGCTGCGCTGGGCAATCTCGTCCAGGCCCACCAGGAAGTTCTCGCACTTGCGCGAGTTCACCTGCAGCCGGGCGTAGCCGAGGAACCGCTCGTCGGCGTCCCTGGACACCAGCGCCATGGGAATCAGGGGCTCACGCTTCTGCGGCGCTTGCTTCGCCACGGCGTCCGGGGGCGACTGGGGCGCTGGCGTCGGCGCGGCCGGGGTGGGCACATTCACCGACGGCACGGGGTAGGGCGCGAACTCCTGGGACGGGTCCCCGGGGGCCGGGGCCGCCGTGTTTCCTGCCGCGGCCACGGGGGCCAGGGCATTCGCCGGAGGTGGCGCGGGCTCGGGG
>JBKGHI010000291.1:0-10134 GCA_046520405.1 Myxococcus sp. 1LA
CGGGCAACAGCAGGAGCGCCGTCGTCACCTCCGCCAGGCTCTGCGGCCGGGCCTCGGGCTCCTTCGCCAGGCAGCGCATGACCAGCGCCGCCAACTGCGGCGGCACGGCCTCGCCCGACGGCAGGTGCGAGGGCAGCGGCGGCGGCGGATGGGTGATGATCTGCACCACCAGATGGCCGAAGGCCGGCGCCTGGAAGGGCGGCTTGCCGGAGATGAGCTCGTAGAGGATGTTGCCCACCGCGTAGACGTCCGAGCGCGCATCCACCGGCAGCCCCGCGGCCTGCTCCGGCGCCATGTACGCGGGCGTCCCGATGATGGTGCCGTCCAGCGTCCCGGTGGTGCCCCCTTCGGCCGTAAGCAGCTTCGCCACACCGAAGTCCAGCACCTTCACGAAGTCCGGCTGGCCCGCACGGTGGATGACGAAGAGGTTGTCCGGCTTCACGTCCCGGTGCACCACGCCCACCTGGTGGGCCGCGCCGAGCGCCGCGCACACCTGCACCACGAAGCGCTGGATGCGCGCCAGCGTCAGCGGCTCCGCCTGCGCCAGCGCGCTCAGGCTCTGGCCCCGCAGCAGCTCCATCACGCAGTAGACGTGCCCGCCCGACGCGCTCTCGTCGACGAAGTCGAAAATCTCCACGATGTGTTCGTGGTTGATTTGATTGACGGTGCGGGCTTCCTGGAAGAAGCGCTGCACGAAGCCACCGTCCCGCGCGTGCTCCGGCCGCAGCACCTTGAGCGCCACCTGGCGCCCCAGCCGCGTGTGCCGCGCCTGGAACACCCGGCCCATGGAGCCCTCACCGAGGAGCTGCTCCAACTGGTAGTTCCCCAGCGTGGAGCCCTCCTGGAGCCCGTCATTGGCGCGGGGCCCCGCCTCGCTCATGGGGGCCTCGGCACGGGACTGCACGGTCTGCATGAAGGCGTCATCGGAGCCCATGGTGAGAAGAAATTTCCACGTCCCGGGCAAACAGCAACCCTGGATCTGCACTCTGTCTTCCCATGTACGCCACCCAGCCTCGAAGAGTGCGGGATGGCGGACAGTGGTTCGCGCGATCAGCACCCATCACAGACAAAACCCGTTCACCTGGCAGCGAGGATAGTCGTTTTCGTTTTCCGACCTGAGAGGTCCGCACTGCGTGTCCACCGGGCAGTCCGCCCGGTCCGCGCAGTCCACCAGCCCGTCCCCATCATCATCCCGGCCGTTGGTGCAACTCGTCTCCGTCCGCGAGCCGCCCGCACACACGCATTCCGGACCACACGACTGGCCGTCGCAGTCCGCCCGGTCCTGGCAGTCCGTGAAGCCGTCCCCGTCGTCGTCCTCGCCGTTGGCGCAGTCCGTCTCCTGGCGGCGCACGCACTCGCCATTCACACAGTCTTGGAGGAAGGAACAATCGTTGTTGCACGCGCCGCAATGGCCCGGATCCGTCTTCAGGTCGAAGTCCTCGTCCGCCGCCCCGTCGCAGTCGTCATCCAGGCCGTTGCAGCTTTCGATGGCCGGCAGGACCTGCCCCACGCACACGGTGCTGTGGTCCCGGGTGCAGAGAGACTCACCCGCGTGACAGAGCCCCACGTCGAGCGTGCCCTCCGGGCCCGTGTAGCAAGCGGTGTCCAGGTTATCGACCAGGCCGTCGCAGTCGTCGTCCACGCTGTTGCAGACTTCCACCGGGTCCGGCAGGCAGCAGTAGCGCGGCCCGTCGTCGGGCAGGGCCGTGCAGACGTAGCCGTCACCGCCACAGTCCGCAGTCTCCGTGCACGTATAGGGCACGTCGTCCGGGAACTCCACCTTGCAGCCCGCCGCGCCAGCGACGAGCAACAGGCCACACCACAGGCGCAGCCGGGATTCGAAGGTCTTCATAGGTTCAGAAACTCCCGCCGACCATGAGGTGCAGCGACGTGGAGGCGCCGCCGCTCTTCCCCGGAGACAGCGACGTGGACGCGGGCGCGCTGCGCGCGGGCACCAGCACCAGCCACGCCACGCTGCCCGCCGTCACCGCGCCGCCGCCCACCAGCAGCGCCGTGGCCAGGTTCGCCTGCGACTGCGCATCCAGCCGCTCCTTGCGGGTGATGTCGAACACGCCGTCTCCGTCCGCGTCGCCCCCGCGCTTCTCCACGTCCTTGGCGGACATGCCCATCACCACGCCCGCGCCCACCGCGGCCAGCCCCAGCAGCGCGGTGTAGAGCGCGGGCCGCTTGAAGAGCGACTTGCGCGGTCCCTTCCGGGAGGACGCCACGCCTGCCACGGCTTCATCGGGCGGGCCATCCGGCGCCTCACCGGAAATCTCCAGATACACCTCCACCGTCTCCCGCGCTCCCGGCTGGAGGTCCAGGGTACGCGTGTGCGTGCCGTACTCGTCCGCGGACACCTCCACCACCACCTTGCCGGGCGCCTGCCGCACCTCCACGCTGCCCACGCCGACGATGCGCTCGCCCACCTTCACCACCGCCTGCGGCACGTTGACGTTCACCGTCAGCATCGCGCGCGGCCGGGCCAGCGCCGTCAGCCGCTTCGCCAGCATCGCGGCGGCCTCGTTCACGAAGTCCTCGTCGCGTGGGTTGCGGCCCGTCACGAAGTCCTCGTGCACTTCGCGGCGGTCCCGGTCATAGGTCCACGTCCGCAGCGTCCAGCCCGCGTCCTCCAGCGACAGGCGCGCGGTGGTCAGCAGGTCCGCGTCCAGCAGCTCCGCGGGCTCGGCGAAGCATGCGGCCTCCGCGCAGCGCACCGCCGCGTCGTGGCCCTCCGCCAGCCGCTCCTGCGTCTCATGCAGGTCCGACGCCTGCGCCACCATGGCGGAGGACAGCGCCGCGCGCGCCAGGGCCTCCAACCAGGTGGAGGCCTGCTGCGCGCCCGCGCGCTCCGTTGCGTACAAGCCCACCAACGCGAAGCGCGGCAGCAGGTCCGCGTTCGGATTGCTGGGACGCAGGTCCAACCCCATATCCAGCCCTGGCTGTTCAGCGGGGGCATCCGAGGTGAGGTCCAGGCCCAGCCCACCCTGTTCCTGAGCCCGCGAGGGAGCAGCCAGCAGCGCGAGCGCCAGCAGGACAGTGACGGGAGCAACGGAAATACGCATGGCCCCCCTTGTATCGCGACGCTCCGCGCAACGGAATGAGGCGCCATTGACGCCCCTTCTCCCGGGAAAACCCGTCAGCGGCGCGGAGCCTGGCTGCCTGCCCTGCGCACGGCGAATGCGCGGCTCGTCTGGGGAAGCTTGCCTTGGCCCGGAAGGGTCCGCATCTCCCACTCTATAGCGCAAGGAGACGCACGACATGGCGAATGGGACGCTCTGGATTCTGGTGGGGAACGCGAGCCGGGCCCGCCTCTTCGCGACGGACGCGAAGGCGGAGGAGGACTGGCGGCTGGTGGAGGAGTTCCACCACGAGGAGAGCCGGGCCCGTCAATCCGAGCTGCTCGAGCAGGCGGACAACCCCAACGCCGGAACCCTGCACGGTCCGCCCAGCGAGAACGAACCCAACGGACGCAAGGAGGTGGAGCGGGACCGCTTCGCCCGCGAGCTCTGCGCGTACCTGGACAAGGGGCATGACCAGCATGACTTCGACAAGCTGGTCATCGCGGCCCCGCCGGAATTCCTGGGCAGGATTCGCCGCGTGCTGAGCGCCCGGGTGCGTCAACGCGTCCTGCTGGACGTGGACTCGGACTACTCCAACGTCCCGGCCAAGGAACTCCCGGACCGGGTGCCCGTTCTCTAGGCGAGCAGGCGCGGGAGGGCCCTGGAGACCCGGGGCTCTGATATAGGACGGGGGCCGACCCTTCCGGGAGGCCCCCGCACGCCCCTCGCCGCGCCACATGGCCCTTTCTCTTCCTGGAACCAAGTCCCTCCGTGGACGCCTGACGCTTTACGCCACCCTGCTGTCGGTCATCCCGCTGCTGACGCTGACCTGGCTCCAGGCCCGCAGCGCGCGGCAGGTGATGGAAGAGCAGATTCGCGCGTCGCTGCTGAGCGAGGCCGAGGGCGTGAAGGACCTGCTGGAGGCCACGCTGGCCGAACGGGAGGCGAGCGCCCGCGGCTGGGCCGAGGACCCCGCCGTCCGCGCCGCGCTGCGCGGCGACGCCGCACCGGCGGACGCCATGCTGGGCGTGCTCCAGAGCCGCTACCTCACCCTCAACGGCATCGTCGTCTTCGATGACACGGGCCGCGCCGTCTCCGCCAACACCCCGGCCCTCCGCGACGAATACCTGAACCGGCGGGACGAGGTCCTGCGCAGCCCCTGGTTCCTGGAGGCGCAGCAGGGCCGCACCTCCAGCGAGGGCATCACCGACGAGCACCCCATCTTCACCGGCCGCGTGCTGTCGTTGGCCTTCCCGGTGCTGGACCCCGTCTCCAAGCACCGCATGGGCGTGTTGCTGGCGGCCTTCGACTGGGCCCACGTGGACCAGTTGGTGCAGCCGGCGCTGACCCGCGCCCACCAGCGCGCGCTGAAGAGCTTCTCCCTCACCCTCCAGCGGGCGGACGGCACGGTGCTGTACGACTCGCGCGGCGCGGACGCTTCCGAGAATGACGCGCAGTTGGCCGTCACGGCCGTCAACGGCGCGGACGTGCGCGACGTGGCGGACGGCTGGCACTTCGTGGCGCGGGTGGACGCGGCGGAGGCCTACGCCCCGGTGGAGCGCGTCCGCCGGGTGGCGCTGCTGATGGCGGTGGGCTTCATCGTGCTGGCCGTGGTGGGCGCGTGGCTCTTGTCGCACCGCATCTCTGGCCCGGTGCTGGCCCTGCGCGCGGCGGTGACGCGGCTGGTGAGCGAGGGCGACCTCACGCAGACGCTGGACGTGAAGGCCGGCAACGACGAGGTGGGCGAGCTGGCCGGCGCCTTCGGCCTGCTGGTGTTCCAATTGCGCGAGACGGCGCAGAGCCTGCACACCGGCACGCGCGTGCTCAGCGAGACGGTGGCGGAGCTGCAGACGGCGTCGTCGCAGCAGGAGCGCAACGTGGCCCGTCAGGCCGCCGCCCTCCAGCAGACGCAGGTGACGGCGCAGGAAATCAAGCAGACGTCGCTGCTGGCCTCGGAGAAGGCGGACGACGTGCTCAAGCGCGCCTCCATGGCCGAGGAGGTGGGCCGCGCGGGCGAGGGCGCCATCCGCGACAGCCTGGGCGGCTTCTCCGAAATCCTGTCGCAGGCCGAGCAGATGACGGAGCGCATCGCCCAGCTCAACGAGCGCACGCAGCAGATTGGCGGGATTACGCAGACGGTGAAGGACCTGGCGGACCAGTCCAACATGCTGGCGCTCAACGCCGCCATCGAGTCCGTCCGCTCCGGCGAGCACGGCAAGGGCTTTGGCGTGGTGGCGCGAGAGATTCGCAGCCTCGCGGACCAGTCCATCCAGGCCACGGACCGGGTGCGCGAAATCCTGGGCGATTTGAGCAGCGCCATCCTCTCCACCGCGAAGATGACGGAGACCGGCTACACCCACATGGAGGCCGGCCTGGAGCAGGTGCGCGGCACCGGCGAGCGGCTGAAGGAGCTGGCCGCCATCATCCAGGACAACGCCGCGGCGGTGCGGCAGATTGCCGGCGCGGTGAGCCAGCAGAACGCGGGCATCACCCAGATTTTCAGCGCGGTCACCGACCTGTCCTCCATGATGAACGACACCCAGGAGAGCCTGACGGCCACCACCCGGGCGGCGAAGCTGCTCCAGGATGTGTCCGAGCAGATGCAGGACGTGGCCCGCGCCTATCGCATCTGAAGGAGCGTGTATGGCGAAGGTGAAGGCAGTGCTGCTGGATTTGGGCAACGTCCTCGTCTTCCACGACAACGCCCTGCTCTTCTCCCGGCTGGGCGCCCACGCCGGCCTGGAGGCAGCGGAGGTGGCCCGGCGGCTGACGGGCGCGGGGTGGACGGACGCCAACCGCGGCATCCTGGGCGCGGAGGGCATCCGCCAGGACGTGTGCCGTGGGCTGGGCGTGGACCTGCCCATGGAGACCTTCGCGCCGGTGTGGAGCAGCCACTTCACGCTGCATGACGCGGTGCTGCCGCTCATCGAGTCGCTGGTGGGCCGGGTGCGCCTGGGGCTGGTGTCCAACACCAACGCGCTGCACGTGGCCTACCTGCGCCCGCTGCTGCCGGTGCTCCAGCGCTTCGACAGCGTGGTGATGAGCTGCGAGGTGGGCCACGTGAAGCCGGAGCCCGCCATCTTCCAGCTCGCGCTGGAGGGCGTGGGCTGCGCGCCGGAGGAGGCCGTCTTCTTCGACGACCTGCCCGAGTTCGTCCAGGCCGCCGAGGCCGTGGGCCTTCAAGGCCGACTCTTCACCACCGCCGACGCGTTCGACGCGCAGCTGAAGGCCCTGGGACTATGAAGCTGGGCGGCTACGTCCTGCACCGGAACAACCGGGACACGCTGGAGCCCTGTCTGCACGGGCTGCTGGCGCTCTGTGATGACGTGGTGGCGCTGGACTCCGGGGCCACGGATGGCTCGGCGGAGCTGGCGCGGTCCTTGGGCGCGCGCTCCGTGCCTCACGCGTGGCGGGGCTACGGCGCCGCGCGCGACGCGGCGGTGCAGGCCCTGGCGCCGTGTGACTACGTCTTCTTCCTCGATTCGGACGAGCACCTGGGCCCCGAGGCGGTGGAGACGCTGCGCGCGTGGAAGGCCTCTTCGCCCACCGAGGCCGTATACCGGCTGCCCCGCCGCGACTGGGCGGAATTGGGCGCGCGCCGCTTCCGCTACCGCACGCAGTGGCGGGCCCGGCTGGTGCGCCGGGACAAGGCCGTGTGGCGGGCGGAGCAGATTGTCCACGAGGCCCTGCCGAAGATGGCGGGCGGGCGCGTCCACGCCTTCATCGAGCACCGCTTCGCCACGTCGGTGGAGTACCGCGCGGTGAAGGAGGACCGCTACGCCCTGCTGTGGGCCCTGCGCGCGCACGCCGAGCAGCGGCGCCTCAAGCCCGTGGGCGTGCAGCGCGTGGCGTCCTGGGTGCGGGACTGCATGCTGAAGGGCGCGCTGTGGCGCGGCGGCTCGGAGGCCTCGCGCCTGGCGTGGGCCGTGGCGGGCTACCACGCCACGAAGTACGCGTACCTCCGCGAGCTGCAACAGGGCCGCTACCCGGGGCTGACACGCATCTACGCGGAGGGCCGCTACGACGAGCTGTTCGCGCGCGTCCGCGACGGCGCGCTCGGCTGAGGGCCATGACCGAAGCGTGACGAAACCACCGCGCCGTCATGGCACCGGCGCGGTGCGGGCTCCCTAGGGTGGCGTCCCTTCTCACGACGTCTCCCGAAAGGTTGGCTCGCCATGTCCCCCTCCCCTCGCCTCCGTGTGTCGCTGCTCGCGGGGTGCTGCGCCCTGGGCCTGCTCGGCGCGTGCACGCACACGCAGCCTCCTTCGCGGTCCGCCACGTCGCTGTCCGTGCGGGAGCTGAACATCGTCGACGAGCACGGACAGCCGCGCATCCGCATCGCGGCGCCCCTGCCCGACCCACAGGGACTCAAGCGCGCCGTGAAGGCCTACGGCATCCAGTTCATGAGCCCCTCCGGGCAGGAGATTGGCGGGCTCGCCATGCTGGACAGCATCGGCATCCGGGGCCTCTGCTTCGACAGCGAGGAGGGCTACGAGGCGATGTGCGTGGGGCTCATCCAGGGCAAGCCCAACATCACCTTCCGGCACGACTGGAAGGAGCGCATCGTCATCGGCGTGGAGGATGGCGTGGCGAGCGTTACCCTCCATGACGCGCAGGGCACGCCCCACCTGAAGCTCGCGGTGGACAAGGACGGCGCCACGCGGGTCGAAGGCGTGACGCCGGCCGCCGCGGGCCGGTAGCGCGGCCCAGGGGCGCTGGCGCGGGCTCAGTCGTACTTCGCGATGCCGGGCTCGCTCCTGCCTTCCTCGGTCCACTTCTGGAGCGAGGGCAGCGCGAGCACCGCGTCGCGGTAGGCCGCGCTCACCGCGTCCAACTCCACCGCGTAGGTGACGAAGCGCGTGACGACCGGGGCGTAGAAGGCATCCGCGATGGAGAAGCGCCCGAAGAGGAAGGGGCCGCCCTGGCCGAAGCGGCTGCGACAGTCATTCCAGATGGCCTGGATGCGGGCGATGTCCTCCGCCACGCCGGGCGCGCGGCCCTTGCCCGGGCTGCGCCCACGCAGGTTCATGTTCATGTGCTGCCGGAGCGCGGCGAAGCTGGAGTGCATCTCCGCGGTGACGGCGCGGGCCACCGCGCGGGCCGCCGTGTCCTGGGGCCATAGCTGGGCCTCGGGGAAGGTCTCCGCCAGGTACTCACAGATGGCCAGCGAGTCCCAGACGGACAGGTCGCCGTGCTGAAGCACCGGCACGCGCTTGCTGGGGGAGTACCGGGCAATCCGCTCATCTGTGTCCGACACAGCGAGCGGAATCACCACCTCCTGGAAGGGCTGTCCCGTGTGGGCCAGCGCGAGGTAGGGCCGCAGAGACCAGGAGGAATAGTTCTTCGAACCGACGACGAGGGTGAGCTGGGGCATGGGGCGGCCTGTATAACGCCGCGCACCCAGGCCCGCCCGCGCTTGTCTGCGTCAGTTCGCCGCGCTCCGGCGTCCCAGGAAGGAGCGCATGCGCGACAGCAGCGGCATCCGGCGGCGGTGCTCGGGCGGGTCGATGCGGTAGACGGCCACGGGCAACCGGATGTTCTTCATCTCCCCACGTCCCAGGCGAACCGGCGGTGAAGCCAGACGGCCTTCCACCTGCCGCGCCACCGTCTCACTGACATAGAGCGTGCCGGGACGGGCCAGCGCTTCGATGCGCGCGGCCAGATTCACGCCTTCGCCAAACACCTCGCCGTCGCGGTGAACCACCAGCCCCAGGTGGACCCCCACGCGGAGGACCACCCGGCGCTCGGCGGTGACATCGCCGTTGCGGGCCTCCAGCACGCGCTGCAACTCCAGACCGAAATCCACCGCCGCGGGGCCCCCTTCGAACTCCAGGAGGAAGCCATCCTCCAGCCGCTTCACCTCGCGCCCTCCATGGCGCGGCAACAACTCACGCACGAGCAGCGCATGCTCGTCCCGCATGTCGTTTTGGAGCGACTCGTCACGCCACGAGAGCCCATCAGGCCCCTCAATGCCCGTGAAGAGAATCGCCGATAGTTTTCCGGGTTCCGGAGCCTCCGCCACCATCGTGCATCCCCTTTTCCCCCCGGCACAGATTGTCACGGATGCTACATCACACAGGGCCCCCGGTCCCAGTCGGGCCCCCCCTCCCGACTGGAACCGGGCCCTGGACAGCCATCCGCCCCGGGGCGACGTGGCCGCACACGGTGGGTACACCGGCGATGGAAGGCTCCCCCCGAGGGCCCCTTGCCCCCACTGCGCCCCCTACGCACGGTGTTGGACATGACGTGAACGGACGTGTCAGTCCTCATCAGGATACGGAATCACTGACGCGCCGCACCAACACCCTGATGCGTCCTGTCGGGGCGTGTCGGGCGACGAACTCACCAGGTGGGGTTCGGTCCGGGTCCGGACAGGGCGCGGCCCTCCAGTCCGAACGGGCTGATATCCAAGGGAGCGCCGGAGGGCTCAGGAGCGTGAAGAAGAAATACCGGAAGCTGGTGGTCGACGGCCGCACGTACGCGTGGGCCGGGGACTGGCGCTACGTGTCCGGCGTCCGGGTCGTCCGGATTCGCGCCTGGTTCCAGACGGAGGAGGCGCGGAAGGTCGGTCCCACGCTGGCGGTGAACCTCAGGGGCCGGGACAACGGCATGACGGACAACTCAGCGGCCATGCCGCGTGACGCCCGCGAGGCCATCCTGCTCGGCAGACGGCTCGGCTGGTCGCCCGAGGGGCGAGGCACGTTCTGGATTCAGCCCGAGCACGGGCTCCAGCTCGAGGCGCTCACGGTCATCGCGCCGGACGCCGCCGCGGCCTGAGCGGGCCCTACTCCGCGGTGGGCACGGCACGCCGCCCGGAGGCTTCCACGCGGGGATCTGGCCGTGGCCACACGGCGAAGGCCACGGCGACGACGAGCGCCACCATGATGGCCACCGTGAGCGGCGTCAGCTTGCGCTTCGGCTCAGCCGCGAGCACGCCGGGTGAGCCGGACTGAGCGACGCCCGTCTTCGAGCGCAGCAGCACGGTGGCCCCCACCGCCCCGCCATTGGGCGCTCCAGCGCGGACGGCGTCCGGCGGCCGGGCGCCACCGGCCTGTCCGCGGCCACGGGGGAC
>JBKGHI010000292.1:0-10094 GCA_046520405.1 Myxococcus sp. 1LA
TCCGCGTCCCGCCCCAGCTGCGTGCGCTGGAAGATGGCCAGGGGCAGCGTCTGCGTGCGGCCCGGGATGTTGCCCGCGACCAGCACCGTGGCGCCGAACTCCCCCAGCGCGCGGGAGAACGCCAGCAGCGCGCCCACCAGCACGCCGCGCCAGGCCAGCGGCAACGTCACGCGGAAGAAGGCCCGCGCGCGCGAAGCGCCCAGCGTGCGCGCCACCGCCACCAACCGGGGGTCCACCTCCTCGAAGCCGGAACGCGCCGAGCGCACCAGCAGGGGAAAGGCCATCACCGCGCTCGCCAGCACCACGGCCTTGGGCGTGAAGACGACCTCCACGCCCCATGCGTCCAGCACGCGCCCCAGCGGGCCGTTGCGGCCCAGCAACTCCAACAACACCAGGCCCACCGCCGTGGGTGGCAACACCAGCGGCAGCGTCAGCACCGTCTCCACCACGCCCTTGCCGGGGCCGTCCCAGCGCGCCAGGGCGTACGCCACCGCGAGCCCCGGCGGCAGGATGAGCAGGGTGGCCAGCGCCGCCACCCCCACCGTGAACACCACCAACGACGTGACGCCCTCCATCAAGGACTCCGCGCGCCCGGCACGCCGAAGCCATGCCGCGCGAAGACCTTCCGGGCCGCGTCCGACTTGAGGAAGCGCACGAACGCACGCCCGCCCTCCGGCGCGCCGCCCTTCGTCAGCGCCGCCGCTGGATACACGATGCGCGGCACGTCCTGCTCGGGCACCTGGAAGGCGATGCGCACGCGCTTCGAGTGCGCCGCGTCCGTGGAATACACCACGCCCGCGTCCACGCGCCCGTCTCCACCGCCGCCAGCGCGGCGCGCACGTCCAGCGCCGGCACCACCTTCGGCTCCAACGCCTTCCAGAGTCCCGCCTTCAGCAGCCACGCCTTCGCGTACACGCCGGCGGGCACCGCCTCCGGGTCCGCCAGCGACAGCCGCTTCACCTCACGCAGCCCCGCGGCCGACGAGGGCGCCTGCTTCGCGTCCACCGGCACCACCACCACCAGCCGGTTGGACAACAGGTCCACGCGCGTGGAGGGCGCGACCAGCCCCGCCTTCTCCACCCCGTCCATCTGCGCCACGTCCGCGGAGAGGAAGACGTCCGCGGGCGCGCCGGCCACGGCCTGCCGCGCGAGGTCGCTGGAGGCCCCCAGCGCGAACTCCACCGTGTGGCCCGTGGCCCGGGTGAATGCCGGCGCCAGCTCCTGGAGCGCGTCCGTGGTGCTCACGGCCGCGAACACCAGCACCTTCTCCGCCCAGGCGGACGAGCCCGCCAACAACAACACGAAGAGGGCGCAGAGCAGGGACAGATGACGCATGGCGTAGCACCTCATTCATCAGGACAACCCGCGATGCATTGTTGTCGGGTCTGCGTCCGTCAGGACAACGGATTGACCCGCTCATGCGGGGCCGCTATGGGATACTCCGTGTCACGGAAATTCCACAAAGAGGATGAAGACGTTTCCGAGGACCTGGAGAAGCTCCAGAACCTGCTCCTCGCACTGGGCCGGCGCAGCTCGCTCCGTGACCCCATCGCCAGCATGTGCGAACAGCTCCAGTTCACGCCACCCCAGGTTCACGCCATCCTCTGGTTGGGTCAGGACGGCCCGCTCACCATGGGGGAGCTGGCGCGCCGGCTGGGTGTCACCGAGAAGACAGTCACGGGCGTGGTGGACCGGCTGGAGCGGCAGGGGCACCTGCTGCGGGAACGCAGCGCCACCGACCGCCGTGTCGTCCACTGCCGCCTCACGGAGGAGGGGCAGTCAACCTGGGAGCGGCTCAACCGCGTGGTCGTCCACGGAATGCACCAGTTCCTGGGCATCCTGGACGCGGTGGACCGCAAGGCCCTGTTCCGCATCCTGGAGAAGCTGGTGAAGCGCATGGGCGCGCCGACAACGCCCGCCCCGCCCGCCCCGCGTGAGCGCACGGGCTGACAGCAGGACCCCGGCCCGCGCGTCCGCTCCGCAGGCTGCCTGACAGGCCTCATGCCCGGGCGGTCAGGCCCCCGTGCTCCCCGCAGCGGTCGCAGCTTGCGGAAGGGGAGACGGCGATGACGGGACGCACGCGCGGGGTGGCGGTGGGGGTGCTGCTGGGCCTGGTGGCCTGCCGGAAGGACGCGGAGGACACACCGCCTCGCACGGCGCCGTTGGACGCTCAGCGAGCCCCCGCCCCCGCGCCTCCCGCGCCGCCCTCCGGCCGCACCGTCGCGCTCGCCTCCGTCGCTCCGCTGGTGGCGTCCGTGAGCCCGGCCGTCGTCAACGTGGAGGTGCGGCTGGGCGCACCGACGCCCGGCGAGCAGAACGAGATGCCCTGGGGCGGTGACGGACAGTCTCCATTCGGAGGCTCCCCTTTCGGCGACGCTCCCGAGGAGCCGCCCTCCCCCTTCGAGGGCCCCGCCCCTTTCGCGCCACCGGTGCGTGAAGGCATCGGCTCCGGTTTCATCATCGACGCCAAGGGGCTGGTGCTCACCAACCACCACCTGGTGGAAGGCGCGGAGGAGATCCAGGTGCAGCTCGCCGACGGGCGCGACCTGGAGGCGCGCGTCCTGGGCTCCGACCCGCTCACCGACGTGGCGGTGCTTCAGCTCGAACGTCCGGATGGCGAGAAGCCGCTCCCCGTGGTGCGGATGGGAGACTCGGATGCGCTGCGCGTGGGGGATTGGGTGCTGGCCATCGGCAATCCCTACGGCCTGACGTCCAGCCCCAGCCTGGGCATCCTCTCCGCCAGGGAGCGCGACATCCAGGCGGGCCCCTTCGACGACTTCCTCCAGACAGATGCCGCCATCAACCCGGGCAACTCCGGTGGCCCGCTGTTCAACATGAATGGCGAGGTGGTGGGCATCAACACCGCCATCGCCGGCCAGGGCTCCGGCATTGGCTTCGCGGTGCCCAGCAACCTCGTCAAGTCGCTGCTGCCCCAGTTGGAGAAGAAGGGCACCGTCACCCGAGGCTGGCTGGGGCTGCTGGTGCAGGACATGACGCCCGACCTGGGCGAGGCGCTGGGCGTGCCGGTGCGCGAGGGCGCCGTTGTCACCGACGTCACCGGGGAGACCGCGGCGGCCCGGGCCGGCGTGCGGCCGGACGACGTCATCGTCGCCGCGGATGGACAGCCCATCGACTCGGCGGGCGCGCTCACGCGGCTGGTCGCGCAGAAGGCCCCAGGCACGGAGCTCACGCTGGCCCTCTATCGGGACGCGAAGAAGCGCGACGTGAAGGCGACGCTGGGGAAGCGGCCGGACCTGGAGGGGGCCGCGGTGAAGGAGCCGGCCGTCGGTGGCTCGCAGCGCCCCGCCGAGCATCGCGTGGGCATGAGCGTGATGGACATGGACCCCGCGCTGGCGGAGTCCCAGGAGCTGCCTCCCGTCGGGGCGCTGGTGACGGAGGTGGCTCCCGCCTCCATGGCCGAGCACGCCGGCCTGCTGCCGGGCATGGTGGTGGTGGAAGCCGCGAGCCGCCCCGTGCGCAACGCGAAGGACGTGGTGACGGCGCTGCGGAAGGCGAAGCCCGGTGAGGCCGTGCTGCTCCGCGTCGCGCTCCCGGGCGGCGCCCTGGAGCTGCACGCGCTCACGGTGCCGGAGGAGTAGCGTCCGGCGCGCGGGCCAGCAGCACGCGGGGATGCACGAGCAAGGCGATGGCTTCGCGCACCGTCCAGTAGAAGCGGTCCAACGTGTCCAGGTTGCGCTCGGTGTCCAGCGCCGGGCTGGTCTCGACTTCCCAGCCATACAGCCGGAAGGAGTTGCGCGCGCGCAGCAGGTGGTACGGGTCCGACACCACCACCACGCGCCGCGCGCCCAGGCCTCGCAGCAGCTTCGCGGTGAGCCGGGCGTTGTCCTCGGTGGAGTGGCTGTCCTCCTCCAGGACGCACGCCTCCTCCGGGACGCCCATCCGCGTCGCCAGCGCCCGCATGACGCGCGCCTCGGAGGGAGGATTCACGCCCACGCCGCCGGAGAAGACGAGCCGGGGCGCCACGCCCCGCTGATACAGCGCCACCGCGTGCTCGGTGCGTGCGCGCAGCGCTCCGGAAGGGACACCCCCCGGCAGCACACGCGCGCCCAGCACCACCAGCACGTCCGCGGACGTCGCGCGGTCGCGCTGGCCGAAGCGGTCCACCCACCAGGCGAGGCCGAAGACGCCACACGTCAGCACGCCGACGCCGGCCATCAGGAGCCGTGTGAGGCGCGCGGTGCGTGGTGTGAGTGACAAGGGGGCCACCTGCGTCACGGTAGCCTGAAGTCGCTCCGGCGCCATGGCGCAATCCGCGCATTCGTCCTCGGGCAACGTCGCCAGTCGCCAGCGGGCCGCCGCGACGATGGCCGGCAAGAACTGCCGGCATGGCAAGCCTTGCCAGCGGCGGCGCCTCGCGGAGGCCCCCGTCCCGACGGACGCGGCGAAGGCACGGGAAATGAATCGCGGCAGGTCCGCACCGCGCGGACGGCGGCACGGACCGCGGCGCGGTGACACCCCACCCGACGCTGAGGAAACCCCACATGAAGACCCGGACGCATACGCAGCTCCATGGGAGACGGACGACCGCGCTCGCCACCGCGGCGCTGGGCATGATGCTGGGCGGCTGCGGCCCCGAGTGGACCGAGCCGTCCGACGACACGCTCACCTCCAGCGCCGAGCAATCCACGGAACGCTTCGAGGCCTGGCGCGCCAGGCACGTCGTCGCCACGGCTGAAGGACACTTCCTGGTCGAAGGCGACAGGCGCATGCCCGACCTGGCGATGGTGCGGCAGTACTGGGAAGGCCTCCACGACAACCCCAACGCGCTCTCCGTCTTCCGCGTGGGCGGGGCTGACGCCGCGTGGAACCGGGCGGAGCGAGGGAACATCACCTACTGCATCCGGCCGAGCGACTTCGGCGCCGACTACAGCCGATTGGTGGAGTTCATGCACCGTGCCGCCTCCGGCTTGGAGGCCGCCGCCAACGTGCGCTTCATGCACGTCGCGTCGGAGGACTCCGCCTCCTGCAACCGCCTGAACACGAACGTCAAATACAACGTCGAGCGCAACTTCAGCTTCACGGGCCTGTCGGCCGGCATGGGCTTCCCCACCTACTCCCGGCCCACGCGCTTCCTGGAGCTGGGGCCGACCTCCACGTGGACGGATGAGGAGCTCATCGCCGTCTTGATTCACGAGTTCGGCCACGCGCTGGGCTTCGTGCGCGAGCACGACACCGCCCCCGGATGCGCGCGGCCCACCACCGGCAGCTACCGGCCGCTGACCTGCTACGACGGCCGCGGCGCCATGCACTACCCGTCCGCCGCCGGGTGGCTCGACCCGTCCCGCACACGCTGAACTTCATCTCCCAGCGTGACGTGGAGGGCGCGCAGGCGCTCTACGAGGCGCCCACCAACGTGGTCAGCACCTCCAGCGGCACGGTGTACGCGCGCAAGCGCTCCACGGGCGACCTCTACCGCCGCGACGCCGCGGGCTGGACGCTGGTGGGCAACACGCTCTACGGCCAGATTCCGGGCGGGGCGGGCCGGTGCAGTTCCTGGGCACCGGCTGGGTCACCATCGGCGGTCCCGCCGGACAGATTTTCGAATGCGCCGGCACGCTCTGCGCCACCTACCCGACGACGGCCAACGTCGCCCGGTACAACGCGACGACGGGCCTGTGGAGCGTCATCGGCGGGCCTGGCTCGCGCTTCGCCGCCACCACGACGCAGGTGTTCGGCATCGGCCCCTGGCAGGATGACTACGTCGCGCGGTGGACCGGCTCGGGCAGCACCTGGAACACGGTGGGCACCGGCGGTGCCAGCGAGCTCATCGGCGGTGGCACGAGCATGTACCGGATCACCAACGTGAAGGATGCCATCCAGCGCTTCAACGGCGTTTCGACCTGGACCCCCATCGGCGGGTCGGGCCGGAGCTTCGTCGCGGTGGGCAGCAACGTCTACGGGCTGCGGCCGGATGCATCGTTCATCATGCGGTACACCGGCACGAACTGGGTCTCCATCCACGGGGCCGCGTCGCGCATCTTCAGCTCGAACGGCTACCTGCTCGCGACGAACCCCGACGACACCATCGAGCGCTACGACGCCGTCGCTGGCACCTGGACGAACCTGGGCAAGCCCTGAGCCGCCCCTCCCGCGAGGCCGGGCGCTTGCTGCCTGGCCTCGCCTCTTCCGCGGTGCGTCGTGACGGGGCGCGTGTGCGAGCTGACACGCGGGGCCGGGCGCACTGGACGCGGCCCCATGCGGTGCGCTCCAATCGCCCGGGTGATGACTCCCGAAGACGCGACGAAAGCCCTATCGGACGTGGAGCTGGTGCCCTGCGCGGAGATGGCCCTGCTGGACGCGCGGCGGCTGGTGGACGCCTGCCTGGGCGCGGACGTGCCAGCGCTGGTCCACCGCGAGGCGTGCAGCAAGCCCGGCTGCAGCCCGAAGTTCCAGGTGCTGGTGCGCCCCGAGGACGGCCCCCGCGTGGCCTCCCTGCTCCAGCAGCGGTGGATGGACAGCATCGAGCGCGAAGGCCTGGTGCCCGTGGGACGCACCGCCGCACAGGCGGCCCCCATCCCCGAGGACGGCGAGCCGCCCTGCCCGGCCTGTGGCACCGCCGCGCCGCTGGTGGAAGGCGCCTGTAGCGACTGCGGCCTTCAGCTCGACTGAGGAGTCCGCCCCGTAAACCCAGACGCGGGCGCCCCGCCCCCTGTGGAGGACGTCGATGGAAGTCAAAGGTGTCGCCTTCCTGGCCCGGCAGCAGTTGATGGTGCAGACCCACGGGGAGGCGGCCTGGAAGGCGTTCCTCGCCGAATTCGCACAGAAGGAGCCCTTCTTCTCCAAGCCGGTGATGCCGGTGTCGCGCATGCCGGCGGAGGCCTTCCTCAAGCTCAACGACGCGCTGCTGGCGCGCTTCTACAACAACAACCCGAACGCCTATTGGCAGTTCGGCGTGAAGTCCGCCGAGTACGCCCTGGGCCAGGGCCAGCTCAAGGCGATGTTCAGCCAGGGTGACTTCCGCCGCTTCCTGCTGTTCACCCCCGGCATCTGGAAGGGCTACTTCACCGACGGCGACCTCAGCGTCATCCCCGGCCAGGGCCACACGGACCTGCACATCACCAATGTGCCCCGCCCGCACCCCTACTTCGAGCTGTCCGTCATGGGCTTCGCCTACGGCGGGCTGGTGTACCTGGGCGCGCAGAACCTCCAGCACCAGGTGCTCAAGGGCTTCACCCGGAACGACAACGAGGTGCTGTACCGCTTCAACGTGGGCTGAGTCCCGCGTCCGGTCCGCGCCGCGTTCAGGGCGCGGAGCCGACGGCGGCCTCGCGCTCCGCCACCACCGGCGGGGCCTCCGGCTTCAACCGGAGGTCCGCCATCACGGGGTAGTGGTCGGACACGTCCGCCCGCAGCACCCGGCTGGCCACCGGCGTGAAGGAATCGCAGGCCAGCACGTAGTCGATGCGCAGCGTGGGCAGGAAGAGGGGCAGCGGGTAGGTACCGCCCAGGGTCCCCGTTTCGGCGACGACGTCCCGCAGCCCGCGCCGCAGCAGCCGCGTGGAGCGCGAGTCCGGCCCGTCGTTGAGGTCCCCCATCAACACCTTGGGCCGCGAGTCCCGCGACAGCAGCCCGGCCACGTAGGCGCTCTGCCGCACGCGGGTGTCCCCATTGAAGGGCCGGCGGATGAGGTGCGTGAGGTAGACGCTCACCTCGCGCCCGTCCACCTCCACCACCGCGTGGGCCAGCGTGCGCGGCTCCGCGCCACGAGGCCCCGGCAGCGGATATTGTGCCAGCGCCTCCAGCGGGAAGCGGGACAGCAGGGCGATGCCATAGGCCCCGCCGAACAGGTCCGTGGTGCGGAAGTGGGCGCGGTACTTCAAGCCGGTGAGGCGGGACAGCTCCTCCGTCTGGTCCAGGCCCCGCGCCCGGGTGGAGCCCACGTCCACCTCCTGCAAGGCGACGACATCCGGCACCGCGGCGCGAATCACGTGGGCCACGCGCTCCAACCCACGGGCGCCGGATTGGATGTTGAACGTCATCACCCGCAGCTCCCCCGGCGCGCGTCGCACGGTGTCGACAGGCGTGGTGGAGGCACGGTGGCCGGGGCCGGTCGCACACGCGAGCGGCCCCATCAGGAACAGGATGGGGAGGAGGCGGCGAAGGCTCATGTCGGGAGGGGCGCGATGTTATGCCCCGCCGCGCGGCCCTGTCGCCTCGCCCACCCAGGCCCGCATGGTGGGCAGGCGGCCAGGCGGCGCTTCAGGAAGCAGGGCGGCGAGGCCGCGTCCGCCTTCCACCGGAGGGTCCCGACCCGGGAGCCCGCCCGCGTTCGCCCCAGCCCGCCCTTCCCCCTGCCCCAGGCCACGCCCAACCTGTTCCTTCATGGAAACGACACTGGCATCCGATTCGTCTGGCCGGACTCGCTGGGGCGCGTGGGCGCTGACGGCGATTCCCGCGGCCCTGCTGCCCGTTGGACTCCTCAGCTACCGAGCCCGGCGACGACGGGCGCGACGCCCTGCGCCCTTCCGCAGCGCCATGGGCCTGGGGCTGGTGTCCCTGGCCATCCTGCGGCTCGCGGGCAACTCCCGGCGGAAGGGACGCGTGCCGGCCTTCGGCGAGTTCCTGCCGGAAGAGTTCACGGCCTCGGTGGCCTCCGGTCACTGACGGCGCGATTGCACCCCGGAGGCCTCCGCCAACGACGGCCTGACCGTCCTGAAGGACGGGTGGCCCACGGAGCCTAGCGGCGGCGGCGCAGGCGGGTGCCGAGCAGCATCAGGGCCGCGCCCACCAGCGGGACGCCACCCGCCGCGGCGCAACCGCCGCCGTCGTCCCCACCCTCGTCGCCACCGTCACCGCCCGTGTTGCTGCCCACGGTGACCTGGAGCGTGGTGACCGCGGAGGAGTCGCCCTGCTCGGTGCCGTTCTGGTTCACCGAGTTGCCCGCGCCGAACAGGGTGACGGTACCGGGGGTGGACGGCGCCACCAGGGTGAAGTCGAAGCGGGCCTCGCCGTTGGAGAAGGCCCGGATGCCGTTGTGCGTGAGCTCCCCGCTCAGCTTGGTGGAACCCTGCCCCGCGTTGAGCGTGCCGCCATTGTCGCTCACCGCGACGTTGAAGCCCGCGCCGGAGGCCGGACCGCCCCGGACGATGAACGTGTAGTTGCCGGTGGCGCCCGGCGCCAGCGTGGTGGGGCCTTGGATGGTCACCGTGGGCGCCCCACCGCCACCGGTGTGGCACGACGCACAGGTGAGGCTCGAACCCTGCTTGCCACTGTGCCCACTCATTCCTCCAGAGCTGGCGAACGCAGAACCGGAGACGAGGCACGCCGACACGACGCCGGCAACCCCGAGAGATGCAAGGTACGACCGCATGAAGCCTCCAAAAAGAACGACGGGAAGGACGCACTCTACATAGCGCGCCCCACCCATCCTTCACAGCCACCCTAACGGCCGGAACTGCGCAGCAATACCGCACAGGCTTCGTCACGCAGTTGAGACAGGGTGAAGCGCGTCCCCACGCCGGAGTGCTCCAGTCCGGCCCCCAGCGAAAGCACCCCGTGCGCCACGGTCCACGCGAGGTTGGCCAGCCGACGCGGCTGGAGCCCCGGGGCCAGGCGACCCGCGCGCGCATCCGCCTGGAGCCGGGCCTCCAGCACGTCATTGAGCTGTCCACTCAGCGCCAGGATTCGCGCCTGGTGGGCCTCCGACAGCCGACCCATCAACTGTGGCCACAGATAGACGACGCGGAAACCGTCCAGGTCATCCGTGTACAAATCCACCCGGGTCCGCACCAGCGCGGCCAGGGCCTCCACCCCGCTGGCCGCGGCCGTCACCGCCGCCTCCAGCACCTTCACCTCGCGCTCCAGGCCCTCCACCGCCAGCGCCCCGACGAGGTCCTCCTTGGAGCGGAAGTAGTAGAAAAGTGAAGGCTTGCTCAGGTCCGCCTCCGCCGCCACGGCCTCCAGGGTCAATCCCAACACCCCGCCCCGCGCCAGCACCGCCCGCGCGGCGACGAGGATGGCTGAACGGCGTCCCTCCTGACGCCGCGCCTTGCGCGCTTCACGCTCGGAGGATTCACCGGTGGAGGACGGCGCGGCGGCGGACGCGGCGGCTGCGTGCCCGCGGCGGCGGCCCG
>JBKGHI010000293.1:0-10089 GCA_046520405.1 Myxococcus sp. 1LA
GCCGGTGGGGCCTCGGTGGCCGCCGCCGCGGTGCTGGCGCTGACCGTCGCGCTGGTGTCTCGGCCGGCGGTGGCGCAGGTGCCTACGCTGTCCGCGTCGCAGGCCATTGACGTGCAGCAGTACAAGCCGGGACCGAGCTCCCACGACATCCTGGGCGTCCAGAGCGCCCAGGTGCACTCCCACCTGGGTTGGAACGTGGGCGTGTCCGTCAACTACGCGGACAAGCCGCTCAACTTCATGGACCCGCGCACGGGCCGGTACATCACGGCGCTGGTCCGCAGCCAGGTGGGCGTGGACCTGATGGGCTCGGTGGGCCTCTTCGACCGCTTCGAGCTCGGCGTGTTGCTGCCGGTGACGCTTCAGCGCTCACAGGCGGCGCCCATGGTGGACCCTTCCTTCAACCAGGGCGTGGGCTCGGGCGGCATTGGTGACCTGCGCCTGGTGCCCAAGGCCCGCCTCCTGGAGGAGGGGTCCTTCGGGCTGGCGCTGACGGTGCCGGTGGTGCTGCCCACGGGTGGTGGCTCCGACTTCCTGGGGAGCTCGGGCGTGGGCGTGCAGCCGCGCCTGGTGGCGGAGTACGGCGAGCGGTTTCGCCTGGCCGCCAACGTGGGCGTGGACTTCCGGCAGGAGCAGCAGCTTCGCAACCTGAACGTGGGCAACGCTGTCTCCTACGGCGTGGGCGCCGAGCTGCCCTTCTCCGTGCGCGAGGTGCCGCTGGCGCTCGCGGCCACGCTGGTGGGCGCGGTGAACCTGGAGCAGCAGGACACAGAGGAGCGTCCGTTGGAGCTGCTGGCGGCGCTGAAGTACCGCGCGCTGGGTGGCTTCTCCGCGCACGTGGGCGGTGGGCCGGGGCTCACCCGCGGCTACGGCACGCCGGGCTTCCGGCTGCTCGCGGGCTTCAGCTACAGCCCGGAGCCGTCCCGCGAGCCGCGGCAGGCGGCGCCGGTGGACACGGACGGCGACGGCATCCTGGACATCGACGATGCCTGCCCGACGGAGCCCGAGGACAAGGACGGCTTCCAGGACAGCGACGGCTGCCCCGACCCGGACAACGACGCGGACGGCATCCCCGACACGGCGGACGCGTGCCCGAACGAGCCGGAGACGGTCAACGGCTTCGAGGACACGGATGGCTGCCCGGACGTGGCGCCGCCTCCGCCGCCGGTGGACACGGATGGCGACGGCATCATGGACCCGGATGATGGCTGCCCCAACGAACCGGAGGACAAGGACGGCTTCCAGGACGAGGACGGCTGCCCCGACCCGGACAACGACCGGGACGGCATCCCCGACGCCCAGGACAAGTGCCCGAACGAGCCGGAGACCATCAACGGCGTCGACGACGAGGACGGCTGCCCCGACAAGGGCACGGTGAAGGTGCTCGTCGACGGCGAGCGCATCGTCATCCTGGAGAAGGTCTACTTCGCCACCGGAAAGGACGTCATCCTGGCCCGCTCGTTCCCGCTGCTGAAGCAGGTGGCCGCGGTGCTGCGCGCCAACCCGCAGGTGGAGCTGGTCCGCATCGAGGGCCACACGGATGACCAGGGCAACGACGCGAAGAACCTGGACCTGTCGCAGCGCCGCGCCAACAACGTGCGCACCTTCCTGGTGAACGCGGGCATCGCCGCGGACCGCATGGAAGCGGTGGGCTACGGCGAGACGAAGCCGGTGGACACCAACAAGACGGCGAAGGGCCGCGAGAACAACCGCCGCGTGGGCTTCACCATCCTCCGCGTGGGGAAGGTGGAAGTGGAGCGCCCGGCACGCTGACGCTCAGGCCTTGAATACCCGGTGAAACACACCGGGTGGTTTCAGAAAGGGTGGCTCCGAATTCGATTTCGGGGCCACCCTTTGCATTTTCGGGCATGCTGCTTCCGACCCGCCAAGCAGTGCCGTGTATCGCGAGTCAAGGGGCGAAGTTCACCCACCGCGCCGCACGCCTGCACGTCCTTGCGTTGGCGTAAGTGCGCGTCAGGACTCGGACGCGCAGCATCCCGCTACAGGCTCGTAGCGGAATACTTGCCAAAGCGTGGGACTTGCTGATGATTGTGGAGGTTGGGAGCACGCGCGCTGCATCGCGCAACTCCGGGCGAGAGGACCACCATGGACCAGTTCGATCAGAACAAGCAGGCCGCCAAGATTCGGGTCGTCGGGGCGGGTGGGGCCGGCTGCAACGCCGTCAATACGATGATCTTGTCCAAGCTGGACCGGGTGGACTTCATCGCCGCCAACACCGATGTCCAGGCGCTCGCCGCGAGCAAGGCGCCCACCCGGCTTCAGCTCGGCCAGACGCTGACGAAGGGCCTGGGCGCGGGCGCCAACCCGGAGATGGGCCGCGAGGCCGCGCTGGAGTCGCGGGACCAGATTGCCGCGGTGCTCGAGGGCGCCGACATGGTGTTCGTCACCGCCGGCATGGGCGGCGGCACCGGCACGGGCGCCGCGCCCATCATCGCGGACATCGCCAAGAGCCTGGGCTGCCTCACGGTGGGCGTCGTCACCAAGCCCTTCCTCTTCGAGGGCAACAAGCGCCGCAAGCAGGCTGAGCAGGGCATCGTGGAGCTCAAGGCCGCGGTGGACACGCTCATCACCATCCCGAACCAGCGCCTGCTGTCGCTCTCCAACGAGCCGATGCCGCTGCTGGAGACCTTCAAGCGCGCGGACGAGGTCCTGCTGAACGCCGTGCAGGGCATCAGCGACCTCATCCAGTACCACGGCTACATCAACGTCGACTTCGCCGACGTGAAGACCATCATGAGCGACAAGGGCATCGCGCTCATGGGCACGGGCAACTCGTCCGGCGACAAGCGCGCCCTGATTGCCATGCAGCAGGCCATCGCCAGCCCGCTGCTGGAGGACGTCTCCATCGACGGCGCCACGGGCCTGCTCATCAACATCACCGGTGGCCGCGACATGACCCTGCAGGAGGTCAACGAGGCCCTGACGCTGGTGCATGACGCCGCCGACAGCGAGGCGGAGATCATCTTCGGTTCGCTCATCGACGAGAACATCTCGGACGAGGTGAAGATCACCATCATCGCCACGGGCTTCGTGCACCGCGACGCGCCCAAGGTCCGCACGGTGGTGCCGGCGGTGCAGGTGCCGCTGTCCCGTCCGGCCCCGTCCGTGCTCGCCAACGCGCGCGAGGAAGTGGCCAGCCTGGTGCCCGCGAAGAGCAGCGGCTCGCGGCCGCTCACCGTGGAGAGCAGCAAGTCCGTGAGCGCCCGCACCGCGGTGGTGAAGGACGCGCCGTTGCCGCTGGACGAGGACCAGTTCGACATCCCCACCTTCCTGCGCCGGCAGGGCCAGACGGAGCTGCCGTAAGGGCAGGGGAGAAGCGGGGCTCAGCGAGCGGGAAGCTGAGCCACGCTGGCTTCGTCGCGTCCGGACAAGGTGTCCGCGCGGGCGAAGAGGCCGTCGACTTCCGAATAGAGCGCGTCCACGCGCTCCGGGAGCCGGGCCGCGGGCAGCACGCCGTCGCCGGACACTTCCTCCAGGCGCGCGTGGGCCCGCTGCAGCAGTTGGAGCGCCTTCAGCAGGGAGAGGCCGCGGCGCGTGCCCTCCTCGGTGAAGAGGGTGCCGCTCTGCGTCAACGTCTCCAACGTGGTGCGCACGAACCGTACGCGGTCCGCGTGCCGGCCACGGTAGAGGTCCAGGCGCTTGGCGCGCCGCGCGTGGTGCAGATTCACCACGCCACCAGGGCTTGAGGAAGAGGGGGGCGTCACGGGGAACAAGGTACGTCACCGTCTCGTAGACCCGCAAATTTACTGGACTGTAGGGACCTGTTGCACGTCCGTCCGCACCCTTGTCTTGAGAGGGAGCGAGGGTTAGGTTCGCCGCCCTTTCGCACCCGCACCCCAAGGGATTCGCCATGTTCCAGAAGCTGCTCATCGCCAACCGGGGAGAGATTGCCCGCCGCATCGGCGTGGTGGCCCGGGGCATGGGGTTGAAGACGGTGGCCGTCTATTCGGACGCGGACGCCGAGCTGCCCTTCGTCAAGGAGGCCGACGAGGCGGTCCGCATCGGCCCCGCGCCGGCCAAGGACAGCTACCTGAACACCGCCGCCATCCTGGAGGCGGCGAAGCAGACGGGCGCGCAGGCCGTGCACCCTGGCTACGGCTTCCTGTCGGAAAACGGCGAGTTCGCCCAGGCTTGCGCGGACGCGGGGCTCATCTTCGTGGGGCCGCCGCCGGAGGCCATGGCGCGGATGAAGGACAAGAGCCAGGCCCGCAAGCGGGTGTCCGCCGCGGGGGTTCCCGTGGTGCCCGGCAGCGAGGGCGTGGTGCCCGACGTGGCCAGCGCGCTGGCGGAGGCCGAGCGCATCGGCTACCCGGTGCTCGTCAAGGCGGCCAGCGGCGGTGGCGGCATTGGCATGGCGGTGGCCAAGAACCCCGCGGAGATGGAGAAGGTCTACCGCCAGTGCACGGACCGGGCGAAGGCCGCCTTCGGCAAGGAAGGCGTGTACGTGGAGCGCTACTTCCCGGCGCCACGGCACATCGAGGTCCAGATTCTGGGGGACCAGCACGGCCACCTCATCCACTGCCTGGAGCGGGAATGCTCCATCCAGCGGCGCCACCAGAAGGTGGTGGAGGAGGCCCCCTCCGTGCTGTTCGCGGACGGGCGCAACCCGGAGCTGGCGCAGAAGCTCTTCACCGCCGCCGTGGCCGCGGCGAAGGCCTTCGGCTACGCCAACGCCGGCACGGTGGAGTTCCTGTACTCGGACGGCGAGGTCTACTTCATCGAGATGAACGCCCGCCTCCAGGTGGAGCACCCGGTGACGGAGCTCACCACGGGGCTGGACCTCATCGGTTGGCAGCTCCGCATCGCCGCGGGTGAGCGCCTCACGGTGAAGCAGGAGGACGTGAAGCGGCGCGGCGCGGCGCTGGAGTTCCGCATCTACGCCGAGGACCCGGTGAAGTTCTTCCCGTCCCCCGGGCCGCTGAAGGTGTTCCAGCCGCCCACGGGCGAGGGCGTCCGGCTGGACGCGGGCTATGGCGAGGGCAACACCGTCACGCCCAACTACGACCCGATGATTGCCAAGCTCATCATCACCGGTGAGACGCGGGCCCAGGCGATTGAGCGCTCCGTGGCGGCGCTCCAGTCCTTCCGCATCGAAGGCATCAAGACGAACATCCCGCTCCACCTGCGCATCGCGCAGGATGCGGCCTTCCAGGCCGGCGAGCTGGACACGCACTTCCTGGAGCACCACGCCAAGCCGGCGTAGCGGGGCCCGCTCCACCCCACCCACCCCTGAGGAGGACGGATTCATGGCGGACGTAGCGGCGCACATCACCGGCACGGTGTGGAAGATCGAGGTTCAGGTGGGCCAGCAGATCAACGCGGGCGACACCCTCGTCATCCTCGAGTCCATGAAGATGGAGATGCCGGTGGAGGCAGAGGAGGGCGGTACGGTGAAGGAGATTCGGGTGAAGGAAGCCCAGTCCGTCAACGAGGGCGACGTCCTCGTGGTGCTCGGCTAGCACCGTGGAGCCCGTCGTCGCGATTGGGGCTTCGCTCAACGTCGAGGACCGCGACGACGGGGTCCGGGTGCTGACGCTGTCCAACCCGGCCCGTCGCAACGCGCTCGATGACGGGCTGCTGGCGCGGCTGGACGCGGCGCTGGAGCCCGCCCCGCATGTGCGTGCCTTGCTGGTGCGCGGCGCGGGCGGCGCCTTCTGCTCCGGCTATGACTTGACGCACCTGGGGCCCCCGGGCGCGGACGGGCGGCTGCCGGACGACTTGCTGGTGGAGTGCCTGCTGAAGCTGGAGTCCCACCCCGCGCCCAGCGTGGCGCTGGTGGAGGGCCCGGCGGTGGGCGCGGGCTTTGATTTGGCCGCCTCGTGTGACTTCCGCATCGGCACGCCCAACGCCGTCTTCCTCATGCCCCCCGCGCGCCTGGGCATCGTCTACTCGCCGGAAGGGCTGGCCCGGGCGGCGCGGTTGGTGGGCGTGGCGCGCGCCAAGCAACTCTTCCTCGCGGCGCGGAAGCTGAGCGCGCGGGAGGCGCTGGAGTGGGGGCTGCTGGATGACTGCCTGGCGGACGCGGAGGCCCGGGCGCTGGCGCTGTGCGCCACCCTGGCCAGTCATGCGCCGCTGGCGGTGTCGGGGATGAAGGAGTCCTTCGGGCGTCTGGCTCAGGCCCCGCTGGAGGAGGCGGACCGGGCGCGGCTGCGCGGCTTGCGCGCGGCGGCCTTCGGGAGCGAGGACGCGAAGGAGGGGCGGGCGGCCTTCCTCGAAAAACGCCCGCCCCGCTTCTCCGGCCGCTAGTCAGGGCGGCCGGCGGGATACTGCCACGGCGACATCAGGTGTCGCCGAAGAGCTCGCCCATGCGCAGCTGCAGCGCCGAGGCAATCTTGTACAGCGATGAGATGGACGCGGAGGACTCCGCGCGCTCAATCTGCGACAGCAGCGACACCGACAGGCCCGTGCGCCGCGCCAGCTGCTTGAGCGTGAGCTCCTGCGTCTTGCGCGCGTCGCGGATGGTGCGGCCAATGGCACGGTGAAGGTCCGCCTCCGGGTCCTGGGACAGGCCCTTCTTCTGGAGGGCGTTGCGGACCGCGGTGATGAACTGCTCCGGCTCCATGGGCTTCTTGACGTAGTCGGAAGCCTGCGCCTTGAGCGAGGCCACCGCCGTGTCCACCGTGGGGTACGCGGTGGCGACGATGACGGCCACGTCCGTGTCGTACTTGCGAATCTGCTCCAGCACCTCGGTGCCCGACATCTGCGGCATCATCATGTCGAGGATGACGAGGTGGAAGTCGGAGCCCCGGAGGATTTCCACCGTCTGGGTGGGGTCCGTCGTGGTCACCACCTCGTAGCCTTCACGGGTCAGGACCAGCTTGAGGTAGTCGCAGTTGTCCTGCTCATCATCAACTACCAGGATGCGAATCTGCACAGCGTCTCCTCGCTGCAGTTCAGTGTCGTGTGACCGGAGCGCCCCCGGGGGGCGAGGGCAATTCCGGCAGACCACTACTTCTTAGGATTCTCGTAACTCTCAACCAAACCCTTCACGCGCTCGTAGTACGCGTGATTGGGCGCCAGTTCCAGGAATCGCTTGTAGTGAACCGCGCCCTTGTCGGGCTGATTGTTGTTCGCGTAGGCGGACCCCAGGTAGAGGTGGCACTCGGCGCGGTTGGGTTCCAGGTCGAGGCACTTGTTCAGCTCCTCGATGGCCTGCCGGTAGCGCAGACCCTTGATGTGCTCGAAGCCGTCCGCCTGGGCCTTGGCCGCCGCGGACTGCGTGGGGGGAGGCGGCTTCTCCGTGCCGGAGGTGGGAACCGCAGCGGGCGGAGCGGCCTTCTTCTTGGCTTCGGCGATCTGCACCTTCAGCGCCGCGTACTCCTTGGCGAACGCCTTGGTGGCGGCGCTCTCCCGAAGCGCTTCCTCCGCCTCGGGCAGCTTGCCGTCGCCCAGGGCCTTGCGGACGTCGTCGAGCCGGCGCTTCATCAGCTGCTCGGCGCGGGCCTCGTCGAGCCGGGTCTCCACGTCGCGGGGGCGCTGACCGTTGGTGTCCTGGATGCGCTCCAAGCGCTTCCACGGCCGCGTCGAAGTCACGCGCCGCAATCGCCTTGTCGGCGACCGCGCGCTGCTCCTCCATGGAGGGGCCCTTCGGCGGCGGAGGCGTCTGGGGCACCTGGGGCGGCGGGGTTGCCGCGGCCTGGACGTTGTTCGCCGGGGCCGGCTCGCCGACGGGCGGAACGGGCTCGTCGTCCGGAGGCGTGGTGGGCACCTGCGCCACGACGAGGGGCTCCGTCGGCTGGGCGCCCTGCTGGTTCATGAAATAGAAGGCGGCGCCGCCTCCGCCCAGCAGCAGGGCCGCCAGGCCCGCCACCAGTCCCAGCTTGGAGCGCGAGCCACCACCGTCCGCCGCGTCGTCGGCCGCGTCGCCCGCGTTGACGAAGCGCAGCTTCACGTGGCCCAGCTCGATGATGTCACCGGTGCCGAGCGTGGCCTGCGCGTAGTTCTCGCCGTTGACCGTCATCCCGTTGGCGGACTGCATGTCGATGACGCGCCACTCGCCGCCGTCCTCTCGGACCAGCTTGGCGTGGGTGCGCGACAGCGACCGATGATCCAACGTGATGTCGTTGTCGTCGGTGCGGCCGATCCGCAGCTCGGTGCGGATGCACGCGAACTCCTGGCCCTTGAGCTCGTCCGGGGACAGCACGAGCAGGCGAGGGGCGTCCTCGGCGGGAACGTCCACCACCTTCCGCGGCCGATCCGCCTCCACCTGATCCAACCGGATGATGGAGGTGGAGTGCCGGCGGGCGTCCGCGGCGCTCTGGGAGGGCGGCGTGTGGTCGCTCTCCTCGCGCTCGTCGTCAGCGTCCTCGTCGGAGTCATCCTCCGGCTCGGGCTCCGGCCGCCGGGCGGGCACCTTGGTGGTGATGGGGCCGGCGGCTGCATTGGCCGCGGCCTCGGCTTGGAGCGCGAGGTCGTAATCGCCAATCTGGACCAGGTCACCCTCTTTCAGGGGCGACTGACCCGCGATTCGCTCGCCGTTGATCCGGGTGCCGTTATAGCTCCCCAGGTCCTCCACTACGACGTGGCCATTGAGTCGCACCAATCGTGCGTGACGGCGAGACACATTCCGTTCCGTCAGGCGGATGGTGTTTCCCTCCTGACGGCCGATGGTGATCTCGTCACGCACGAAGGGAACAACTGTCTTGCGCCCCTCGTCGTCTTCGATGATGAGCTTCAGCACGGGTCCGATCCGCGTACAGTCATAGCAGAACGGCCTTTCCCTGTACAAGCCATGTATCCCCCTCAAAAGACAGGACTTTCTCCCGAGGAAGAGGAGCAGGCGAGGCTGTTGTCCATCGGTCAATCGGCCGGTGAAACGCGACTCGGCGGGGTGCCCTGGCTCACCTTGATCCTGGCCACCGTGCTGGTGGGCATCCACGTCGCGGCGGCGGCGGCCGGGCCGGTGGGGCTGGACACCCTGCTGCGGTGGGGCGCGAAGGCGGGGCCTCTGGTGGTGGACGCGGGCCAGGTGTGGCGGCTCGTCACCGCCAACTTCCTGCACCGGGACTTCCTCCACCTGGCCCTCAACGTCCTGGTGTTGCTGGCGGCGGGGAGCGGGCTGGAGCGGCTGTGCCGGCGCTGGGACTACGCGGCCCTGCTGGTGGCGGCGGGCCTGGCCACCATGGCGGGCTCGCTGGGCAGCTCCGGAGCGGTGAGCGTGGGCGCCTCCGGGATTGTGTATGGCTGTGTGGGGGCGTTGCTCGTCCTGGGGCGGCGTAACCGGGCGAAGCTGCCGGCGCGGTGGATGTCCGGGGAGGCGGCGGTGCCCACGGTGCTCGTCTTCCTCTGGATGGGGTGGACGTCGGTGGGCGTGGACAACGCGGGGCACCTGGGCGGCTTGCTCGCCGGGCTGCTGGCGGGCGTCTTCCTGGAGCCTCGCTGGCGTCAGGACACAGGCTGGCTGCGCCCGGTGGCCATGGTGGTGGTGGCGGTGGTGCTGGCCGGGGCCGTGGTGGCGGAGCGCTCCGTCTGGCGCACGGAGCGGGATGATGGCTTCGGTATCTCCGTGGCCCTGCCTCGTGACTGGCGAGGCGAGGTGGATGGTCAGGGACGGCGCGCCTTCTCCAACGGGCTGCCGGGACGCGGCCGGGCGACCTTCGCCGCCGAAGCCATCGAGGCGGGAGAGCCGGGCGACGGTTCGGCGCAGGCGCGGCAGTTCCTGGAGGAGGTGCTGGTGCCCGGCGCTCCAGGCCCCGAGGGCCGCACGCTGAAGGTGACGGGGCCGGTCGCGGCGCGCGTGGGCGGTCGCGGCGCGCAGCGGCTGTATGCGGAGTTGGAGGGGCCGGGAGGCGCCACCCAGTTGATGGCGCTCTTCGTGCCGCGAGGCGAGTGGGTGTACCGGCTGGTGTTCACCTGGCCCGCGGCGTACCCCGCGTACCGTGGCGTGGTGGACCGGATGGTGGCGGAGCTGCGCTTCGACGAGCCCTCTGTCCTAAGAGAGGCGCGGGCCCGGGCGCTCCTGGTGCCGGGCGCGCCAGGGCCGTTGCGCTCGCTGGGGGCGGTGCTTCGCCGCCTGGGCCTGCCCAGGGAAGCGGTGGTGCCGCTGAGCGAGTCCGTGCGGCTGGCGCCGGC
>JBKGHI010000294.1:0-10078 GCA_046520405.1 Myxococcus sp. 1LA
CGGCCTCCGCCCTCCCGCCGCCCGCGTCACGGGGGCCACCCGGACGGCCGCCGCCCTCGCCTCGGGGCGGACCTCCTTGTGTCCGGTTGTCGTCACGGCGGGGGGGAGGACGGTTGCCGCCTGAACGGCCGCCCTCCTGAGGACCGGGCCGCCGGGCTTCCGCCTGGCTGGCCTTCGTCTCCACCTTCTTGGCCTGGTCCTCGGTGACGAGGCCCGCCTTCAATAGCTTGTCGCGCAGGTTCTGCATGAGTTGGGCGTTCTATCCCTTGCACGGCCGCACGCAAGCCACTGCTTGCCGCTCGTGTATGCCCCACGTAACTTGCCGGCCTTGTCGTACCCTTCCGGAGGAGTCGTGAGCCGTCTGAAGAAGTCCGCCTTCACCCTTGCCCTGGCGCTGGCCGCTGCGGGCTGCTCGGACCCGGTCGACAAGGCGGCCAAGGCACGCATCTTCTCGCCGGAGGACCCGCCCAAGGTGGTGGCGTCCGCGAAGGAGAAGTTGCCCCCCGAGGACGTCGCGGACAACCCCCAGGTGGCGCGCCGCATCCTGGGCATGGACGCCGCCGAGGTGACCGAGCGTCTGGGCCCCCACCGCTACCAGGCGACGTTGGGGTACGAGTGGACCTCCGAGGCCTCCAACCCCGTGAAGCTCACCGAGACGCGCACCTTCCGCGCCGGCCCCGGCGGGGTCAGCGGGGACTTCCACGGCGTGCTGGAGAACTCCCGGGACCAGGGCCTGGAGGTGATGCGTGTGGGTGGGCAGGTGTTCGCCCGCAACCGGTACGGCCCCTTCCGCCAGCGTCTGCGCGACCGCGGCATGGCGGAGCGCACCCGCGCGGAGCTCACAGGCGCCATCCGCGACTTCGACAGCCTCTTCCAGGGCCGCATCAAGCTGACGCCCGAGGGCACCGTCACCCACGAGGGCCGCACGGCCTGGCGCTACATCGTGACGCTCGCCCCGGCCTCGCAGGCGGACGCATCCCGGCCCCTGCCGCCCATGCCCCAGGCCAAGAAGGGCGGCGCGGACGAGACGACGGTCCGCCGGGCCAACTTCTTCGCCCACCGCCTGCCGCGCTCGCTGGACGGCGAGGTGCTGGTGGACTCCACCACCTCCGTGGTGCTCAAGGCCCGGCTGGACGGGCGCATGGGCGTGCCCGGGGAGAAGACGCCCGAGGCCGCCGAACTGCGCCTGACGCTGGAGGCCGCCCTCTCCGAGGTGGGGAAGGACCCCCAGCTCCAGCCGCCCGAGGACTTCCTGCCGGACGCGGACAAGCCCCAGGGCATCGCCGACGCGCTCGACACCTTCGGCATCCAGCGCAAGAAGCCCGGGGAGTCGGACGGGGCCACCCCCGGGGCGGCCCCCGAGCCCG
Organism: Myxococcus sp. 1LA; assembly: GCA_046520405.1. Taxonomy (GTDB): domain Bacteria; phylum Myxococcota; class Myxococcia; order Myxococcales; family Myxococcaceae; genus Myxococcus. The sequence goes on from JBKGHI010000294.1 coordinate 1,368, forward strand.
AGGACGAAGACGGCACCTGAGGCAGGTGGTTGGGGCGCCTCTCGCGGGCGCCGTTTCCCGGTGAACGGCGGGCCGGGACTCCGGGGTCATCCCGGACAGGGGGAATGGGGTCGGCGCTACATCCTGGCAGCGGGATGTTGGAAGAAAATTTGCGCTGACTCTTGCGTCCTCTACAATCCTCGACGGTTGCGGCCCGGACGCGTCCGACATGCTCGGATGTTCAGCGGGGCTTCACAGCAAGGGAGCGGCGATGGAGCGCAAGGTCGGAAGTAGCACGGTGACGGCCAAGGAGGTCAAAGCGGCGTTGGAGAAGACGCGCACGCTGTCGGCCGAGGAGGAGAAGGTTCTGCGCATGCGCCACGGTGCTGGCGCTTCCAGCACCCGTGCACCGCTGCCCCGTGCCGCTGGTGACAACCAGGAGCTGGGCGACGAGCTGCTCCTCATCGAGATGCAGCTCATGAAGGCGATGCGCGCTCGCGCGGGTGGCAAGCCCGTCGCCACCGCCAGCAGCAAGCCCGTCGCGGCCACGCGCGCGCGGGATGCCGCCGCCAATCCGACCAAGGACAAGATTGTCCGGGCGCTCCGCAAGAAGAAGTAGTCGTCTCGCGGGTGTCCCCTACCGGTTGAGGATGGCCACGAGGCGCTCCCCGGCCTCGGGCAACGCCAACGGCGTGCCCGACGTCTCCGTGGCCAGTCCTTCCGCGTCGTCAGTGCCCCCACGCGCGTACAGCCCTTTCAACCAGGCGGCTGCCGCGGGGTTCCTCCAATAGTCCTCGTTGAACCGCTCCGTGAGGCGCGCGGTGAGCTGGGTCTCCAGGGCCCAGGACCGCAGGTAGTGCGCCACGTACAGCTGCGGGTCCACGTCGTGGAGGAAGAAGCCGGGGTGCGGCTCGACGAAGAGCGCGTGGCGCTGGCCGTCCGCGTATTCGTCCGCGCGCTCCGCGGAGGCACCCTTCTGTGAAAGGGACAGCTCGTAGGACAGCTTGGCCGCGTGACGTCGCAGCAGCGTGAGGGCCTGGAAGGCGGCCAGCCGCACCGTGTCCTTCGCGGCCATGGTGGGCAGCCCCAGGTAGCGCTTGAGCCATTCGGGCGACAGCAGCAGCCGTTCGAAGACGGCGGCGTGGGCCTCCGTCACGGAGGCGTCCCCCAGCCGGCGCAGCTCCATGGGCAGCGTGTCGGAGACGTGGGCGCGGTGCTGGGCGTGGCCCATCTCGTGGAGGATGCTGGCCAGTCCGTCCAGGCCGCCACGGGGCTGGAGCACCAGGCGGATGTCATCCGGCACGCGCACCACGGCGACGAAGGGGCGCGGTGACTTGCCGGGCCGGGCCTCGTCGTCAATGCGGATGCGGCCTCCGGCGTTGGGCGTCAGGCCCCATTCGCCGAGCCAGCGCACCACGGCGGGGAATGCGTCCTCGCGCCGGAAGAAGCCGTCCATCCACGGCGCCTGGAGCGCGGCCTGCAAGTCGTGCCGGCGCGCTTCTCCGCCGGGCAGCGGACGCAGCAGCGGGTCCACCTTCTTGAGGACGTAGGCGAGCACGTCGCGGTAGGCGTCCTCCGTGCGCGCGAGCATCTTCGCGGCGGACTCGGCCAGCCTGGCGAAGTCGATGCCGGTGACGTCCTGGCGCAGGGTGGGGTAGTCCTTCGCGCCCAGTTGCTCCGCGGCGTGCAGGGCCGCTTCCCGGCGGTCGCCGTAGCGGGTGCGGTTCTGCCAGAGGAACTCGCCGGTGGCGCGCTCCAGCAGGGCGCGGCGGCCGCGGGCGGACTCGTGGGGGATGCGGCCCAGCGCCTCGCCGAAGGAGTAGGTCTGGTCGTCCACCGTCAGTTGCGCCTGGGCCTCCAACGAGGCGATGGCGTCCACGTGGCGGGCGGCGAGCGCGTCCTCGACGTGGGACGCCACCAGCTCGCGCACCCGTTGGATGCGGCGGACGGTGAGCGGCTCGTTCCTGGCGCGGGCCTTCGCGAGCGCCTCGTTGGCGGCGGCGAAGGTGTCCGGAGACGACAGCTCGGGGAAGTCGGCGAGGAGCTGGGAGGCAGAAACATCCAGCGCGAGCCCGGCGCCATTTCGGTAATGCACCGTGGCGAGCTCGGCGAGGAAGTCGTCCAGCCGCGTACGGACGGAGTGCAGGGGACGGTCCATGGGGGCGCGGAAGGTAACAGGAAGCGGGCGGCGCGAAAGGGCGATGCGCGCGTAGAGTGCCGCCGCATGACATCTGTGCCGGAGACAGGGCGGGGCGGCGGCTCGACTGGGGCATCCGGGCGGCGCGTGGGTGGCCGCCCGGTGGGCGTGGCGACGAGCGAGGTGACGGCATGAAGCGGCGGACGTTCCGGGTGGAAGGCGGGCTGGTAGGGAAGGCCGTGGCCCAGGCGGTGGCCACGGAGCTGGGACTGCCCGAGACGCGGGCGCGGGGCCTGGTGGACGTGGGCGCCGTGTACGTGGCGGGCAAGCGAAGTCGCGATGCGAACGCGCGACTGGCTGCGGGGCAGGTGGTGACGGTGGTGGTGGAGGAGGGCGGACAGAGTCCGCTGGCCGCGCCGGCCCCCCGCGCCCGAGCTGCCCGTGCTGTACGAGGACGCGGAGGTCATCGCCGTGGACAAACCGGCGGGTGTGTCCGCGCAGCCTACCGAGGGGCGCGTGGGGGACAGCCTGGTGGACCTGGTGAGCGCGAGGCTGGGCCGCCCGCGGGGTTGGTGCACCGTCTGGATCGGGAGACCTCCGGGGTGACGGTGTTTGGAAAGACGGCGGAGGCCACGTCGGCGCTGGCGGCCGAGTTCCGGGAAGGACGCGCGCGAAAGCGTTACGTCGCGGCCACGGGGCCGGGCCTGCCTCCGTCGGGGACGGTGGACCTGCCGTTGTCGAAGGACCCCTCCCGTCCCGGACGCTGGCGGGCGACCCGCGCGGCCAACGGCGTGCCCGCGCTGACGGACTTCCACACGTTGTTCGCGGGGCCGGCGTTCTGTGTCGTCGAGCTGTTGCCGCACACGGGCCGCACGCACCAGCTCCGCGCGCACCTGACGGCCTTGGAGGCTCCGATTCTGGGGGACGCGCGTTACGGCGGCGCGGCCAGGGCGGGTGGCGTGGAGGCCGCGCGGTGCCTGTTGCATGCGCAGGCCTTGGAGCTGGGACATCCGCGCACCGGCAAGGTGCTGCGCATCGAGGCGCCGGTGCCGGAGGACTTGAGGCGATTCTTCGACGCCGCTGGCGTTGCGGTGCCCCAGGGGCCCATTCGCGGCGAGGGCTCCGCTGCGTGAGGCGTCACGCCGCGCAGGTGAAGTCGCGGCCCTCCACCCAGCCCCATCCGATGAGGTCCTCGCGAATCTCCGCGCGGGCCCAGCGCACGCCCACGCAGACCAGCAGGTGCCCGTCCCCAGGCGCGCCGAGCTCTTGCGGCGAGATGACCGGGATGCCGTGGATGTGCGTGCCCACCTTGCGCGGGTGGACCTCCACGTAGCGCCGCACGCGGGCGCCCTCCTGGTGGAGGAAGGCCGTCAGCATCTTGCCGCTCGGGCCCGCGCCCCACACCGTGCAGGGGCGCCCGTCCGCGAGGGGGCCTCGGCCTTGCGTCAGGTAGCGCGCCTTCATCCACATGAAGCGCTTGAGCGCGTAACGTGGGTCGGTGCGCGTCATCCGGTTGTCGCTGTCGCGCCAGCGCAGCAGGACCTCGGGGAGGTTGCGCAGGGCGAAGCCCTGGTTCAGCAGCTCCAGCCACAGCGCGTAGTCCTCCGGGAAGTCGCCGTCCCTCCAGCCTCCCGCCGCGATGAGGGCGCCTCGGCGGAGGCAGACGGAGGGGTGGCACAGCGGGCTTTCGATGAAGCGTTCCCGGTCGAGCTGCTCGGCGGACGTCAGGCCGTTGATCCAGGTCGCATAGGCCTGGAGGGAAGGGCTCACGGGCTGGTCCTCGCGGAACAGCTCCACGGCCGTGCCCACGCCGGCGAGCGCGGGCTCCGCCTCCAGCGCGGTGAGGCTGGCCTCCAGGCGCCGGGGCAGGGCCTCGTCGTCCGCGTCCATCCGGGCGACATAGGGGGAGGTCGCCTGGCCGAGCGCCAGGTTCAAGGCCGCCACCAAGCCCTGCCCCTGGCCGTCAAGGACTTCCACGCGGGCATCGCTCGCGGCGAGGTCCGTGAGCACCTGACGCGTACCGTCGGTGGAGCCATCATCCACGGTGAGCACGCGGATGTCGTGGACGGTGCCCGTCAAGAGGCTGCGGACGGCTCGCGCCACCGTGGCTTCGGCGTTTCGAGCGGGGAGAAGGACAGTAACAGCCGGAACGGGCATCGTTGTGTGTAGACTGCCGCACCCATGGGTGGCGTGAGAAACGGCAAGAGCGCCGGCACGCCGGAGCCCGCAGCGGTCCGACAGGAGGCGCTGCAGTCCGGCGCGTCCGACGTCAAGTCGGCGGAGGCTGTTGGCGACATGGTGGACCGGCATCTCCGGTCCGCGGTCCAACTGCTGCGTGAGGGTCCGCCCCGCGTGCGTTCGGCGAGCTCGCGCGCGCCAGCCGGACCCTGCCCATGACGCCGCGACTGGCGGCCGGGATTGTGCGCATGGCGCTGCTGGCCGGCACCGAGGCCGCGGCCATCACCTTGCTCGAGGTGGCGCCCTCGGTGGTCTCCAGCCGGCGCGCGGTCCGGCGTCAGCTCGCGCGAGTGCTGCGGCGGGTGGACCAGCTTCCGCGTGCCGCCGCCGCGCTCGAGGCCCTCTTGTCGGAATGGCCCGAGGACCGAGGGGCCCGCCGCGTGCTTCAGGGGCTGCGTGCGCGCATCGAGGGCACTGCGCGTCCGGGCGCCGCGCCGGAAGCAGGCAGCGAGCAAGAGGTGCTGGCGAAACTCCCTGTCAGGAAGGACGGCGCTCAGGACGCGGCGTCCTGGGACGATGACGGCGTCTACCTCATCGAGACGGTGGTGGGGCCGCCGCTCGCCGCGAGGATGCTGCTTGCGGCGACGCCTTCGGCGGGCGTGATGGAGGCTCGTCAGGGCTCCGCGTCGTCGGCGCTTCCTCGGTTCGAGGGGGCGGGGCCCGCTGCCGCATCGCTTGAAAGTGGGGCTGGGCCACGGGTGGAGGCTTCGGTCGATTCGGAACGGCCTGGGGCCGCTTCGAACGGCGCGGTGGATGCGGAGCGTTCGCAGGCTGCGAATGTGCCGGAGGCGGGTGCGGGGGGACCGTCGTCCGCCGCCGCGATTCAACCCTCCGATGCGAGCGCCGAGTCATTGCCCGGTGCGTCTGCTGTAATCGCTCGCAAGAGCGCGGCGGAGTTGCCCGTGGTGGAGGAAGCCCCCGCTGCGTCTGCTGCGAGCCAGCGCCAAACCGTGGCGGAGTTGCCGGTCGTGGAGGCAGCGCCCGCTGCGCCGGCTGCGAGCCAGCGCAAGAGCGCGACGGGTTTGCCCGTGGTGGGGGCCGCGCCAACGGCGCCCGCTGTGAGTCCGCGCAAGAGCGCGACGGGTTTGCCCGCGGTGGGGCTGTCGTCAGCCGTCGCTGCTGTGAACTCGCGCAAGAGCGCGACTGAGATTCCAGCGGTGGTCTTGCCTCCTTCCGCGCCTTCGAGTTCGCCCAAGAGCGCGTCGGAGCGGCCCGCCGCTGAAGGTGTGCCCGCGGCATCCGACGCGAAGTCTCGCAAGGGCGGGACGGAGCTCCCCGCGGTCGCGCCTGCTGTATCCGCGCCGCCTGCTGAGTCGCTCAAGACGGTCTTGGAGATGCCAGCGGTGGACCCGTCCGTGGTGGGGAACTCCCACGGAGCATCCACTCCCGATGCGCCCAGGACCTTGGTGGAGATGCCCGCGGTGGTCGTGCAACCACCGTCCTTGGACTTCGAGGCGCGCAAGACGGAAGTGGAGCTGCCCGCGTTGGGAGCGGAGGCGTTGCCTCCGTCTTCGGGTTCGGCCAAGACGTTCGTCAACGGACGGGCGCCCCTGTCCGTGCCGTGGGCAGACGCTTTGGATGATGACGCCGACGCGCCCGAGCCGGTTGAGCGAGCTGCCCCGCCAGCGCCTCGTCGCGACGCAACGACCTTCGACGACTTCAGCGAGGACGAAGTCACGTCGGAGGCGCAGCCCTTGCTCGCGGGTGCTGCCGTTTCGGAAGCGGCGCCACGCCCCCCGCCTTCAGCCGCCTCGCAGGGCGCGCGGCGGAAGACGCCCGCCTCGTCGGAGGCGCTGCCACCCCCTGCCACGCCCAGAAGCGCGCCAGCGCCAGACGCGCGCTCGGGCACCATGGAAGTATCGCTGGAGGAGCTGGAGGCCGCGCTGGCCGCGGCTTCCGTTGATGCACCGAAGGGGGGCCCGTCTGGCGCCGCGAGCCCGGGCGCTCGCGAGGAAGATGCGGACGCGCTGACGCGCTCACAGAAGGTGGAGGCCCAGCTCATCGCTCGGCGGGCCTGGGCCGAGCTGGCCCAGCTCTACCTCAAGCGCGCGGACCAGGCGAAGGATGCGTCCCTTCGAGCGGATGCGTTGGCCCGGCTCGCGGAGGTGATGGAGAACGAGCTCCACGACCCCGCGGGTGCCGCGCGCATGTACCGGGAAATCGTCGAGCTGACGGGAGACCGCACCGCGCTGAGAGACCAGGTGCGCCTGCTCGCCGCGCGAGGGGATGCGTCGCTCGTGCGCCGCGCGCTCGACGAGGCCATCCGGCGGGCGCGCACGGCCCGCGCTCGAGCGGGGGCTCTGCTCACGCGCGGCGAGCGCTGGCTCCACATGGGCGAGCTCAAGAAGGCTCGCGCCGATTTCGAGGCCGCGGAGTCTTTGTCGCCCGGGCTGCTTCCGGTGCTCGCGGGGATGCTCCGCTGTGTATCGGACAAGGAGCGTCCCCCCATCGCGGAGCGGCTCCGTGTCGCGTTGGCGGCGGCGCCGCGCCGTTCGCCGGACCGCGTGGAGGCGCTGCGTGTCCTGGCCCAAATCGCGGAGGATTCGCTGCGCGACTTGCGCTCGCGCAGTGGGCCTGGAGCGAGGTGCTCACGGAGAGTCCCGACAGCGAGCAGGCGCGCGCGCAGCTCACGACGCTGACGCGGAAGCTCGGGGACACGACGGTGCTCAGCCGGCTGTTGCGTGCCCAGCTCGCCCGCGAATCCCGTGGGCCCGCCGCGCGTCGGGCCCGCTTGGAGCTGGTCGCCACGCTGGAGACGCATGGCGACGCTGAGGGCGCGCTCGAGGAGTTGCGTCAGGCCGTCCGCTACGAGCCGGGCCACAAGGAAGCGTGGCTGATGCTCGTGGACCGGCTCCTCGAGCGAGAGCACCTGGGCGAGGCTGCGTGGGCCTTGGAGCATGCGGCCACCGCCATGGAGGACGAGGCGGAGCGGGAGCGCACCTGGGATCGGCTCGCACGTCTGTGGCGCGAGGTGATGGGGAATCCCGAGCGCGCGCAGGTCTACGCCCGCCGGGCGGAGGGAATCCGTCAGGCGCGAGCAGAGCGCGAGGTGCCGCCCCCAGAGCCCCCGCGTTCCGCGGCGCCTCGCCGTGAGCAGAGCGGTCCTCGTGCGCCGCTCATTCCGGCGCCCCCGGTGCTGACGCAGGCGTCCGCGAGCACCGCGAGTCTGGCCAACGAGGAGACGTCCACCACGGACATGGGAGTTGCTCCCCCCGCGTCCGAAAGTGTGGAGGCGGCCCGCGAAGAGAATGGGCGTGCCACGGCTTCGCCCGCGCGTGTTCCCTCGGCTTCGGCGGAAACGCCTGAAGCGCCACAGGGCAAGAGCGCAGCACGCGCCGCCGCCGCGCCTCAGTCCAGGGGCGAAAGCCGCAATCCGCCCTCGGCACCGGGGAACACCACGGCTCCAGCGCCGCGTACCCCGGCGGAAGGCGCCGCTGCTTCGTCCTCCAGGGGCGAGGCCGCAATCCACCTTCGGCTCCGGGGAACGCCCCGGCCCCGGCGCCACGTGCTCCCGTGGAAACCTTCGCCGCGGCTCCACCCAAGGCCGAGGCACGTGCCGCCGCCGCGTCCCCCAGAGGCGAAGGACGCAATCCGCCCTCGGTCCCCGGAAACACCACGGCCCCGGCGCCCCGTGCTCCGGCGGAGCCCGCGGACGCCGCCTTCTCCAAGGCCCCGGCCGCGCCGAAGCCCTCCTCCCGTGGCGACAAAGCCGCGGACCCCGCTCCCGACGCCCGTGGGCGCCGTCCACGAGCCACGGACCTCATCACGGGCGAGGTCATTGATCTCGACGACGCCGCCCCCGTCCCGGAGACGCGCGTCATCTCCTGGGAAGCGCCTCCGGGCCGGATGGACCCCGTGCGCCGGGTCGTCCGCGCACGCCAGGAGGGCCCCGCTTCCGCGCCGGCACCAGGACGCACGTTCATCGCGAAGCCTCCCGCGTCGCCCGAGCCCGCCCGGTCCATCCCCGGCGTCGTGGAGACGCGCGATTCCCCAGCGCCCGCCTACCCGGCATCGCCCGACACCGAGCCCGACGCCTTCCGCCACATCCGCGAGCGCCCGCTCGACGCGAAGCCATACCGCCTGCTCGCCGAGTACTTCGACCAGCGCGGAGACCCGGCGCGCGCCTCGCTCATGCGAGAAATCGCGGACGCGCTCGATGGGCTCGAAACCCCCGCGCCCAAGGGCCAGCGCCCGCCGCTGACCTCCGACGAGCGCGCCGGCCTGCGTCACCCCGGCCTGCGCACGCCCTCCGGCGAGCTGCTGGCCTGCACCGGCATCGCGCTCTGCCGGCTCTTCCCTGCGGAGGGCCGCGCCGCCGGCTCCTCGGAGCTGCTGCGCGCCACCGCGGGCCCGTGCG
>JBKGHI010000295.1:0-10021 GCA_046520405.1 Myxococcus sp. 1LA
CGCCGTGCCGCCCAGGCTGTGTCCCACCAACAAGCGGGCCGGTGGGTAGCGCTCGCGCAGCCACGCCGCCGCGGCCACCACCGCCTCCACCGAGGGCACCGTGTCCGGCCGTACGCCAGCGTCCGCGGGCGCGGTGAAGTCCAGCGACAGCACCGCGAAGCCCCGGGCCACCAGCGCGTGCGCCAGACGCGTGGGAGCGGGTGAAGCCCCCAGGCACGCGAAGCAGCCCACCCGCACCGCGCTGGCCACGGGCCTGCCCGGTGGCAAATCCAGCCGGGCCGTCACCGCCGCTCCGTCCTCGCCACGCAGCTCCACGTCCCGCGTGCCCATGCCTCACAGCTCCACTTCGCACTCGGCCGTCCAGAGCCCGTCCGCGCCCTGGAACACGCGCGTCCCCACCAGCGACACGCCCCGCACGTCCCGCGCGAAGGAATGGCGCTCCCGGTCCAACGGCTCACCGAAGGCGTGGCCGAACAGGCGCGTGCCGTCCATGCGCACCGCGAAGCACCGGAAGCCCAGGTGGCGCGACGCCATCTTGTGGACGACGGCGCGCAGCCAGTCCGCCAGCAGCCGGTCCAGCTCCGTCGCCTCGCACACCAGCTCCACCTCCTCGCGCACCTCCACCGCGCCGGGGTCCACCACCAGCGCGCACAACGCCACCGCGGCCTGCTCGAAGGCCTCCTCCAGGGAGCGCCCCCGACCGCGCACCCATTGCTCCGGGCCCCGCGCGAGGTGCTCCCACCGAGGCCTCGCCTCGCGCGTCGCCGACGCCTGCCCCGTCTCCATGACGCCTCCTTCGTTGGTGTGTCCCGACGCCACGTTCACGCGCGCGCCTCCGCGCCGACTCCGCCGAGGAAGCGGAGGAACCACGCCGCGGCCAGCCGGGCCACCTGCTCCAGCGCGCCGGGCTCCTCGAAGAGGTGCGTGGCCCCGGGGATGATTTGGATGCCCTTCAACCCTTCCAGCCGCGCGAGCGACGCTTCATTCAGCTCCAGCACGCCCACGTCCTGCCCTCCGACGAGCAGCAGCGTGGGGGCCTGCACCCGCTGCAACACCGGCCCGGCCAGGTCGGGCCGCCCGCCGCGCGACACCACGGCGTGGATGCGGTCCGGGTGCAGGGCCGCCGCGACCAGCGCCGCCGCGGCGCCGGTGCTGGAGCCGAAGTAGCCCATGCGCAACGCGGCCAGCTCCGGCTGCGCGTCCGCCCACATCGTCACGGCCGCCAACCTGCGGGCGAGGAACGGAATGTCGAAGCGCAGCTCCCCGGTGCGCGCGTCTTCCCGCTCCTCCGCTTCGCCCATCAGGTCGAACAGCAGCGTGGCCAGTCCCTGCGCGCGCAGCGCCCGCGCCACCGCGCGGTTGCGGGGACTGAAGCGGCTGCTGCCGCTGCCGTGGGCGAAGATGACCAGCCCCCGCGCGCCGTCCGGGATGCCCAGGCTTCCTCCCAGCGTCACGTCACCCACCCGGACGCTCACCTCCTGGACGCCCGGTTCCACCTGTCCTCCCTGCCACATGTCTTCCGTGCCTCCTGTCCCGTGTCACATCCAGAAGCCGCCCAGGTCCGTGGACTCGAGCACCTCGCGCGGCTGCACCGGCTCACGGGCACGCACCAGCAACTGGCGCAGCTCCACGTTCGGTAGCGGCCGGAAGTCGTCGTAGGCCTCCGCGACGCTCCGCATGGCGGGCAGCACCTCCACGCAGTGCACCGCGTCCGCTTCCGGGCGCACCCGGTCCAAACCGTGCGGGGTCCCCACGGGGACGCCCAGCACCAGGCGGGCCGGGTGTTGCCGCCGCAGCGTCTGGAGCGCGGCCATGGCCGTGGCGCCCGACACCAGCCCGTCATCCACCAGCAGCACGGTGCACCCACCCATGGCGGGCTCCGAGGTGCCGCGCAGCCGCTGGACCAGATTGTCCACTTCCGAAGCCTCCGTGCGCGCCAGGCTCCGCGCCTCCACCTCCGGCAGGCCCAGCGCCTGGAGCGCGCCCCGGTCCAGGTAGATGCCGCCGCCTTCCGACACCGCGCCCAGCACCGTCATCCGTCCCGGCACGTCGATGCGGCGGGCCACCCAGACGTCCAGCGGGGCCTCCAACGCATGCGCCACCTCGTACGCCACGCGGAGCCCGCCTCGCGCCAGGCCCAACACGCGCACCTCGCCACCCCGGTAGGGCAACAGGCGCGCCGCCAGCCGGCGGCCCGCATCTGCTCGGTCCCGAAAGCGCATTGCGTCCTTCCTCCTCCCCACAAGGAAGTCATGGGGCGCGCGGCTGGCGGCGAAGGGCCGGGCGGGGGCCATCCCGGAGGGGTGCTCGCGGGGGGACCGCCGGGAGGGCGCCGTCCGCCTGGAAGGCGCGCTAGGGTGGGGCCCATGGACCCTGTCCTCCTTGTTGGCTCGGCCAGCCCCCACCTGGGACGCGCGCTCGGGCAAGCCCTGGGCGTGGCGCCCGCGGACTGCCACTTCGAGCGCTTCCCCGACGGAGAGATGCACGTCGAGGTGCCCGAGCGGGTGCGCGGCCGCACCGTGGTGCTGGTGCAGTCCACCACGCCGCCCGCGGGCGAGCACCTGCTGGAGCTGCTGCTGATGGCGGACGCCTGCTGGCGCATGGGGGCCGCCCGGCTGGAGGCCGTGGTGCCCTACCTGGGCTACGCGCGGCAGGACCGGCGCGCCAAACCCGGAGAGCCCCTGGGGGGCCGGCTGGTGGCCGACCTGCTGTCACAGGGCCGCTTCGCGCGGGTGCTGGTGGTGGACCTGCACAGCCCCGCGCTGGAGGGCTGCTTCGGCGCGCCGCTGGAGCACCTCACCGCGCTGCCGCCGCTGGCGGACGCGCTGCGCGAGCACGTCACGGACACCTCCGTGGTGGTGGCCCCGGACCTGGGCGCGGTGAAGCGCGCGGAGGCCCTGGCGCGGCTGCTGAACCGGCCGTGGGCGGTGATTCACAAGGTGCGGCTGAGCGGCGACGAGGTGCACGCCAGCGGACTGATGGGCGAGGTGCGCGGACGGCGCCCCATCCTGGTGGACGACATGGTGTCCACCGGCGGAACCCTGGCCGCGGCGGCGGGCACCTTGCGCGACGCGGGCTGTGTGGAGGACTTCACCGTGGTGACGACGCACGCCCTGCTGGTGGGCCCCGCGGTGGAGCGCCTGCGCAACCTGCCCGTCACCCGGCTGGTGAGCACCGACAGCGTGGAGCCGGTCCAGGGCCTGCCCTTCCAGCACCAGGTGGTGACGCTGGCGCCGTTGGTGGCCCGGGCGCTGCGACCCTGACCGTCAGCGAACACTTCCGGGCGTGCGGGCCCGGACGGTGAATGCCATCACGGAAACCGAGACAGAGCGGGCAGCCGCCTGGGGGCCGCCATTCTCCCGCCTCGACGCACGGAGTCGGATAGGCTCCCGGCACCATGTCCGACACGCTGCTGACGAAGCTCGACTCGGGGGTCCTCACCCTCACCTTCAACCGGCCCGAGAAGAAGAACGCCTTCACGCATGCCATGTACGAGGCGGCCACCCACGCGCTGAAGGAGGCGGAGGGCAACGTCGACGTGCGCGCGGTGCTCCTCACCGGCGCGGGCAACGTCTTCACCGCCGGCAACGACATTGGCGACTTCATGGAGCACCCGCCCGCGGGCGAGGACAGCGCGGTGTTCCGCTTCCTCCGCGCGCTGGTGGACGCGGACAAGCCGATTCTCGCCGCGGTGGACGGCCCGGCGGTGGGCATCGGCACGACGATGCTGCTGCACTGTGACTACGTGGTGGCCAGCGAGCGCGCGCGCTTCCACATGCCCTTCGTCCAGTTGGGGCTGTGCGCGGAAGGCGCCAGCAGCCTGCTCATCCCCCGGACGGCGGGCTTCGCGCTGGCCAGCGAGCTGCTGCTCTTCGGCGAGCCCTTCGACGCGGCCACGGCGCTGCGCGCGGGCATCATCAACAAGGTGGTGCCGGACGCGAGCCTCCAGCAGGTGGCCACCGAGCGCGCCACCACGCTGGCCTCCCGCCCCGCGGAGGCGGTGCGCGTGACGAAGCGGCTGATTCGCGAGCCCCTGCGCGCCCAGATTCGCGAGACGCTGGCCCGCGAGGGCGGCGAGTTCATCCAGCGCCTCCAGTCCGCCGAGGCGCAGGAAGCCTTCATGTCCTTCATGTCCCGCGGCCGGAAGTAGCCCCGGGCGAGACATCCGGGCCCGGCAACCCCGTGAGGGATGCCGGGCCCCGCTCTTCGCAGGGACTACCGCGGCGCCGGAGCCCGCGGCTTGAAGTCCGCGAGGAAGCGCTCGACGTTGGTGCCCTGGTCCTTCTTCAGCGCGATGCACTGGTCGATGATTTCCAGCACCTGCGCCAACGTCCGGGGGCCACCCGGGGCCTTGGCGCTGCGCTCGGTGAAGAAGTCCGCCACCTCCTGGCGCTTGCCGGCGTCGCAGAAGTTGCTGCCGACGTAGGCCATGCGTCCGGCGGACTCGGCGGGCAGCAGCGCCTCGGGCGAATCCCCCACCAGCCGCTCGTAGTTCGTCTTCACGAAGTCGAAGGCCACGTCCTGCGTGCGCAGGCCCTGCGAGGCCGCGAACGCCATCCACACCGTCTCACGCGGGTCCATGCCCTTTTCGAACACCAGGGACAGGTTCTGCGTCACCAGCGCCGGGTCCGTGAAGCTGCTCAACGCGCCGATGAGGTACTGGCGCGTGCGCCGGTCCTTCTCCGTGCGCACCGCCGCGACAAGCTGCTCCCGGAAGGCCGCGTCGTTCTGGGTGGCGGCGAGGGCGAGCACCACGTCCACCATCTCCGGCGCCACGGCGCGCTTGTCCTTCATCCACTTGTTCGCCAGGGTGCGCGCCTCCGCGAGCAACTTCGGGTCCCTGCCATCGCGCCCCGCCAGCCGCACCAGGCGCGGACGGAGCAGGCGCGTGTCCTCGCTCTCGCCCTTGCGCGGGGTGAAGCCGAGCTTCCGCGCCCGGGCCCCATACGTCTCGCGCAGGAAGCGGGCCCGGTCCTCCAGCCGCTCGTTCGGCAGCAGCCGGGAGCTGACCAGCTCCAGCAGGTCCAACGAGGCCAGCAGGACGACGCGGTCCGGCTCATTCGCCATGAAGCCCGCCAGATGCAGCACGTCGGAGGCAGCCAGCTTCCCGGACAGGGCCAGCGCACGCACGTCGGTGAGGAAGGTCACCTGCTCGGTGCGGGACAGCTTCGGCATGCCGGACTTCGACAGCATCCCCGCCGTCTTGGCGTTGAGCCGCATCCGGAAGTAGCCGGCGCCCTCCGCGTTGGGGAACACCCAGTCAGGGCACGTCTTCGCCTCGGTCAGGGGGACGTTCATCCGCTCCCCCTCCAGCAGCGCGCAGGTCCGGCCCGTCTTGCCCCCCGCCTCGTACGCCACGCACACGGGGACCTTCCACGTCTGCGGGCCCGGCGACCGGGTGCCCAGCTTCACGTAGCGCTGCTGCTCCAGCACCACCGTCGCGCCCGACTCATCACACGTCAGCGAGGCCTCGACGAGCGGCGCGCCGCTCTGGTCCAGGAAGGTCCCCAGCATGCCCGTCACGTCCTTGCCGGACTCGGCGGACACGGCGTCCAGGAAGTCCTTCGCGGTGGCGTTGCCGCCCGCGTGCTTCTGGAAGTAGCGCTGGATGCCGCGGCGGAAGACGTCCCGGCCCAGCCACTCCTCCGTCATGCTGAGCACCGCGGAGCCCTTGCCGTAGGTGATGCCGTCGAAGGCGTTGTGGATGTCGTTGGCGCTTTCAATCGGCTGGCGGATGCGGCGCGCCGACAGGAGGCTGTCCGCGTCCAGGGCCCGGGCGCGGTCGTGCACGCGCTCCACGGCCGCGTCCCAGGCGGGGCGCCACGTCTCGATGATGCGCGGGGTCATCCACGAGGCGAAGGCCTCGTTGAGCCACAGGTCATCCCACCACTGCATGGTGACCAGGTTGCCGAACCACTGGTGCGCCAGCTCGTGCACCTGCGTGTCGGAGAAGGCGCGCTGACGGCCCAACGAGTCCTCCTCCGGCTTCGCCAGGATGAGGCGCGAGTTGAACGTCACCAGGCCCGGGTGCTCCATGGCGCCGCCCAGCAGCGGCACCGCCAGCACGTCCAGCTTCTCGTACGGGTACGGAATGCCGAAGTAGTCCTCCAGCGCGGCGAGGATTTCCGGCGTCACCTGCGCCGCGTAGGTGCCCTCCACGGTGCGGCCCCGCGGGGTGATGATGCGCGTCTTCACCTTCTTCTGGCCTGCGTCCGCGGCGGGGAGGAAGTCGAAGGGCCCCACGCCGAAGGCGATGAGGTAGCTGGGCAGCGGCTGCGTGCGCGCGAAGCGGTAGGTGCGGCCACCCTCCGGGCGCGCCTCCTCCGACTCTTGCGGCGTGTTGGTGACGGCCACGACGCCCGCGGGCACGTGGAAGGTGAGCTGCCACGGCACCTTGAAGCCGGGCTCGTCGAAGGACGGGAAGACGCGGCGGGCGTCCACCGGCTCGAACTGGGTGTAGATGTACCAGTCCCCGCCTTCGTTGACGCGGAAGGCGCCGTCCGTCTCCTTCTCGGACGCGACGCCGTCATAGACGATGCGCAGCGCCGCCGGGCCCGTGGACAGCGGCTTCGCCACCGGGAAGCCGAGGAAGTCCTCCTCGCCCTTCACCGGCGTGATGTCGAAGGACGCGCCGCCCTGCGTGAGCGTGGCCTTCTTCACGGTGAGGCTCTTGGCGTGCAGCCACACCACGGACGTGGGCTTCGTCACGTCGAGCGCGATGTCCACCGCGCCCTGGAACGCGGACACCTTCGGGTCCAGCGTGAGCTCCACCGTGTAGCCGGTGGGGCGCACCTCCGTGGGCAGGCGCAGCTTGGGGGACTGCGGGGTGGCGGGGACGGCCTGTTGCGAGGCCTGGGCAGGAGGTGGCTCAGCGGTGGCGGGAGGGTTCTGCCGGGCACCGCACGCACTGAGGAGGGCGACAGCGGCCAGGGCCGCTGGACGGAGCAGGTTGGGCATGGCGCGCAGTGTGGCCCATGCCGGGCGAGCAAGGTAGCGCGCAACAGGCAGGTGTGGCCTTGCCGTCATCCCCACTTCGCGGTGGAGTGCGTCACGTGTCCCAGATTGCGCCTGCCGCCCCGCCCCCTGACTCACCCGCCGTGACGAAGAAGCTACCGTCGGAGCACCTGCTCCGCATCGTCGGCACGCCACCTGGACGGGTGGTGGGATTCCTCACGCGCTTTGTCTGGGCGTTCTTGACGTGGCTGTCGCCGGAGTCCCGTGACGCGCTCGCTCGCTTCGTGGGCAACCTCGCATACAGCCTGGGCATTCGTCGTCGCGTGGCGCTGGAAAACCTGGCCATGGCGATGCCGGAGAAGAGTGACGCGGAGCGGCGCGAGATTGCGCGCGGCGCCTACATCAACATGTCGCGCGTGGTGCTGGAGTCGCTGCCATCCGGCGACCGGCTGCCCTCGGACTGGGCCGAACAGGGCATTGAAGGCGACGCGGCGTGGCAGGCGCTGAAGGCGCGCGTAGCCACGGGCAAGGGCGCGCTGCTGGTGACGGCGCACTTCGGCAACTGGGAGCTGCTGGGGGACATGGTCATCCGCCATGGCATCACAATTGATGCACTGGTGCGCCCGCTGAAGGGCGCGCTCAACACGCGCATCGCGGAGAACCGCGTGCGCGTGGGCGCGGGCCTCATCTACCCGCGAGGCGCCATCCAGGAAATCATCGACGCGGTGAATCGCGGCGAGTCCCCCTTCATGCTGCTGGACCAGGCGCTGCCCGCGAAGGGGGCCGCCTTCGTGCCCTTCTTCGGCAAGCTGGCCTCCACCACGCCCGCCATGGCGGTGGCGGCGGCGCGCACGGAGGCTCCGGTGTTCGTGGTGATGGGCGTGCGCAACGGCCGGGGCGGCGCGCGCTTCCGCATCGAGGTGGAAGGCCCCATCCCCCCCCCCGCCCCGGGTGAGTGCGCGGACCCGATTACGGAGCACACCGCGCGCGTGACGGCCGCGCTGGAGCGCTGCATCCGCAAGTACCCGCACCAGTGGATGTGGCTGCACCGCCGCTGGAAGGTGCAGCCTCCGCCGGAGGCCACCCTGCCCGCTGGGACTACGCCACCACCACCCGCTTCAGATGCGCCCCGAGCCGGGTGACGACCTCGTAGTGAATCGTCTGGGCCCAGCCGGCCAGTGACTCGGCGGGCACGGACTCCTCGCCGTCTCGGCCCAGCAGCGTGGCCGTCACCGGGCGCTCATCGGACGTGGCGCGTGTCACGTCCACGATGAGGTGGTTCATCATCACCCGGCCCAGGACCGGACACCGGCGGCCATTCACCAGCACGTGCGCCTTGCCCGACGCCAGGCGCGGGTAGCCGTCGTAGTACCCCACCGGCAGCACCGCGATGCGCGTGGGCTCCGGGCACCGGTACGTGCAGCCGTACCCCACGTAGCTGCCCGCGGGCAGCCACTTCACCACCTGGCTGCGGCACCGCCACGACAGCACCGGCTTGAGCACCGGCACCTCGCCCAACACCAGCCGCGCCGACAGCCGCGTCTCCGGCGACGGCCACAATCCGTAGAGCGAAATCCCCACGCGCAGCGCCTCGTAGCGGGCGCGGGGCAGCACCAGCGTCGCGGCGCTCGCGGCGATGTGCCGTTGCAGCGGCCGGGCCGGCGCCAGTTGCTCCGTGAGGAACGCCAGCCCCTTCTCGAAGGCGTCCACCTGCGCCAGCGCGTAGCCCTGCTCCGTCACGTCCTCGGTATTCGCGAAGTGGCTGAGCGCGCCCACCACCTCCAGCACGTCGCGCGACTCCGCGAGGAAGCGGGACTCCGTGGGCAGCCCGTCCAGCGTGAAGCCCTCGCGCCCCAGGCCCGTGTCGATGTGGACGTGGACCCGCAGGGGGCGCTCCAGCTTCGCTGTGCGCAGCACCGGCACCGCGTCCCCCCAGCCACGGTCCGCCACCACCGCGTCCACGCCCTCGCGCGCCAGCACCACCGCCTCGTCGGGCGCCACCGCGCCCAGGACGAGCACCTGCCGCGGCGCCAGCCCACGCGCCCGCTCGTACTCCCGCACCTTCAGCGCGTCCTGCGGGGCAATGGACATAGAGGAGGTCCACGTCCCCGTGGACCAGCGGCAGCACCTGGTCCACGTCCCCGTGGACCAGCGGCAGCACCTGCGCCAGCCCATGCCCGTACGCGTTGCCCTTGAGCACCACGCCCAGCGTGCGCGGCGCGGCCCCCTGCCCCTCCAGGGCCCGGAACACCGCGACGTTGTGCCGCAGGGCGGATGCACTCAACTCCAGCCACGAGGAATGGACCGCGTCTCCAGGCCCACTGCCGATTGACTCCACGTTCACCTCCACCACGCCTCCAGCCATACCAGCAATGCGCGGGCCATGCGCCAGGCGCGGCCTGGCTGCCACACCCGCCCGCGCGCGGAGCAGGCGGACACAGGCTGCACCGGGCCTGGGTCCACGCCGCCTCGTTGCTGGAAGCGCCGCTGGGGAAGCATTGTCCGGCCCGAGCGTTGTGCCGCCCGGAGCGGTTTTTCGGAGGCGGTGCCATCGAAGCGCGCGAGTCCCTCATGGACCTTTCCCTGGCACAGGCCTTCGTCGCGGCACGTGGTGGCACGGCGGCGGCCTCGCCGGAGTCACTGGCCCTGCTCCAGGCGCGGCTGGCCCAGGCCCTGGACACGGCGCGCGCGCCCTGGCCCGGCGTGGCGCTGGAAGGCCCCCGCTTCGCCAGCCACCTCGCCCGGCTGCTCCCGGATGAGGGCACGGTGGAGACGTTGAACCTGTCGGACCTCTACCTCGCCCGCGCGGCGGCGGATGGGCTGCCCCCGGCGCTCTCCGCGTTCGAATCGCGCTTCCTCCCGGAGGTGGACGTCGCGGTGGCCCGGCTGAAGCTGCCGCCCACGGGCCTGGACGAGGTCCGCCAGCTCTTGCGTCAGCGCATGCTGGTGGGGGGGCGCGGAGACGCCAGCCCGGCTGGCCGCCTATCCCGGCACGGGGCCCCTGAGCGGCTGGGTGCGCGCCGCGGCGCTGTGGCTCGCCCTGGACTGGCAACGGCAGCGCGGCGGG
>JBKGHI010000296.1:0-9944 GCA_046520405.1 Myxococcus sp. 1LA
GCGGGCATCCCCGTGGCCCGGCGCATGGGCCTGGCCATGGCGCTGGCGGGGGCCATGGCGGGGCTGGCGGGCGCGGTGCTGGTGCTGGGCACGGAGGGGCGTTACCCGGGCACACTCGGCGCGCCCTACGGCTTCGACGGCATCGCCATCGCGCTCATCGGCAACAACCACCCGCTGGGCGCCACCGTGTCCGCGCTCTTCTTCGGCGTGCTGCGCGCGGGTGGCACGCGCATGCAGTTGCTCGGCGTGCACAAGAGCTTCCCCGAGCTCATCCAGGGCCTGGCGCTGCTCTTCGTCGCCGGGCGCATGGTGTGGCTGGCGCTGCTGCGCCGGCGGAACCCAGCACCCGCCGCCTCGGCGGAGGTGCCTCGTGCTTGATGTCCTCCACTCGCTGCTGTTCTCCACCCTGGACGCGGCCCCCGCGCTCATCTTCGCCGCCCTGGGCGCGGTGCTCTCCGAGCGCGCGGGCGTCATCGCCGTGGGCATGGAGGGGATGATGCGCGTGGGCGCCTTCTGCGCGGCGGTGGCGGCGCTGACGATGCCCACGCCCCTGGCCGTCGTCATGGGCATGCTGGCGGGCGCGGCCCTGGCCGGCGTGCACGGCTTCCTGAGCATCCGCTGGCGCTCCGACCAGGTGGTGTCCGGCATCGCCCTCAACCTGGTGGCCCTGGCGGGCGGCACCTTCCTGCTGGAGTCGCTCTACGGCCCCAACGGCACGCCGCCCATCCAGCAGCTCACGCGCTGGAACATCCCCGGGCTCGGCGCAGTGCCGGTGTTGGGCGCGCTGTCCGGGCACTCGGCGCCCACGTACCTGGCGCTGATCCTCCCCTTCGCCTTCCAGGGCCTGCTGACCCGCACGCCCCTGGGCCTGCGGCTGCGCGCGGTGGGCGACAAGCCCCAGGCCGTGGCCACCCTGGGCCTGTCCGTGCCCGCCCTGCGCTGGGGCGCGGTGCTGGGCAGCGGGCTCCTCGCGGGCCTGGGCGGCGCGGTGCTGTCCACCGCCGTGCTGGACCGCTTCGAGCAGCACACCCCCGCCGGCCTGGGCTTCATGGCCCTGGCCGCCATGGTGTTCGGCCGGTGGACGCCCGTGGGCGCCTTCCTCGCCGCCACCTTCTTCGCCTTCGGCAACGCGCTGCGCATCGGGCTGGTGTCCAGCGCCCCTGGCCTGGTCGAGCTGATCCCACAGGGCGTCCTCCTGGCCCTGCCCTATCTGCTCACCCTGGCGGTGCTGACCCTCCAGGGCCAGCGCAGCAGCGCCCCCGCCGCGCTCGGAACGCCCTACGAGCAGGAGTCCCGTTGACACTTTGCGCGCAAACGAGTCATTCCACACCCGGGTAAAAATCGAATTAAGGTCAGAATCGACCCAGTCGATTTGAAAATCGATTTCAACAGGAGTGACTTTCTCCAGTATCGCAACGATTCAACCCCTTGACGTTACAGGGGTGCCACCGTTGGTGGTGCAATGGGCGGATCCGCCGCGCGGAGACGAACCGCGGCATGAGCCTCGCATAGACACAGCGCGGTATCGGATCACGTACCGGACTGGACGCAAGCGCCCAGGGGGGAGCTCCATCCAGGGCGAGAGGGGTCCGTAGGACGGCCTGGAACACCCGGGTGAGGCTCACCTGGTCACCATGTAGGGGTGGCGTGATGCTGGAGACGACGGAGACCGCGACGTACCGGCCCCGGGTGCTGGCCGTGGACGTGGAGTCGGGTGGCATGGAGCGGCTGTGCTCCATCCTGGCGCCCGCCGGTTATGACGTGCTGCCCGCCAATGGCCTGGCGGCGGCGGCCGCGGCGGCGCATGAGTCCGCGGACCTGGTGCTGCTCGACGTGGAGCGCGCCGGCACTGATGGCCTCGCGACGTACCGGCGCCTGCAAGACGCGCTGGGAAGCCCGGCCCTCCCCGTGCTCATGCTGACGCCCAGCGCCGACCGGGAGACGCGCCGCGAGGTGCTCGAGGCGGGCGTGGATGACCTGCTCATCACCGAGCCGTTGGATCCGCTGGAGCTGAAGGTCCGCATCCACACGCTGCTGGAGTTGAAGGCGCACCGCGAGCGCGGTGGCCAGCGCGCCGAGGCCCTTCAGGACCCGCGCGTCCGCTGGGTGGAGATGGAGCGGCTGGCCCGCGTGGGCACGCTGGCCGCGGACGTGGCGCAGAACCTGGGCCGCGTGGGCGAAGGCCTCCAGCGGGCGCTGGAGCACGTGCGCACGCGCGCGATGCAGGGCCTGCCGCCGGACGCCGATGAGCTCAAGAAGCTGGGCGTGGCGGGCGAGCAGATGCGCCTGCACGGCCAGCACCTGCTATCGCTGGGCCCCACCACCCCCAAGGACATCCAGCGCTTCGACCTGCGTGACTTGGTGCCCGCGGTGGTGGAGCGGCTGCGTGACGCCGGCCGCCTGGGCACCGCCGAGGTGAAGGTGCAGTTGCCGGACGAGGCCATCGCCGTCGTCTTCAACCGCCGCCAGTTGGAGCAGGTGGTGGTGGAGCTGCTGGCCAACGCGGTGGACGCGGTGGAGGACGTGACGGACCGCCCGCGCCGCATCCATGTCGGCGTGGAGCTGCCGGACATCTTCGGGGACTTCGGCCCGCGCCTGTACGTCAAGGACACCGGCATCGGCATCTTCGAGGACGAGCTGCAGGCCGTCTTCGAGCCCTACTACACGACGAAGGCGCCCGAGAAGGGCGCCGGGCTGGGCCTCACCGTCGCGCGCACCCTGGTGGAAGCCATGGGCGGCGCGGTGACGGTGCAGAGCCGCGTCAACCTGGGCAGCACCTTCACGGTGGAGCTGCCCGAGCAGACCTCGTCCTGGTAGTTAGAAGCGGTAGGCGACGCCGAAGAGCGCTTCCAGCGTGAATTCGGTGTCGTCGATGTCCGGGATGACGGCGGGCCCCAGCCGGACGTTGAAGGTGACGCCGAGCTGGCGGTTGACGAAGTACTCCAGGCCGCCGCCCACCAGGATGGGGAACACCGGACCGATTCCCTCGCCGAAGTAGACGTGGAAGGGGATGTCCAGGCCCAGGTTCACCATGACGGCGCTGCCGGCGGGGATGCCCACCACCAGGCCCAGGGGCAGCGTCAGGCCCACGTCGGTGTCGTACTCGTTGAAGTAGAAGAAGGGGCCCGGCTGGAAGGTGAGCGCCAGGGAGAAGTTGCGCTCCTTCACGAGCTGCAGCCGCATCCACGCCTGGAGCTTGATGCCCGGGTCCGTGTAGCGGACCCAGCCCTCGCGGCCCCAGTTGAAGTTGAACTTGCCGCCAATGTCGAAGCGCTCCGAGCCGCCGTGCAGCAGGCCCAGGGAGATGCCGGGCCAGCCAATCTGGCCATGGAAGGCGGTGTTGCCCCGCCCCAGCGTGTCACCGGCGAGGACGGACCAGCCCTGTCCCCCGCGCTGCGCCAGCGCGGGGGCGGGAAGGGCCAGGAAGCAAGCGAGGAGGACTCCGGGGAGCAGTCGCTTCACACGATACCTTTCTGCGAAGGCCGCCTCGGAGGGCGGGCGGTGGGTGCGGTGCTGCGTCTCTAGACTCACGCCGGCTGCCCGCGCTCACGCGCGAGGCCGAGGAAGGCGTCGATGAAGCGGGCCAGCCGGGACTCGGCGCGCTGACGGGCCTGGGCCAGGGGCTCGCCGCCTTCGAGCGTCTCCTTCAGCTCGAAGTAGTATTTGATTTTCGGCTCGGTGCCGGAGGGGCGCAACGTGACGCGACCGCCGCTCTCCAGCTCCAGCGCGACGACGTTGGACGGCGGCAGGCCCCGCTCGCCCTTCTTGTAGTCGCTCACGGCGCGGACGGCGTCACCGCCGATGTGCGTCGGAGGCGAGGCGCGGAACGCATCCATGATGCCGCGGATGATTTGCGCCCCCGCCGCGCCGGGGAAGGTGAAGTTGCGCTGCGCGCCGACGTACAGGCCGTACGCGCGCTGAATCTCCTCCAGGTAGCCCAGCACCGTGGTGCCGCGCGCCTGGCACCACGCGGCCAGGTCCGCCATGACGAGCGCCGAGCCCACGCCGTCCTTGTCCCGCGTCACCGTGCCCACCGTGTAGCCCAGCGCCTCTTCGTAGCCGAAGACGAAGCGGGTGCCCTCTGCGTGCTCGCGCTCCAGGGCGCGGTTGGCAATCCACTTGAAGCCGGTGAGCACCTCGTCACACGCGGCGCCCAGGGAGCGCGCGATGTCGCCCAACTGCGCCGAGGAGACGATGGTGGTGACGACGTGCGGCGTGCCCTGCTTCGGGCCCTGGGTGAGGACGTAGTGCCCCAGCAGCACGCCCACCTCGTTGCCCGTGAGCAGCCGCAGCGTCCCGTCCGCGTCGCGTGCCATGACGGCCAGCCGGTCCGCGTCCGGGTCATTGGCCAGCACCACGTCCGCCTTCTCGCGCTCGGCGGTGGCGGTGGCCAGGTCCATGGCGCCCGGCTCCTCCGGGTTGGGGAAGCGCACCGTGGGGAAGCGGCCATCCGGCTGCTGCTGCTCGGCCACGGGCGTGACGCGCGGGAAGCCCGCCTCGCGCAGGGCGCGCACGGCCCAGTCGCCGCCCACGCCGTGCATGGCGGTGTAGACGATGGACAGCGACTCGGAGCCCTTCCCCACCACGCGCAGCCCCAGGATGGCGCGCACGTAGGCGTCTCCGATGGCCGCGGGCAAATCCCTCCACAGGCCCTTCGCGCGAGCGTCGGCCGGGGTCAGCAGCGGCACGCGGTTGGCGGGCTCCACCCGGGCGATGGCGGAGGCGATGCCCGTGTCATGCGGCGGGATGATTTGCGCGCCGTTGCCCCAGTACACCTTGTAGCCGTTGTACTCGGGCGGGTTGTGGCTGGCCGTCACCATGACAGCCGCGGCGGCGTTGAGGTGCAGCGCGGCGAAGGCCACCAGCGGCGTGGGCACCGGCTCCGGGAAGACGTGGGCGGGGATGCCCTCGGCGGCCAGCACCGCGGCGGTGTCCTCGGCCAGCTCCGCGCTCAGGTTGCGCGCGTCGCGGCCCACCACCACGCCGCGCGTGGCGACGTCCGGCACCTGCGCCTTGAGGTAGCGCGCCAGGCCCGCGGTGGTGCGGCGGATGACGGCGCGGTTCATCCGGTTGGGGCCGGCGCCCAGCACGCCGCGCAGGCCCGCGGTGCCGAACTCCAGGTCCTGCGAGAAGCGGTCCTCCAGTTCGGCCCAGTCCGCCTTCGCCAGCAGCGCCGCCAGCTCCGCCGCGGTGGACGCGTCCGGGTCCGCCTGACGCCACGCCTCCGCCCGCTCCTTCAGTCCGGTGGTGTCCATGAGCCCTCGAAGCCTCGTGTAGCCGTTGAGGGCGCGCGAGGCACGGGGGCTCGCACGCCAGTTGTTCAGGTGTAGTCGGTCAGCTTGCTGCGGGTGGCGCGGCCCTTGGGGCCGTCCTTGTTGCCCTGGCACGTCACGCAGAACTCCGCGTAGGGCATGGCGCGCAGCCGGCCGAGCGGAATCTCGTCGCCGCACTCCTCGCACTCGCCGAACCCGTCCGGGTCCTCGCGAAGCTTGCCCAGCGCCTTGAGCACGCGGGCCAGCACGCCATCCATGTTCCGGTTCCGGTTGGAGGCGATGGCCTGCATCATCTCGTTGAGCGGCTGCTCGTCCTCGTCGCCGCCGATGCGCGCGTCATCGGTGCGGTTGGGCTCGATTTTCGACGGCGTCTTCTCCGTCAGCTCCGAGTGGAGCGCGAGCAGCAGCGCCTTGAGTTCCTCTCGCTGTTTCGCGTTCACGGTGTCCGCCCCCGAATCAGTACTTCGCGGTGGAGGACTGCCCCGACACGATGGCCACCGACGCGGACGCGCCCAGGCGGTTGGCCCCGGCGCGCAGCATCTTCATCGCGTCCTCCGCGGAGCGGATGCCGCCCGACGCCTTCACGCCCACCGAGTCACCCACCACGCGGCGCATCAGCGCCACGTCCGCCTCGGTGGCGCCGCCCGGGCCGAAGCCCGTGGACGTCTTCACGAAGGCGGCGCCCGCGGCCTTGGAGAGCGAGCAGGCGATGACCTTCTCCTCGTCCGTGAGCAGGGCCGTCTCCAGGATGACCTTCACCGGCACCGGCCGGCTGGCCTCCACGACGGCCGCGATGTCCTGGTGCACCAGCGCGTAGTCGTGCGCCTTGAGCGCGCCCACGTTCAGCACCATGTCGATTTCCCGCGCCCCGGCGAGGATGGACTCACGGGCCTCGAAGGCCTTGGCGGACGGCAGCGAGGCGCCCAGCGGAAAGCCCACCACGGCGATGGGCACCGTGGACGTGCCGGCCAGCACCCGCGCGGCGGTGGCCACGTGCGTGCTGTTCACGCAGACGGTGGCGAAGCCGTACTGGCGGGCCTCCTCGGCCACCTTCACCACGTCCTCGGCGCGGGCCTCGGGCTTGAGCAGCGTGTGGTCGATGTACGGCGCCAGGTCGGCATGGGAGCGAATCGTCTCCATGTCCACCCGGGCGGTGGACAGGGCCGCCGCCGGAGCCGTGGCCCCGGGCGTCTGCCCCTCCTTCCACGCCTGAAGCCGGCGGCGCGCCTGTTCGGCAATGTCCTCGACGAAATGGAAGAGGTCTTCGGAGTCGGACATGCCCGGCCCCTTAGCCCACTTCCAGCCCCTCGGGAAGCGCTCGCGGGAGAAGCGCGCCTCCTCGCGCCCCCAGGTGCCCAGGGACGGAGCGGAGCGGTAGAGTCCGCCGGGTGATGTCCTTTGTCCGGTGGCTCGCACTCCTCGTCCCCCTCCTCGCCTCGATTCCGGGCCAGGCCCTGGCCCAAGCGGCCGGCCAGCCACTCACGGTGCATTTCTTCGACGTGGGCCAGGGAGACGCCGCGCTCATCATCTCCCCCACCGGCAAGACGGTGCTCATCGACAGCGGGCCTCCCGACGCGCGGCACCACCTGGAGAAACGGCTGCGCGAGCTGGTGAAGGAGCCGCTGGACCTCGCCATCCTCACGCATCCCCACCTGGACCACCTGGGCGGCATGGCCAACGCGCTGCGCTCGGTGGGCGCCCGGCGCTTCATGGACCCGGGCTTCAACCACCCGAGCGAGGCCTACCGCGACCTGCTCAACGTCGTCGGTGACGAGGTGGGCCAGGTGATGACGCCCCTGCCCAATCCCCAGGAGCCGCGCTCGCTGGTCACCATTGGCCTGGGGGACGGCGCGTCACTCACCGTGCTGTGGCCGCGCGTGCCGGAGGACCCCTTCCTCACGGGCACGCGCTCGGACCCGAACTCCAACTCCATCGTCGCCAAGCTCACGTACGGCAAGACGGCGTTCCTCTTCACCGGTGACGCGGAGCCGGACACCGAGGCCACGCTCTTGCGCAAGCCCATCGACTTCACCTCCACCGTGCTGAAGGTGGCGCACCACGGCGGGCGGCACTCGTCCACCGCCGCCTTCCTCGCCGCGGTGAAGCCCCAGGCCGCCGTCATCTCCGTGGGCGCGAAGAACGACTATGGGCACCCCACCTCGGAGGTGCTGGAGCGCCTGCGCGCGGTGAAGGCCAGCGTCTTCCGCACCGACCAGGACGGCGAGGTGGTGGCGACCAGCGACGGCCACGCCGTCTCGCTTCGCGCGGAGAAGCGCGCCGGAGCGTCGGAGCTGGTGCCCGGCGGGGTGAAGCCGGGCCCGGTGGCGCTCGGCCCCATCACCCGGGGTACGAAGCGCGCCAGCTCGCCCCGTGGAAGGAGCGCCCCGCCCGCCCCGGCGGAGGCCCACGGCACCGACACCACGCAACGCGGCACGGAGGCGCCCCGATACTTCAGCCTCAAGGGCAGCAAGGTGTTTCACAAGGAAGACTGCCGGACCTTGAAGCGCTCCAAGTCGAACCGCACCGCCTATTCGAGCCGCGCCGAAGCCCTGCGCGAGCGCCGCCCCGCCGAGGACTGCCACCCATGAGCCTCTCCCAGCGCCTCGCCCTCGCCTTGTTCCTGGCCCTGGCGGCCTGCAAGGAACCTCCGCCACCGCCGCCGCCCCCGGTGGCCGCGCGGCCCGTGGAGCCGCCCCGGCGCTACTTCGGTGGCACGCCGGACGGGAAGCTCCACGTCTACTTCTTCGACGTGGGCCAGGGTGACGCCGCGCTCATCGTGTCGCCGGACGGATACACCGCGCTGATTGACGCGGGCCCGACCGGCTCGGCGGAGCACCTGGTGAACCGGCTGCCAGAGCTGCTCACGCAGCGGCTGGACCTGGTGGTGCTCACCCACCCGCATGCGGACCACTACGGCGCGCTGGAGCCGGTACTCAAGCGCGTGGGCGCCCGGCAGCTCCTGGAGCCGCAGCTCGGCGCCACGCCCAAGGCGTATGACACCCTGCTGGGCGCGGTGGCCAGCCAGGGCGTGGAGTTCATCTCCCCGTCCCCCTCCCCCACCACGCCCAACGCGCTCCAGCGGCTGCCCCTGGGCGCCGGCGTGTCCCTCACGGTGCTGTGGCCTCGCGCGCCCACCGAGCCGCTGCTCGACGTGCCCGAGGCCTCGCTGGAGGCCAACTCCGTCATCCTCCGGCTCACCTATGGAGACACGGCGGTGCTCTTCATGGCGGACGCGCACGCCCGCACCGTGGACCACCTGCTGACGCGCAACGCCCCCATGCAGGCCACCCTGCTCAAGGTGGCGGCGCACGGCACCGACGGCCCCACCAGCGCCGCCTTCCTGTCGGCGGTGGGGCCACGCGCCGCCGTCATCTCGTCAGGCGAAGGCAACCTGATTGGCGCCCCCGCGCCCGCCACGCTGGCGCGGCTGGAGGCCTCGGGCGCCCAGGTGTTCCGCACCGACCAGCACGGCGAGGTGCAGGTGGTGAGCGACGGGAAGACGCTCGTCGTCACGCCGCAGCGGCTGCCCGCGGGCGTCCCGGAGGACACGCGCTACAGCTACCCGGGACTGGGCACGCCCATGCCCAAGGACCCCGCCCTCGCCGCGGACTCGCGGCGTCCCACGGGCCGCAACGGGACGGGCTCGCAGCCGACCGGGAAGATGTACACCCTGAGCCTCGATGACCCGCCCGGCGACGGGACGCCCGGCGCACGTCCGGGCTCGCGCTCGCGAGGCAGCGCCTCGGAGTCGGGCGCCGTGACGGTGGGGACCTACGTCGGCAGCAGCCGCAGCGACGTGTTCCACAAGCCCACGTGCCGCAACGTGATGAAAATCAAGGCATCCAACCTGGTGACCTTCTCCAGCCGAGCAGAGGCCGCGCGTGAACGCCGGCCAGCCCGGGACTGCAACCCGTGAGGACCTTCCGCGCCATGACGACCCGGGCCACGCTGGACCGCATCGAAGACGACGTCGCCGTGCTCGTGGTGGACGGCCGCGAGGTGACGCGCCCCCTGAGCGAGCTGCCCGCCGGCGTGCGCGAGGGAGACGTGCTCGACCTCGACACGCTGGCGGTGGACCCGGAGGCCACCGAGGCCCTGCGCGAGGAGGTGCGCAGGGCCCGCGAGAAGGCGACTCGCGGCAAGAAGCCGCCTCCGGCCGGGAACTTCGACCTGTAGCCGGCTACATCGACTTGGAGAGGACCAGCGGAATCTCCAGGTCCACGTCCTCGCCGGCGAAGGCGGAGAAGACCATCCCCTTCGCGCGGTCGCGGATGCAGGTGCCCACGGGGCTGTTGCGGTTCAGGTCCTTGCGGTCGAACGTGGCCGCCTTCACCGTGCCGGAGCTGCCCACGGTGGCCGTCAGCGTCACCTTGCCGCCCTTGAAGGACGGATTCTTCCGCAGCTCGGCCTCCACGCAGTCACGGAAGGCGGGCTGCGTCTTCTCCAGCACGCGCTCCACCTCCTCGTCGGACGGACCGCCGACTTCCTCGGTGTCCGCGGCGGCCACTTCCGCGCCGCCGCGCACGGCCGGGTCCACGTCCTTCTTCTCCGGGTCCGCGTAGACGGCCTCCAGCGCGGCCTTGGACGGCGCCGCGGCGGCCTCGGGGTCCCCGGAAGGCGGAACGGTGCCGGTGTCCGCGGAGCGGCCGTCGGACGCTTGCCTCCGCGGGG
>JBKGHI010000297.1:0-9860 GCA_046520405.1 Myxococcus sp. 1LA
CACGAAGGAGAAGTCCCCGCCGGCCAGCTCGCGCCGCACCTGCGCCCGCACACGCTCGGTGGCGGTGGACACGTCCGGCAGCCGCTCCAGCGCGCGCTGGGCCTGGCGTTCGAACATGGCGTTGAGCAGCGTGTCCGAGTGGATGAAGGGCCGCTGGGCGTCCTCGTGGGAGAACTCGATGGCGTTGAAGGGCGCGCCGAACTCCAGGGGACAGCCGAAGAGGGCCTCGTGCTCGCGCAAGTCCTCGGGCGCGGCGTGGGTGAAGCGCACGACGAGCGGCCGGACATCCACGCCCGTGAAGGCCCTCACCCCGGTGGCGAACTGCACCAACGCCGCGTCCACCAGGTGCCGGTGCGCGGGCCGGGGCGCGCCCACGGGCGTGAAGCGCATGCGCACCCCACGCGCAGTGTCCTCCATGAGGAAGCGCTCCCCGTCCCCCCAGACGCGTTGGTAGCGGCAGCCCCGCTCCATGGCATCCCGCAGCGTCGCGCAGGTGAGGATGACGAAGGTGGCCGGGTCATCCAGGTCCACCATGTCCACGCGGGCGATGTGCAGTCCCAGGTTTGCGTCGCCGGACAGCTCTGCCGCTTGCTCCAGCAGGCCGTCCAGCGCGGCGTAGGGGATTCGCAGCTCCGGGTCGTCCAGGTCCGCCATCCGGAAGCCCGCCTCCCGGCAGAGCGCCTCCACCGGCAGGCCCAGCGTCCCCGCGAGCCGGAGCGCCTGCCGCGCCATCCGCGCGGACAAGCAGGGCTGGGGGGAGGAGGACGGGGGCGGCTGCGCCACGAAGGGGACGCTAACGGCGCGTTGGCGCCGACGGCAAGCCGTTCTGTCGCCATCCGTCAGTGCACGGGGGGCGGAGAGCCCGCACGCTCGGCCCATGAACGACACGCCTTCGCTGCTCCCCCGGCTGCACCTCTTCGAGTTCATCGACCAGGGCTGGTTCCCCGAGGCGCTGCGGGACTTGATGACCGACTATCTCCACACCGTCAGCACGCGCATGGGCCTGTTCGACGCCGCCGCGGAGGTCCTGGCGAGAGGCCTCCATACGGCGCAGGGCCCCGAGCTGGTGGACCTGGGCTCCGGCGGCCGCGGCCCCCTGCCCCGCCTGCGCCAGTTGCTGGCGGAGAAGCATGGCATCGACGCGCGCGTGGTGCTCACCGACAAGTACCCCAACGCCCAGGCCGCCGAGCGGGCGCGGGCGGAGGGCGTGAGCTACCTGGAGCGCTCGGTGGACGCGCTCCAGGTTCCGGCGGACCTGCGAGGCATGCGCACCCTCTTCAACGCCCTGCACCACTTCCGGCCGGAGGAGGCCCGCGCCGTGCTCGCGGACGCCCAGGCCCGCGGCGTTCCCATCGCCGCGTTCGAGACGGTGCGCCGCACGCCCCCGGCCATCCTGTCCATGCTGCTGGTGCCCCTGCTGGTGCTGCTCTTCACGCCCCTGGTGAAACCGGTGACGCCGCTGCGGCTGCTGCTCACCTACGTGGTGCCGGTGGCGCCACTCCTCATCTTCTGGGACGGCTGGTGTCCGCGCTGAGGATGCACCAGCCCGACGAGCTCCGGCGGATGACGGCGGCCCTGGCGCGCGAGGGCTACACCTGGGAGGTGGGCGAGGCGAAGGCGCCCGGCAAGGCGGCCATCACGTACGTGCTCGGGCGGCCCACGCGCTGAGGCGTCAGCGCACGTGCAGCAGCGCCAGCAGCACGAAGAGGCCGTTGAGGCCCACGCCCACGGACATGTAATTGCCGCTCGCCCGGGACATGCCGACGCCGACGTTGACGTGGCCGAAGTAGCTCAGCGCCAGCCGCGTGCCCACCTCGGCGCCCACGTTGAAACCCGAGTCGCGCGCGTCGCTCGTCGCGGTGCCCATCATCAACCGGCCGTAGGGCACCACCCAGGTATTGACGTAGTGCTGATAGCCCACGAAGCCGTTGAACTCGGAGATGCCCCGGCTGGTGTAGGCCAGGTTCGAGCCGATGCTGAGCCGCCGGCTCAGGAAGGCCATGGGCTGGACGTTGAGCTCGAGTGCCGCCGTGGGCCGCCACGCCCCTATCCGGTACTGCATCGCGAAGTCGAAGGGCGGCTTGTCCAGCGCGGGCGCCTCCCACCGGAGCTGGGCCGCCGCCCGGGCGTGGGCGTCTCCCCCGCGCGCGTCGTAGAGGTCCGCGAGCGCCAGGGCGCCCTCCTCGCTGTCCGTCTCGTACACGGTGACGAGCGGCGCCTCGGCGCCCGCAAGGTTGCCGTCCGCCATGCGCAGACGCCCCAGCGCAAGACACCCCCGCTCCGAGCCCCCATCACATGCCTTGGCGAAGGCCGCCTCCGCCTGGCTCCGGTCGCCGTCCTGGAGGAGTTGTTCTCCCCACTCGTTGCACGCCCACAGGCTGCCCCGCTCGCACGAGGTGCTGCGGGGCAACGCTTGGGTGGTGGCGCACGCCACCAGGAGAGGAGCCATCACCGCCAGAAGCGCCAGTCGCCGCATGTCCGGTATTCAACCACAACCACCCCCGCGCCTTCTCGCTCCCCGAGCCATGGACGGCGCGCCCGGATGCCTAGCCGCCTTGCGTCCGGACGGGGCAGCCCGGCCAGCCCTCCATTCCCTGGGAGGCCCCTGGCCATGGGGAGGGGGAGCACAGACCTTGAGGACATCGAGGAGGACTTGTGGCGCGGCCTCAATACGAGCAGCGGCTTTCGCGGAAGGAGCCCCGATGAAGGTTCCGGAGATGTTGGAGCACCTACCAGGGGTCGGCCCCCTGCTCGGCCGTATCGCGCACGGGCAGGAGGACATCCTTCCGCGTCGGGAGGTCACTGTGACCCTGCCGGACTTCGCCGCCGTGTCCATGCCTTCAACGGAGCGGGCGCTAGGAGACGGCCGCACGCTGGTGGTCCGCAACCCCGCGGCCCGCTCACCGCGCGGGCCAGGGCTCACGGTGATGACCTACAACATCCTGCTTGGCGGAAGACGCCGCGAGGCGCTGCTCCAGTACTTCGACGACCTGGAGGCGCAGGGGCGGCTGCCGGACGTCCTGGGCTTGCAAGAGGCCAACGTGCCCATCTCCGTGCTCCTGGCGGAGCGCTACGGCTTCCACCTGGCGTACCAGGGACATGACGGCGGCCCCGGCGCGCGGCTGGTGAATGGCAAGGCCTTCCTCACCCGCCACCCGCTGGTGGACGCGGCGCACTTCACCTACGCCACGCCCGACGCGGAGCGGGATGCGGCCATCATGCGCCGCGGCGGGGACCCTTGTGAGATTCCCGAGGACCGGGGCGCGCTCTACGTGCGCCTGGAGGTCGAGGGCCACCCCGTGGTCCTCTACAACGTCCACCACACCCTGGGAGACTCCGGCATCAACGCCCGCAACCTCCGGCAGCTCAACGCGCTGCTGCACCAGCGCGAGGTGATGCACGCGGTGGTGCTGGGCGACTTCAACGCCAACACCGCCATCAAGAAGGGCGGCTCCTGGTTGATGGCGCACCTCAAGACGTACGACGACACCGACACGGTGGAGGAGTAGAGGTGCGCTACGGCGAGCCCCACGCCAGCGTGGGGGACGAAGGCGTGGGCAACATCGCGGACCCGCGCCTGCGGCACGAATTGCACGTGCTGGAGCAGAGCCTGCCGGAGACCATCGCGCACGCCACCGTCGCGCAGGTGCGCCTGCCGGACGGTGCCCTCATGACGCCGAAGCAGGCCTGCGCCGAGCTTCGCTCCGGCCGGGTGCAGCGCGGCAGCGAGCACTGGCTGCGGCTCCAGGACATCGCCGACAGCGCCACCCTCACCTCGCTGCCGGATGAGAACGGCGTGGTGCCCGCGACGGGCAAGCGCTTCGACAACCTCTACGCCAGCCCGGGCCTGGTGCCCCGCCTCTTCGAGGTGGACCGCAGCACCGAGTCGTCCGACCACCAGCCCGTGGTGGCGCACTACGATGTGCGGACCCCGGGCCTGAAGGACGGCAAGCCAGCGCCTGGCACTGTCCAGCGGCCTTCCTGAGGTGAAGCGCCGGGCCTCGTGGGGCCCGGCGCCCTGGGCCCGCGGGCTCAGGGCCCCGCGGGTGCGGGACACGCGGGCAGGGACGAAATCCAGGCGTCCACGATTTCGGTGCCCTGGGTGTCCTTCACCGCGGTGGCCAGCGGTGGCATGCGCGTCGTCGACAGGGTGTGCATGCGCCGCGACAGCACCGACTTGGCCGGGTCTCCTGGGGCGACCATCAAGGCGCCGACGACGCCCAGGTCCCCGTGCTCCGGCGCCACGCCGCAAAGCTTCGCGTTCGCCAGGGGCGTGCCGTAGCGCAGGTCCGACTCTCCCCGGCCCAGGCCATTGGGCCGGTGGCAGACGGCGCAGTTCGCGTGCAGGTAGGCCTTCGCCCGCGCCTCCACGGGCTCGGGCCCGTCGTAGGCGGGCATCCGGGGCAACTGCTCCACGGGCCCCGGCAACGTCAGCACGCCGATGTGCGCCAGCGTCCCGAGCTGCGACGCGACGCGCCCGCCGGGATACTCGAAGTCCCGGTTGAGCTGCGCCACCTCCAGCCCCAGCACGAAGCCCGCGGCGGCGTTGTGGCATTGCATGCACTCGCCGCGGCTGGGGAAGGTCCACGTCTGCGTGCCCACCGTCTTCACCTTGCCCGTCTCCAGCAGCACCGCGTCGGTGCCAGCGTCGTTCCATTCGTACGTGTAGCCAGCCCAGACGCCGTCCGGGTGACGCATGAAGAGGCGGGTCTCCACGCGCCGGCCCCCCAGGAGGAACGTCTTCACCGTCACGGTGCCGGGAGGCGCATCCAGCACGCCCTCCGGCCCCACCGTCATCGACGTCCCGTCCGGCACGCCGAGGAACCGCTCCTTCTGGGCTCCGTCGGACCAGAGCGGGGCATTCACGCCGTAGGGGATGAGCCCCGCCGAGGGGAGGTTCGCGTTCGTCGGGTCGGCGCACCCCGAAGCGGAGAGCAGCGTGGGAAGCGCGCCGCTCCCGGGCGCCGCTGGCACCGAGGCGTTGATGCGGTGCAGCCCGCCGCCCGCGAAGTCCAGCACGAGCAGTTCGCCGTCATTCAGCTCCGCGAAGGAGGAGATGCTGAGCGAGGAGGAGACGAGCAACGTGGGCTTCGCGCCGCCGCCGGGCACGGCATCTCCCGGCAACGTCCAGATGCGGCCCGAGCCGAAGTCACCGAAGAGGTACTTGCCCGCGAGCGCCGGCACCGCGGTGCCGCGGTACACGTATCCGCCGGTGACGGACACGCCCTCGTCACGGCCATAGACAGCCACGGGCGGCGTCAGGCCGGTGGTGGTGCAGCTCGCGCCGCGCGCGCACTCGGTCCCCTCCAGGATGCTCCAGCCGTAGTTGCCTCCCAGCTCGACGCGGTTGATCTCCTCGAGCAGCTTCTCCCCCACGTCCCCCAGCCAGATGGCCCCGGTGCTCCGGTCGAAGCTCCAGCGCCACGGGTTGCGGAAGCCGGTGGCGTAGATTTCCTTGCGCCCTCCGGCGGTCGCATAGGGGTTGGTGGGTGGAATCGCGTAGGGCCGCGCGCTGTCCACATCCAGGCGCAGCATCTTTCCGAAGAGCAGCTCGGGGTTCTGGGCCCTTTGCTCCGGGTCCACCCGGCCGCCGCCATCACCGAAGGCGAAGTAGAGGAAGCCGTCCGGTCCGAACGCGAGGTGCCCGCCGTTGTGGAAGGAGAAAGGCTGGTCCTGTTCGAGCACCACTTCCGCGCTCGCCGGGTCCAGGGTGGCTCCGCCATCCGCGCTGCGATAGCGGACGACGTAGGAGGTGAGGCCTCCCATCACGCTGTTCCCGACATAGGAAACGAACACCTGCCCGTTGGTGGCGAAGGCCGGATGGAAGGCCATGCCAAGCAAGCCCGTCTCGTCATGCTCGACGTTCACCTTCCCGGAGAGGTCGACGAACACGGTGCTGGTGGGGGGCACGGCGTCCTTGTCGAACACACGCACCCGCCCGCCCCGCTCCACCACATAGATGCGACGGCTGTCTCCCGGCGCCTGGAGCGCGAACACCGGCTGGGTGAAGGTCAGCTCCGGGTATGCGCGGGAGATGGTGGCCCCCGCGGGGTCCGCGGGCCGAGGTGGCGCGACACATGTGGGGTTGGCGGGACGCGCATCCAGCCCGAAGAGCCCCTGAGAACCCGGGCCACCGGAATCCGGCGCTTGAGGTGAGCTCCCATCACCAATGGGCGGTGTTCCTCCATCAGCCCCAGGGCCGACGCCATCGCTTCCATCTCCAGGAAGTTCCGAGCGGTCATCCGAACTGCCAGGACACGCGAGAGAAACGCCGAGCAGGCCCATGGCAAGCGCCACCACGCCCAGCAGCATCATGAGGGACGGTCGTCGTTGTTTCATGGCGATGCTGTGGTGGTTCGGCATGGGACGGAATGCCAGGTCCGGACCCCGCGGCCGAGGCCGCGTCTGCCCGATGCCGGACCGCGTTGACGGCAGCCGTCGTGAAGTGAGCCAGCGCATCGCCCCGCGGACGTCTCGACTCGGACACGGCGGCGCCACCCGACAATCCCCCCGCTAGAGGCAGGCAACGGAACGACCCCACATCCGTTCGCTCCGCCTCGGGGCGGACCGCCATTCGTGGGCCGGCCCCACCGCGTGCGAGCCCCTAGATTGCTCGGAAAGGAGGCCTCATGAAGACAGGCAGCGGGACGTCCAGGTTCATTCGCCCTTGGGCGGGCGCGGCGCTCACCGCCGTGCTCGGCGTCATGGGATTCCCCTCGGCCGCGGTGGCCCAGGACGTCGTGCCGCAGGTGTCCTGCTACCAGCGCGCGACGGCAGGCGGGCTCGACGGCTCCCTGGCCACGCAGCTCTGCCGCGGCGCCCGTTCATCCACGCCCGCTGACTGCTTCGCGCGCGCCCAGGATGAAGGCTCGCTCACCCAGAGCCAGGCCGTGCAGCTCTGTCAGTTCGCCGCGCCCGACGAGGACCCCGCGGGCTGTTACATCCAGGCCCGGCAGCAGACCTTCACGGCCCCGTCTCGCGTGTTGCAGCTGTGCCAGCCCGCGGTCCAGAACTGCCCCGGCAACGTGGAGTGAGCCTGCACGGGTCCGCTAGCGCGGCACGAGCAGCGCGCGCAGCCGCGTGAGGTCCACCGGCTTCACCAGATGCTCGTCGAAGCCGGCCTCCAGCGCGCGGCGCCGGTCCTCTTCCAGGCCGTAACCTGTCACGGCGATGAGCATCAGGCCGCGCCCTTCGCCCGTCGCCCGGAGCGCACGGGCCACTTCGTACCCGTCAAGCCCCGGCAGCCCGATGTCCAGCAGCACGACGTCAGGCCGCAGCTCGCGCGCCTTCGCCAAGCCAGAGGGACCATCCTCCGCCTCGCTGATGGTGTGCCCCTCCAGCTCGAGCAACTCGCGGACGAGCTGCCGGCTGTCGGTGTGGTCATCCACCAGCAGCACATGACGCCCCGCGGTTGGCGCCGCGTGCGTGGGCTGGGGCGTTGGTGCTTGTTCGAAGTGGCCCCGCGGCAGCCGCACCGTGAAGGTGCTGCCCTTCGACGGGCCCTCGCTGTGCGCCTGCACTGCGCCGCCATGCAGCTCCACGAGGCGCTTCACCAGGGTGAGGCCAATGCCCAGACCTCCCTGTGAGCGGTCCAGGGTGCGCTCGGCCTGGAAGAACAGCTCGAACACGCGCTCCTGGAGCTCCGGCGTCAGGCCATCACCGGTATCGGACACCTCCAACACCACGTGCGCGGGCTCCACGCGCGTCACCACGCGGACGCGGCCGCCCACCGGGGTGTACTTGAGCGCGTTGGACACGAGGTTGGAGACGACCTGCTCCAGGCGGTTCTCATCACCTTCCAGCCAGGTGGCCTGGGCGTCCACCTCCAGGTGGTGCGCCTGCGTCCTGCCGGAGGCCTCCAGCGCGGTGACGGCGCGGCGCACGCACTCCGAAAGGTCCATGGCGTGCTTCTGGAGCAGGATGCGACCGCTGCTCACCCGCTCCACGTCGAGCAGATCGTCCACCAGCCGGGCCAGGTGGAGGGACTGCCGCTCCACCAACGCGCGGGCCCGCTCGCGGCTGCCGGTGTCCTCCGATACCGACAGCACCTTCACGCCACTGGTGATGGCGGACAGCGGGTTGCGCAGCTCGTGGCCCAACATGGCCAGGAACTGGTCCTTGGCGAGGTTGGCGGCCTCGGCCTCCTTCATCTTCGTCCGCAAGGCTTCCTCGCGCTCCATCACCATGGCCGTGGTGAGCGCGAGCGTCGCCCGCAGGTCCTCCAGCTCGGAGATGCCCGTGGGCCCCACGTCGGTGAAGGCGTCCGCCGAGTCCGGGCGCTCCCGGGCGGCGCGGGCCAGGGCGCGCAGGGGCCGCGTCATGCGCCGGCTCACCCAGGCCGCCCAGGCGGTGGCGATGACACAGCAGCCCAGCCCCGCGATGAGCAACGCGAACAAGGACTGGTTCACCGACGCCGTGAACGCCTCGCGCGGCCCGGAGAACGACACCGTCCACGGCACCCACTGCAAGCGCGCGTAGGCCGCGAACGACTTCATCCCGTCCACCGTCTGCGACGGGAAGAAGCCCTCCCGGCCCACACGGATGTTCTCGATGTATTCGGCCCGGGCCTTCGTGCCCACGAAGCGGGCGCGGGCGCGGCTGCGCGAGAGGATGATGCCCTCCTCGTCCACCAGCGTGCCCACCCAGTCACCGGGGATGCGCTGTTCGTCCCAGAGCTTGTCGAAGTGCTGCATCGAGTAGGTGGCCACCAGCACGTTGCTGAGCACGCCCTGGCGGCGAACGGGCACCGCCACCAACACGGTGGGCGGCCCCTGGAACCGCGCGTCGGGGAAGTCGGAGATGACCGCCCGTCCCGTCCTCGTGACCACCCGCACATAGGGCCGCTCATCCACCCACGCGGCCAAGCCGGTGCCGAAGGGCTGGTCCGTGGTGAAAAGCGTCCGGCCCTCCAAATCCAGAAGGGAGAGCGACCCCCAGGGAACCTGGGATGCCACCACGGACTGGCAGGTGGCATGGAAGGTCTTCAGGTCGCCTTGCGCCAACGGCGCGGAGTGCGACAACACCTCCAGCGCCCGAACGGACTGTCCCAGCTCGCGGTCCACGACGAGCGCCAGCGCGCGGGCCGTCTCACGCATGCCCTGGGCTCGGGCATCGCGCTGCGAATCCGCGAAGCGGTTCACCGCGCCCGCCGCGAAGAGGACGAGCGGGACGAGCAGACCGAACGCGAGCAATCCCAGGTAGAAACGAAGCGAGCGCGGCTTCATCGACCTGCGACCTTCCAAGGGGGCATCGCGCCGCATCGTGCCCGGAGGAAACAACGGGGTGCCCCCCAGTACACTGGAATGACAGGGGATGAACAGTCCGACGGCCGTGGCACCAAGCGTCGACTTACAGATGCATGCGTGTAACCCGTGAGGACTGCCCGCCCGGTCGCATTGACTGCGGGCGAAACGGGGGCGCACAGTCTCAGGCGCCATGAACGAAAAGAGCGCGTCCTATCAGTCGTGGCTGGAGTCATTCGCCAGCGAGCACGGCGCCACCGCGGGAACCATCCACCTCCAGCGGGGAGACGACCTCTTCCTCGTCGCGGCCCTCAACATCCCGCCGCCGCTGATGACGGCCGTCCAGCACGTGCCACACGGCAAGGGGATGGCGGGGCTTGCCCAGGTGCGCAAGGCGCCCGTGCAGACGTGCAACCTGAAGGACGACATGTCAGGTGACATCAAGCCGGGCGCGAAGGCGGTGGACGCGCGCGCGGCGGTGGCCCTGCCCGTGCTTGACGCGACGGGCCGGGTGCGCGCGGTGGTGGGCATCGCCTTCACCGAGGAAGGCGCGCTGGCCACCGAGCGCGAGTCGACCCTGATGGCCGCCGCCTCCCGGCTGCGCCTCGCGGCACTGGC
>JBKGHI010000298.1:0-9842 GCA_046520405.1 Myxococcus sp. 1LA
CTGGAGCGCGTGCGCGCGCGCTGGGCCGGGTGGAGCGGCCCGTGTTCCTGGTGCTGGTGTTCCTGGTGGGCTGCGCGGTGCACGCGCGTGAGTACTGGGCCTGGGTGTTGATGCCCGCCTTCGTGGGCCTGCGCTTCCTGGGGAAGATGGTGGGGGGCCGGATCGCGAGCCGCCTGGTGCAGGGGACGCTCGTGCTGCCGCCCCGGTTGGGCTACGCGCTGATCGCCCAGGGCGGCCTCGCGCTGTGCCTGGTGGCGGAGTACGGGATGCTGGTCCCCGGTGTCCTGGCGCGGCGGGTGCTGGACGTGGTGGTGATGGGCGCGGTGGTGAACGAGCTTCTGGCGGGGCAGGCCTTCCAGCACGTGGTGGACCCACCACGCCGTGGCGTGGCCTCCTCGTCCACGGAAGGCGACCAGGTGGCGGCATGAACGGGGCCGTCATCCGACTGCTGCTGCTGATGGCGCTGCTGGCCATCATCAGCCGGGCGCAGGTGCTCCGGGCGGACTCCGGGACGCCGGTGATGCTGGCCGCGGGCGCGCTGCTGCTGTGCGGCCTGTTCGCGGGCAAGGTGGCCAAGGGGCTGGGGTTGCCTCGCCTCACGGGCTACCTGCTGGTCGGCGTGGCGGTGGGGCCTTACGCGCTGGGCTTCATTCCAAACGCGGGTGTGAAGGGGCTGGAGCTGGTGAAGGGGCTGGCGGTGAGCCTCATCGCGCTGGTGGCCGGCACGGAGCTGCGCCTGGGCCTCATCCGCCGCGTGGGCGCGCGCGTGGCCTTGCTGTGCGCGGCCGTGTGCGGCGTCACCTTCCTGGTGTGCTTCGGCGCCACCTTCGCGCTCAAGCCGGTGTTGCCCTTCCTGACGGACATGACGGTGCCGCAGGCCCTGGCGGTCAGCGCGCTGATGTCCACGGTGGTGGTGTCCTTCTCGCCCACGGTGACCATCGCCATCGTCCAGGAGACAAGCGCGCGCGGCGCCTTCACGGAGTTCCTGATGGCGCTGGTCATCATCGGCGACCTGCTGGTGATGGTGGCCTTCGCGCTGGCCGCGGGCCTGACGAAGGCCAGCTTCGGCGGCGGGCTGGACGTGCCGGAGCTGCTGGGCGGGGTGGGGTGGGAGCTGTTCGGCTCCGTGGTGGTGGGCCTGGTGCTGGCCGTGGGCATGCTCATCTACATGCGCGGCGTGAAGCAGGAGCTGCCGCTGTTCCTGGTAGGCCTGTGCTTCGCGGCGGCGGAAGGCGGCACGCGCCTGCACCTGTCCCCGCTGCTGGTGTCGTTGGCGGCGGGGGCGCTCATCGCCAACCTGGACGAGCACGCGGGAGAGCGCATCCACCAGGCCATCCAGCAGGCGGGCCTGCCGGTGTTCGCGCTCTTCTTCGCCGCGGCGGGCGCGGGCCTGAAGCTGGACACCCTGGTGTCGGTGGGACCGGCGGCGCTGCTGCTGGTGGCGCTGCGCGGCGGGGCCATCTGGTTCTCCTGCCGCCGCTTCGCGCCCGCGGACGACCCGCGGCTCAAGCGCTACCTGTGGATGGGGCTCATCTCCCAGGCGGGTGTCACCTTCGGGCTGGCGGCGCTGGTGTCGCGGACGTTTCCCTCCTTCGGTCCCCAGGTGGAGGTGCTCATCGTCGCGATGATCACCGCCCACGAACTGGTGGGGCCGGTCCTCACGCGCAAGGCCCTGGCCGCCTCGGGCGAGATCCGCTCGGAAGACGCGCAGGGAACGGCATAGGCTCCCGGGCATCAGAGCCGACAGCAGCAGCCACAGGAGGCACGGAGGACATCATGGCCGCACCCATCCTCGAGGTGGACATGGAGCACCCCTCACCTCGCCACATCCAGCGCGCGGTGGAGGTGCTGGAGCGCGGCGGCCTGCTGGCCTACCCGACGGATACGTACTTCGGGCTCGGTTGCGATTTGAGCTCCAAGAAGGGCATCGAGCGGCTCTACCAGCTCAAGGGCCGCGACAAGAAGAAGCCGCTGTCCTTCCTCTGCCCTGACTTGTCGGACGTGGCCCGCTACGCGCACGTGAGCAACTTCGCGTACCGGACCATGAAAGGCCTCACTCCGGGTGCGTTCACCTTCATCCTGGAAGCCACGCGCCTGGTGCCGGACCTGATGATGTCCAAGCAGAAGCAGGTGGGCATCCGGGTGCCTGACGCGCCGCTCGTCCGCGAGCTGGCTCGCGCGCTGGGCCGCCCTCTGGTGACCACCTCCGCCACCAACACCGAGGGTGAGCCCCTCACGGACGCAAAGGATATCAAGGCCGAGCTGGGACACGGCCTGGACCTCATCCTGGATGGGGGTGTCACCCTCAATGAACCGTCGACCGTGATTTCACTCATCGGCGATTCACTTGAAATCCTCCGGCAAGGGAAGGGTAGGCTGGAGGACTAGAACCCGAGAATAGGGGGATTTCTTGGCACAGGGGGGAACACGGCCAGGCTCCGTGGATGCACCGGAGCAGGTCCCAGGGCTGCTGCGATTATTACTGTTGCTCCTGTTCCGGCCGGTGGACCTGCACTACCGGCTGCGGAGCGCGGGCATCGCCTTGCCGGGCGCCCGTCTGGCGACGCTGAACGGCAACGCCTCCGAGGGACACCGGGCCAGCGCCGTCTATGTCCGGCGCATGTTGCTGTTGTTGCTCGTCTGGGCGCCGGTGGTGACGCAGTTGCTGGGGGTGGCGCTGGTGAGCGCGGGCCTGCCGTTGGAGCGGGGCTGGGTGCTGTCGGCGCTGTTCTGCTCGGCGGTGGGGCTGGTGCTGGCGCAGACGCTGGGGCTGGCCGCGGGCGTCCTGCTGGGCTCCCTGGCCAGCCTGGCCACGTTGCTGGGGCTGCACGCCACGACGGCGAATGCCTTCGGACCGGACCTGGGTGGGGCCACGGGCATGATGGTGGGTCTTTGTCTCGGCGGGGTCGCCGGGCTGGCCTGCGGGAGCATCAGCGGCATCGCCATTGGCCGGGGGCCCACGGTGGTGTGGGTCCAACTGGCGGCCATCCTGGCCAGCCTGACGCCGATGGTCGTCTGGAGCGGGACGACCAACGTGTCCTACGCGGGGGCGGTGGCGGCCAGCGCGCTGGTGGCGTTCCTGGCGAGCGCCT
The DNA here is from genome assembly GCA_046520405.1 of Myxococcus sp. 1LA. GTDB lineage: Bacteria > Myxococcota > Myxococcia > Myxococcales > Myxococcaceae > Myxococcus. The sequence goes on from JBKGHI010000298.1 coordinate 3,093, forward strand.
TCCGGCTGCCGCTGTACGCGCTGGAGGTGCTGGCGTCGGCGGTGGCGTATGCCGTGGAGCGCTGGACGGGACGGCCCACGCTGGGCTGGGTGCCGGTGCGCCACCACAACCTCAGCTACCTGCCGCACCCCTTCCTGGGGCGGCACCTGGCGCTGGCGGTGCGCTCGCGGCCGGCGGAGGTGCTGGCGGTGGCGGATGCCTGCCTGCGCTCCCCGGGGAACATCGTGGTGGGCTGGCCGTGGGTGGTGCAGGCGCTGGAGTCAGCGGCACCGGAGGGGGCGGGGGAGCCCCGGCGTTGAGCCGCTGAGTTGCCTCGCCGCGCGCCTCCGGTAGCCTGCGCGGCGATGGAAGGAATGCTCGACGCGTTCATCGCCTTCATCCGCGCGGAGCGCGGGCTGTCTGGCAAGACGGTGGACGCCTACGCCGCCGATATCAACGTCTACTTCGAGGACCTGCGCTCTCGAGGCGTCCTGGACGTCACGCAGGTCCGGCAGGAGGACGTGTCCGCGCACCTGGCCGCGCTGGGCAAGCGGGGCCTGGGCAAGCGGAGCCAGGCCCGGCATCTGGCGGCGCTGCGCGGCTTCCACCGGTTCCTCGTCGCCGAGCGCATGGCGGACAAGGACCCGACGGAGGACCTGGACACGCCGCGTTCGGCGCGCAAGCTGCCGTCGTTCCTCAATCTGGACGAGGTGGAGCAGCTCCTGGCGGCCCCGGACGAGCGCACGTCCACGGGCATCCGCGACAAGGCCATGCTGGAGGTGCTGTACGCCACCGGCCTGCGCGTCAGCGAGCTGTGCGGCCTGGGCATCAACGACGTGCAGCTCACCGCCGGCTACCTGGTGGCGAAGGGCAAGGGCTCCAAGGAGCGGCTCGTCCCGCTGGGGCGCGTGGCCATCGAGAAGGTCCAGGCCTACCTGGCGGAGTCGCGGCCCGCGGTGCTGGGCCGGCGCAAGTCGCAGGCCCTGTTCGTCACGCCACGTGGCTCGGGCTTCACGCGGCAGGGGTTCTGGAAGCTGCTCAAGCGCTACGCCCTGAAGGCGGGCATCGCGAAGCCGCTGTCGCCGCACAAGCTGCGGCACTCCTTCGCCACGCACCTGGTGGAGCGCGGCGCGGACCTGCGCGCCGTCCAGCAGATGCTGGGGCACGCGGACCTGGCGACGACGCAAATCTATACGCACGTGAACGCCGCCCGGCTGCGGTCCGTCTACGACGAGTTCCACCCGCGCAGCGACGTCTTCGTGCCCAAGGCGAAGAAGCCGCGCGCCTCCGCCGCGCGGTGAAGGGGCGGGCTGCGTTCTCCTGGACGCGGCCGCCGCCACCCGGGCCGGGGCTCAGCTCCCCACGACGTGGACGGGGATGCCGAATGGATCCGTATGGGCGCGCCGGGGCTCGCTCCCCGGCAGCGGGGCCACGCGGATGAGCCCGGTGGCCATGAGCCGGTGTACGGAGCGGGACGCGGCCAGCTCGCCCATGGCCGCCGTGCGCAGCGCCTGCCGGATGCTCCGGCTGCCGCGCAGCTTCGAGTACAGGTAGAGGTCGTCCGCCGTCAGGTCCGACGGGGTGGGGCGCGGAATCGGTTCGAAAACGAGGCGCCCGTCCAGCGCGAAGAGCTCGTCGCTGAGGGCCAGCGTCAGGCGAATCTCCGCCTCCCGGTACAAGGCGTGGGCTTCAGGGACGGGACCCTGCTCCAGGATTTGCGCGGCCAGGGCGACGGCATGGTCATACTTGCCGGCCTCCAGGAAGCGCTTCACCAGGGCGAGCAGCTCGGCCAGCTCGGCGGTTTCGCCCAGCCGGGGGCCCGCGACCTTGCGCGGCGCCAGGGCTCCGCGCCGGTACAGGTGCAGCACCCAGCGCGCGGCGAAGAGCGGGGCCTCGCGGGCGCTGGCCAGCATCTCCCCCAGCGTGGCGCCGCTCGCCGCGAGGTCCAGCAGGACGTCCTCCTCCTCGGAGTACGTCTCCACGGCGAACTCACGGAAGACACGGAACGTCATGTCCATGCGCGGGAAGATGTCGCGGAACATCGTCCACTCGCGCTGCCGCGTCACCGCGTCCCGGTGCAGCGTGGACAGGGACAGCTTGAGCCCCACGGCCCGGCTGTTGGGCGGCAGGCCGGGGGTGAACTCCACCTCGCCGGACTCCCAGGCGTAGCAGTCGAAGAGGGACTCGCGCGCCTTGTGCTCCAGCGCCTCGATGAGCCGTGGCAGCTCCACGAAGCAGCGCTGGACCAGGAAGGTGCCGTAGGGCATGCCCGCTCCCTCGGCGGCCTCGAAGGCGGCCGCGGCCCGGGGCGCGTCCAGGATGCGGAGATTCACCAGGACCTGGGCCAGGTGTTCGCGAGGGTCGTTCGAGCTTTCGCCCACCAGGTAGCCGTCCTTGATGTGGAAGCAGCGCCGCACCGCGCCTCGCTCCACCCGCAGCACCCCTTCAACCCCGGGCGCGCTGAACAGCGGGGGCATCACCAACTGCAAGCGATAGCTGGCGAGACTTCCGTTGAATGGCTCCATGCCGGTGCTTCCTCCAAGGTGGGTTGCCCGCGTGAGGAACCCCCAGGGTACCGGCGCACCCGGCTGTGATTCAATTGCAAGTGCCTGGAATTCCTCATGATTTCCTGGCGGAGCGCAAAGTTCCAGGGAGAGTCCGTCTTGACTTCTGGTATCGGACGGACGTGTCGCGGGGACAACGGACGGTTGCAGGCCCGCGTCGGGTGTGCGAACCAGCCCCGTCAGATTCCCGATTCCGCCAAACCGAATCAGAGCGAGTCCATGCGAATTCTCTCAGGAGTGCAGTCGTCCGGCAGGCTGCACATCGGCAACTACTACGGCGCCCTGCGCCAGTTCGTGCAGCTCCAGGATGAGGGCGAGGGGTACTACTTCATCGCCAACCTGCACGCGCTCACCACGGTGCGAGACCCCAAGGCCGCGCTGGCGCTGACGCGCGAGGCCGCGATGGCCTACCTGTCGCTGGGGCTGGACCCGAAGAAGGCCGTGCTCTTCCGCCAGAGCGACGTGCGGGAGGTGCTCGAGCTGTACTGGATCCTGGGCACCGTGACGCCGCACGCGCATCTGGAGCGGGCCCACAGCTACAAGGACAAGGTGGCCAAGGGCATCAGCCCCGACTTCGGCCTCTTCGCCTACCCGGTGCTGATGGCCGCGGACATCCTGCTCTACAGCGCGGACTTCGTCCCGGTGGGGAAGGACCAGGTGCAGCACATCGAATTCGCCCGCGACTGGGCGGTGAAGTTCAACACCCAGTACGTTCCTGGCTACGACCCGGCCGACCCGGAGGGCAAGGAGCGGGGCCACGCGCCCGGCATCCTCAAGCTGCCCTCGGCGCGCATCCAGGAGGCCACCCAGACGGTGCCCGGCGTCGACGGACAGAAGATGTCCAAGTCCTACGGGAACACCATCGAGCTGTTCGGCGACGAGAAGGAAATCAAGAAGCGCATCATGTCCATCAAGACGGACTCGACGCCGGTGGACGCGCCCAAGCCGCTGCCCTCGCAGCCGCCGCCGTCCGGGCTGGTCAGCGATGCGCCGCTCTACGATTTGCTCAAGCTGATGCTGCCCGAGTCCGAGTTCGCCGAGGTGGACGCCACCTGGAAGGCGGGCGGGAAGGGCTACGGGGACTACAAGAAGAAGCTCCTGGAGGCCTACCACACGACCTTTGGCCCGGCCCGCCAGCGGTACGCCGAGCTGGCGGCCGACCCCGGCGAGGTGGACCGCATCCTCGAGGACGGCGCCAACCGGGCCCGGGCCGAGGCAACCCGCCTCATGGACCAGGTCCGCAAGGCCGTGGGAATCCCATGAGTCGGTGTGCCTGAACGGGCTTTCACTGCCGATTGTTTGACCCACCTGGGGGGCACTGGTATGGGTGTGTGTCCTCCAGGCTCGTGCCCGCTGCCTAAGAAAGTCGGGCCCTTACGCGATGACGCGCCCCCACCCATACCGTTGACGCCATCCAGGACATCCGGTGAGTGAGGAACGTCGCTCGCCGGCCGATGAGGCCCTTCGTGAAGGGGAGTTGCCGCGGAGTCCTGGCGACAACTTCCGCATCGCGCTGCCCAATTTCGAAGGTCCGCTGGACCTGCTGCTCCATCTCATCAAGGAGCATCGGGTCGACATCTTCGACATTCCGCTGGCGCTGATCACGGAGAAGTACCTCGAGCACCTGGACCGGATGCGGGAGATCAACCTCGACATCGCCGGGGAGTTCCTGGTGATGGCCTCCACGCTGGCGCACCTGAAGAGCCGCATGCTCCTGCCGCGTCAGGACGCCGTGGCGGTGCAGGAGGCAGGGGAGGTCCTCTCCGTCGCCGAGGAGGCCGAGGACCCGCGCGCGGAGCTGGTGCGGCGCCTGCTCGAGTACCAGAAGTACAAGGACGCCGCCGAGCAGCTCGCCACCCAGGATCTGCTCGGCCGCGACGTCTTCGCCCGCAACGTGCCCGTGGAGGCCGTCCCCATCCCCGAGGAGGAGGTGGGGCTCCAGGAGTTCAGCGTCCTCAAGCTGGTGGAGGCGCTCGACCGGGTGTTGGAGCGGTTGCAGCCCAAACTACAGCACGAGGTGGTCCGGGAGCGCGTGACGCTGTCCGAGGCCATCCTCCGCGTAGTAGAGCGCCTGCGCCCGCATGGACAGGTTCTCTTCGAGAGCCTGTTCACCGAAGAGGAAACCCCGTCGCGACAGGAGGTGGTCATCACCTTCCTGGCCATCCTGGAGATGGTGAAGCGGCGGCTCATCCGGGTGGTGCAGGACGAGCCGATGGGGCCCATCCTGCTGCTGCCCAACGGGGACGCGCTGGAGAAGCTGGCTCCCTCGGAGGTCGACGACAGTGACTACCGGTAGCAACGGACCGCAGGACGAGACTCCCGAACCGGGCACGCCCGGTGGCCCCGGCCCGTTCTCCGAAGAGGAAATCGCTGCCGTCACGGGCCCTGGCCCCGCGGACGAGCTGGATGAGTTCGAGGCGGCCTCCATCGAGGAGGACTCGGACGAAGCGCCTCCGGACTTGGAGACGTCGTTCGAGAAGCTCCTCTCCAAGAGCCGCAAGCTGTCCACGGACCGCATCCGCACCGTCATCGAGAGCGTGCTCTTCGTGGCGGAGCGGCCGCTGTCGGTGGAGGAGCTGTACCTGGCCACCGGCATCGAGCGGGAGCTCATCGCCGAGGCCCTGAACCAGCTCTCTGGCATCCACCGCGACGGCATCAGCGGCATCGTGCTGTACGAGGTGGCGGGCGGGTGGCAGTTCCGGACGGACCCGCATTCGGGTGAGTATGTGCGGCGCTACCTGCGGGTGAAGCCGCAGCGCCTCACCCGCGCGGCGGTGGAGACCCTGGCCATCATCGCGTACCGGCAGCCGGTGACGCGGCCGGAAATCGAGGACATCCGCGGTGTGGACTGCGGCGCGGTCATCAAGGCCCTGATGGACCGCAAGCTGGTGAAGATATTGGGCAAGCGCGAAGAGGTGGGCCGGCCCATCCTCTATGGAACGTCGCGTGAGTTCCTGGAGTTCTTCGCACTGAAGGACCTGTCGGCCCTGCCCACGCTGCGTGAGTTCCACGAGCTGACGCAGGAGCACCGGGAGATCGTCGAGAAGGAAGACAAGCCGGCGCCGCCGGCTGCGGGGACGGTGGAAGCGCTGTCGGACCCGGCATTCACGAAGCGGATGGAGAAGAGCGCGGCGGCCAGCGAAGCCGCGCTGGAGGACCTGGAGGAGGCCATGGCGGCCGCGGACCGGACACACAAGGTCAGCTCCAGCGTCCTGGACACGACGCCCCCAAAACCCGAGACGGGTGATACGACGGGGCCCAAGCCCGAGTGACGGGCAGCATGGAAGAAGGATGGTATGGCGGCCGAACGACTACAGAAGTACCTGGCCCGCGCGGGAGTTGCTTCGCGCCGGCATGCAGAAGAGCTGATTACCGCGGGCCGCGTCGCGGTGAACAACAAGACGGTGACGGAGCTGGGCAGCCGCGTGGAGCCCGGCACGGACCTGGTGACGGTGGACGGGACGCTCGTCACGCCGCCGGATGAATCCTCCTACTTCCTGCTCTACAAGCCGGTGGGCGTCGTGACGACGCTGTCGGACCCGCAGGGCCGGCCCACGGTGGCCAACTACGTGGAAGAGACGGGCAAGCGCCTGTTCCCGGTGGGCCGCCTGGACTACGACGCCGAGGGCGCGCTGCTGTTCACGGATGATGGGGCGCTGGCGCACAAGCTGACGCACCCCAGCTTCCAGGTGCCGCGCACCTACCTGGCGAAGGTGAAGGGCGCCCCGGACGCGGCCACGCTGGACAAGCTGCGCGGCGGCGTGCGGCTGGAGGACGGCATGGCCACGCCGGTGTCGGTGGGCGTGTTCGAGGCGGCCGAGCGGAACACCTGGCTGAAGATTGTCGTGGCGGAAGGACGCCCGCACCTCATCAAGCGGCTGTGCGCCGCGGTGGGGCACCCGGTGGTGCGCCTGTTCCGTCCGTCCTACGCCGGCGTGGGCGTGGAAGGACTGCGCCCCGGCGAGCTGCGCCCGCTCAAGACGAGCGAGGTGGAGCTGCTGCACGCCGTGTCGGATGGCAAGGCCGCGCCGCCGACCGGTGAGCTGAAGCTGCCGCCGCGCCGGCATGGCCGCGCGGCTCCGGGCTTCGACTCGGACGATGAGGCGGAGCTGTCCATGGATGATGACGCGCCCGTGGCCGCCAAGCCCGCGCGCAAGGCGCCGGCCCGCGCGGCCAAGGGCGCCGCCCGTGGGGGGGGGACGCGAGC
>JBKGHI010000299.1:0-9793 GCA_046520405.1 Myxococcus sp. 1LA
CCCCACGCTACCGCTCCTCCGGTGCCCGCCAGGCCCGGAACCGCCGGAGGGCGTCGACGTCCCCCAGCAGCGCCCGGGCCCGCTTGAGCCGGTCCAGGACCGCATCCCTCGCGTCCTCGTCGAGCTCGGCCGCGCGCCGCTCGGCGTCCTCGAAGAAGCCCTCGATCTGCTTGGCCACCCCCCACGCCTCGATGATGGCGAAGAGCTCCTCCCTGCTCTCCTTCGTGTTCTGGATGCGCCGACGCTCCGCTTCCTCGGCGCGCCACTTCGCCTGTTGTGCCTCCCACTTCTGCCGCTCGATCTCGGCTTGCCGTTCTCCCTCTGCGACGAGCGCAGCGATGGTTGCGACCTCGGCCTCCAGCTCGCGGACGATCTGGGGCACCTTCGATGAGAGGTCCGAGCCCTTGCACTCGCGCCACTGCTTCTCCCACTTGGCGAGCGCGTACGGGGATGAAGCCCGGAGGCACAGGCGCCCACTCGGCATGTCACGCTTGTGCGTCCAGATGTGCTCCGGTGGCGCCCAGCGTAGTCGTCTCGTGGTCGGCTGCGGGATGTCGGCGACGGGAACGTACTTGCCGTCCACGTATCGGACCTCGACCTCTTCGCTGAGCTCGAACAGCGTCAGGCCGATCGCGACGGTGCCGACGTAGACGACCGTCGGGCGGTCCGGCCCCCAGCGTCCGTAGCCGTACCGCTCGCCCCCGCCCTCGGTGCGCTCGTCGACCTCGGGCCGGCGCAGGTGCTGGTCCAAGGGCGCAAACGTGACGCGGTGCCCGCGGTCCTCGAGCGCCAAGAACAGCGCGTTCGCTATGTCGAGCGCGTGGTCCAGCGTCGCCTTCGTCACGAACACGTCGACGAGCCGCTTCTTGAGCGGCCGCAGGTACCCGCTGTCGGACTCCTTGGCGCCCTCGAAGTGCTCGCGCGCACCGACGATCAGCTCGTGTCGTGATGGCCGTTCGCGTTGCCGGCGCCGCGGCGAGGGCGCGCCATCGGAGGGCGCCTGCGGCAGCGCGCGGGCACACGGCGCGGCTCACTCTCGCGCGACCATTCGAGTTCGTCGCCCGGGCGTGCGTCGGGGAGCGCGGGCTTCGCGCTGGCCTTCCCGACCTCCAGTTGCGCCCAGTAGCCGCGAGACGGCCGCGGGACGTTCAGCCGCTCGCAGACCCGCGCGAGGAAGCTCGACGAGACGCCGTACCGTGCCGCGACCTTCGTCATCGGCTCGGCCCAGACCTCCTCGTAGAGCGTCTCGCGGGTCACGGCCATCGATGCATCCCACCCGCGCGACCTCATGGGCCCGAATAGCCGCGTTGTGACGAAGCGGCTACTCGGTCAGGGGACGCACGCTCTGCACTCGCATCCCGACGTGCATAGCCCGCCATGACGGCCGCCATCGTCTCCATCCCACCTCGACCCGATGGGGCGCATCGTGGCGCGGGGAAGCGCTATGCCATGCTGAACTCGGTGCGGTACCGTTCCACTTCGCTCGAGTTCTTGAGCACTACCTGTTGAGCCTGCGGCGACGCGCCCCATTCATCGAGTCGTAGGTGTCGCAAGACGTAGAAGAGGTGAGCCTGACGACAGGTAAGCTCGACCTCTCCGTTCGCCATCCCGTAGTCGAGTTCGATCGCGCGACGGTGGGCTCCGGGAAGATCGGGATGGGGAACGAGCACGAGCCGGACCAACGTGTTCCACTCCACGTCGTGCTCGGGTCCCTTGCCGCGCGACGCGGGTCCTAGCACTTCGAACACGCGTGCGAGGACGAAATCGCGGAACGACCCTCGCGAGTGACAGTAGGCACGCGTGTGCCAGCGGAAGCCGTCATGGGCGAGCGCATGGGGTGAGAGTGTGCGGGTCGAGGGCTCCGATCGAGTCAACGACTGATAGACCACGCGCACGCCTTCTCCCTCTCGCATGGCTCGTTGGAGCGCGACGAGCACGTCGAGGTCGAGCATTCGGCCTGGGTTCGGCACGATGGCGACCGGCGGGCAGTGCCCAACCATGCTGCGCTCTTCTTTACGAAGTCCCGAGGCGATCGCGAGCAGCTCGCTGAGAAATCGCTCAGGGGAGGTGGAGGAGAACAAGGCGCGGAAGCCTGGCGCCGCCAGGTAAACGCGCGAGCTCCTGTCGTACTCAAGGTTCCCGGGCGCGAGCTCGCCGTAGCGGGCGATGTCAAGCGACGCCTGGGGCACCGAAATGCCGAAGAAATCAGTGAGGTCACCGCGATTTAGGCGACCGTCCCAACGCAGCCTGAAGTCGATGAACTCGAGTCGACGTTCCTGGCTCCAGCGCCCAGCACTGCGTGCAGCGGGAGTCCCGCTGGACCCCTCGGTGGTTCGAACCATGGCACCACGATATCGCGAATAACCACTAGACGGATCTAAAAACTAGACGTACGCTTCAGCGAGATGCCCCGCGAGTCTTCACGCGCCCGGAGACGAATCTCATGAGAGGCCCTCGAGGCCTCGCCGCCCTCCGCACTCTTCGAAGCCAGCCCCTTTGGCGGCTCCTGGCAGCCGACAAGGCGCCCATCGTGATCGCGGTCCTCCAGGACCTTCTTCTTGAGGGCGAGACGACTCTCGCTGCTTCGGTACTCGTCGAGCGCCTCGGACGATCGTTGGAGGACTTGCGCGCGACCGGCGAGGACTTGCCCCAGCCAGCGCAAGCCTACATCGCCGATTGGCTCACGCAGGGTTGGCTCGTTAGACGACTCCCCACCGGAGCCAGCGAGGAACAGTACGAGCTCAGCAGCGACGCAGCACACGCCATCCGCTTCATCTCGAGCCTGACGCAACGTCGGGTGGTTACCACCGAGAGCCGGCTCTCCACCGTCATTCGCCAGCTTATCCGGCTGGCGGAGGACACGGACCCCGATCCGGAGAGTCGTATCCGCGCGCTCCTGCAAGAACGCGATCGAATCGATCGTGAGGTTGACACCGTGCGCGCACGCGGCGTGAATCCCCTCGCCGAGGATCGCGCGCTCGAACGGGCGCGCGAGATCATCGGCCTCGCCGACGAGCTCTCGGCCGACTTCCGACGCGTCCGGGACGACTTCGACAAGCTGAATCGCGGGCTCCGACAGATGCTGCTGGAGAACGAAGGCAGTCGGGGCGACGTACTCGAATCGCTATTCGCCGGCGTGGATGTCATCGGGGAGAGCGAGGCCGGCAGGACCTTCACCGGATTCTGGAGACTGCTCACCGATCCAGAGGAGTCCGAGGCCCTGCGCGAAGCCATCGATGCGGTGAGCAGCCGACCGTTCGCACAGAGGCTCCAGCCACGCGAACGCAAGTTCTTGGTCCAGCTTATGTCTCTCCTGATCGATGAAGGTAGCCGCGTGCATGAGGTACTGCAGAACTTCGCGCGCAGCCTGAAGAGCTTCGTGCAAAGCCGCGAGTTCCTCGAACAACGCCGCCTCCATTCCCTCTTGAGGCGCGCGACCCAAGCCGCGCTCGCCATTCGAGACGTGGTCCGCCCGACTCGGGACCTGGAGTACGAGCTCTCCCTCACGAGCAGCCGCGTACGTTCGGTCTCGCAATGCGCCCTCTACGACCCTGCGGAGCGCGTCGTCGACACGGCGATCCGCGACACCGAGGCGTCTGAGCTCGACCTCGTGACGGTTGGCAGCCTGGTTCGCCAGTCGGAGATCGACTTCCGCACCCTGCGCCATAACCTACGTGCTCTGCTCGAACAGCATCCGCGCGTGACGATCGCGCAAGTTCTCGATCGCTTCCCAGCCGAACAGGGTCTCGGAAGCATCGTCGGCTACGTCGCCCTCGGCGCGAAACACGGGGAGCGCACTGACCGCGTCGAGACCGTAACATGGCGGGGGGCAGATCAATTCCGACGCCGAGCAAAGATCCCAGCCATCTATTTTTCCAGGGAGCGGTTCCATGAACTCGTTGACTGACGAGCTCGGCCCGGTCGACGGGCTCCCGGACGAGACCCCGGCGTCCGGCGCATTCGCCGGGGATCTCGGCGAGCTGCGGATCGAGACGCGCCGCGTACTCGTACAACTACTGCTCGGCCCCGCGCTCGATGCGCAGCGACAAACCAAGCTCTGGCCGGTGCTTTTGCGGGACGAGCGGATCCTGAGATCGCGTCTCCACGAGCTCTTTCTCGACTTGGTGGTGGATCACGAACAGCAGGTCGCCTTCACGCGCCAGGTCGTCTCGGATGAGATCGAGATACCCATCCTTCTGCGCAAGGCGTCGCTCACGTTCCTCCAATCGGCGTTGCTGCTGTTTCTGCGCGAACAGCTGATCCAGGCAGAGGCACGCGGAGAGCGTGCTGTTGTCTCTCGTGACGAAATGATCGAACGCCTCGCAGCGTTCGCACCGGACAAAACGCGCGACCAGGTGAAACTCGAGAAGCAGGCTGCCGGCGCCGTGGAGCGCGCCAAGGAACTAAGTCTCCTTCGAAGGCTCCGAGGCGGGGAGGACCGCTTCGAGGTTTCACCCACGCTTAAGCTACTGTTCCGGGCCGAGGAGATCCATGAACTCACGCAGACCTACGAGCGGCTGCGCGAAGTGGGCGACGGTCAGGTGCCGAACGACAGCGACGAAAGCGACGGTCGCGACGAGGAGAGCGAGGCATGAAGCACTCGTCGAGCAATCTGGAACTGCCGCTTCTCCCCGACGGCCGCGACGAGCAATTTCGGCTCGTGCGTCTTCAGACCCTGAACTGGGGCACATTCCGCGACCTCTGCGACATCCCGATCCCCGAGACCGGCTACCTCTTTGTAGGTCCGTCCGGATCGGGCAAGTCGACTCTGCTCGACGCACACGCAGCATTGCTCACCCCTCCGAAGTGGGTTGACTTCAATGTCGCCGCACGAGAAGCGGAGCGCGTTGGCAAGGACCGAAATCTCGTCAGCTACATCCGCGGCGCCTGGGCTCATCAGACGGGCGACAATGGCGAACACAGTGCCCAGTACCTCCGATCCGGCACGACTTGGTCAGCCATCGCAGAGACCTACCGGAACGCTCGAGGCCGCGTCGTCGTGCTCGCCCAGGTGCTTTGGATTCGCGGCAACTCGTGCTCGCCGACCGATGTACGGAAGCTCCACGTCGTCGTGCAACGCGAGCTCGATCTGCGGTCGCTCGAGTTCTTCCCGAAGAGCGACTTCGACGTCCGGCGCGTCAAGCACGAGCTACCGGAAGCGTTCGTCAGAGAGGAGTTCAGCGCGTACCAGGAGCGCTTCCGAGGACTCCTCGGCATCGACAGCGAGCGCGCGCTGCGCCTGCTACACAAGACCCAGTCCGCCAAGAACCTTGGCGACCTGAACGTATTCCTACGCGACTTCATGCTCGATCCCCCCGAGACGTTCGCGACGGCCGATCGTCTCGTAGGTGAATTCGCCGAGCTTCATGCAGCTCACCAAGCGGTAGTGGCGGCCCGGCAACAGATTGAGACCCTCGCGCCAGCACGAACGGGCCACGCCGATCTGCTCCGGGTGCTCGACCAGAAAGTGGCGCTCGACGAGCTGGCGGTGGGCGTAGACGTCTACTGCGAGCAAAAGCGCGAGGAGCTGCTCACGCAGCGTATCGACAAGCTTGCGGTCGAGGCCGAGGGCGCGCGCCAAGAAGCCCTCCACCTCTCGAGCCTTCTAGAGGGCGAGTACGAGAAATTGACGCTCCTTCGGAGCAGGCGGGACGGGCTAAGCAGCGGGCTCTCGCATCTCACCCGACAGCTCGAAATGGCCCAGCACGACCGACCAGCACGGTTGCAGCGACGCCAACGTGCGCTGGACGCGTGCACTGCACTCGGTTGGAAAATGCCGGAGAGCGCACCGACTTTTGTGCACGCCGTCTCCGAGGCCAAAGGGCGCCTCGAGCAGGCTGCCGCAAGGACCGCGGAACTCGAACGACACGCTGATACCCTGAAGGAACAGCGGCGCCTGAAGGAAGAGGAGTTTCAGGGGGTCCGCGCCGAGATCGACGCGATGGAGCGGCATCGGTCGAACGTTCCGGCGCAGATGCTTGCAATTCGCGCACGGATTGCCCAGGCACTCGGACTCGCCGAGGAGGAGCTCCCGTTCGCGGGTGAACTCATCGAGGTCGAGAAGAACGCGGCGGCGTGGCGCGGAGCTATCGAGCGAGTCCTGCACGGGTTCGCGCTCTCCATGCTCGTCGACGACCAGCACTACGCCGTCGTCTCCTCGTTCGTGAATGAGAACGAGTTCCGGCAGCGCCTGGTCTACCTCCGCATGCTTCCACGCGACGGAAAGCGCTCGCCTCTCGGAGCCAACTCGCTCGTCCGGAAGCTCACCTTCGCTCAGGCTCCACAGGCCATGTGGGTACGCCAGGAGCTCACGGAGCGATTCGACTACGAGTGCGCCGAGACGATCGGCGCATTCCGAAACGCCGCACGCGCCGTCACCCAGCAGGGGCAGATCAAGCACAATCACTCGCGCCACGAGAAGGACGATCGGCACAACGTAGACGACCGTCGACGCTGGGTCCTCGGTTTCGACAACCGCGAAAAGCTGAAGCTCTACAAAGACCGTGCGGGCGAGCTTGCCGCGGAGCTCGCGAATCTGGAGCGGCTGCTGGCCGACGCCAAAGACCAACGCGAGCAGCACCGGCAAGAGCAGCTGCACTGCCAGACGCTCGCGAACCTCACATGGGCCGAGGTCGACTTGGAGTCGCTCCTCGCCCGAATCGCGGAGCTTGAGGACCAGATTACCACCGAAAAAGCGGCGATTCCCGAACTCACCGAACTCGACGCGCAGATCGCGACCCAGCAAGCACGACACTCCGAGGCCACGGACGCGCGAAACGCAGTCGAGGCCCGTAAGCTCACCATTGAGAACGAGCGCGCGAAGCTTGAGCGCGCCCGGGCGGAGCTTCCTCGTGCGCTCCTCTCAGTCAGACTGACGCCCAGCCAAGCGGCCGGACTCGGCGAACGATTCGCGGGCGCAAGCCGGAAGATGAGCCTTGAGACCTTGGAGTTGCTGACGAAGGAAGTCGATCGTGGCATCCGAGGCGAAGTCAAGCAGTGCGAGCTTCGCATGGGCGAGCTTCGCCGCGACGTCGAACGGCAGCTCTCGGAATTCAACCGCAGGTGGCCGGCGGAGAGCGGCGGCCTCGACGCGACGCTGGAGAGTGCTGAGGACTACTTCGCGAAGCTGACGCGGCTCGAGACAGACGGGCTACCGCGGTTCGAGAATCGCTTCATGCAGCTCCTGCAAGAGCAAAGCGATCAAAACCTCACCTTGCTCTCGACACGCCTCGACCTCGAGCGTTCGGCAATTCGCGAGCGGCTCGAGCTCGTGAACGAGAGCCTTGCGACGACGCCGTTCAACCCTGGGACGCGTCTCGTCATTGAGCCACTCGACCGCGCACTCGAGGAGGTCCGCCAGTTCAAGCAAAGCCTGAAGGAAGCGCTCACGCATTCGTTCAGCGACGATCCCGTCGTCGCCGAGAAACGCTTCCTCGTCCTGAGCGCCCTGGTCAAGCGGCTCGGCAGCCAAGAGACCGCGGACAGAAGCTGGCGCGACCTCGTGCTGGACGTTCGTCTGCACGTCGAGTTCGTCGCGCGCGAGCTCGACGAGAGCGGCCTTGAGGTAGAGATCTACCGGAGCGGAGCCGGCAAGTCCGGTGGACAGCGACAGAAGCTCGCCGCGACGTGCCTCGCCGCTGCACTAAGGTATCAGCTGGGCGGCCGAGACCGTGCCCTACCGTCGTTCGCGACGGTCGTCCTCGACGAAGCCTTCGACAAGGCGGACTCGGAGTTCACGTCGATGGCGATGAACATCTTCGAGACCTTCGGCTTCCAGATGGTCGTCGCGACGCCGTTGAAGTCCGTGATGACGCTCGAACCATTCATCGGTGGCGCGTGCTTCGTGCACATCAGGGACCGGAAGAGCTCGTCCTACCTGCTGATCCCCTACGACGCCGAGGAGAAGCGTCTGAAGCTGCCGGAGCACGTCCGAGATGGCGAGAAAGCTGCTGCTTCCTAACGATCTCGCGGCGAATCTCCGCAAGCGCTACGCGAGCCAGCATCGTCGCTGGCTCGTCGGAGGCGGCGTGTGGCCGATGTCCACGCTCCTCGGTGCACCGACGGAGCGCGACGTCGCAGCGGATCCCGCCTCGGTGCGCGAGTGGATCGAAGCGTGGTCGCGCTGGTCGGGAGGTGGCGAACTCACATGGATCGAGGTCCAATGGCAGAAGCTCGGACGACAACGTCTTCCGTCCCGGATCGATCTCGCCTCGCCCGCCGAAATCGCCCGAATCGCCGACGAGGAATCGCGCTTCGTTCGCGCTGCTGCGAGGTACGACGAGTTCACTGGGAGGTGGAGTCAACTCCGTGGGTTGGACGCGCTCGCGCGCTACTTCGACGTGTTCGCGGATTACGCCGACGTGGACTTCCGGCGGCTATTGGAGGTTCTCTCATGGCTGGTCGAGAACCCACGGTCGGGCCTCTTCCTCCGGCAACTTCCGGTCGAGGGCCTTGACACCAAGTGGGTCGATTCGGGTCGCAGGACACTTGTCGCGGATCTGCTCCGAGCAGTTCGCGGCAATGACGCCGCCGGAGACTTCTTCGACGTGTGCGGAATCCGTCGCCCCCCGCATCGCGTGCGTATCCGCGTCCTGTGTCTCGAACTCCGGCGAGCCATTGGGGGCTTGCGCGACGTCGAGGCGCCCATCGAAGAGCTGGCTGCGCTCCCTCTCGCCCCCTCTCGCGTACTCGTGGTGGAGAACCTAGAGTGCGGGCTGGCGCTGCCCGACATCGCCGGATGCGTGGCATTCATGAAGCTCGGTGCATCCGTCAAGCCCCTCTCTACGATCCCTTGGTTGAGCGGCGCGCCGGTGGTCTATTGGGGCGATATCGACACGCACGGACTGGCAATTCTCGATCGAGCCCGAGCGACCTTGGGCGACGTTACTTCTGTGCTCATGGATGAGGCCACGCTGCTCGCGCATCGAAATCTTTGGAGCGAAGAACCGGCTCAGCACGGCGCGGCGTCCCTTCCCGAACTCACCGATGCGGAGCGGCGCATGTTCGAGCGCCTGCGTGCGAACGCATGGGGACGGAACGTGCGGCTCGAGCAAGAGCGGATTCCCTGGTCGGAGGCAGTCGCGGCCGTCGTCCACGCGTGCGAGACCCCATGAGGTGGGTTGTCGGTTCGTCTTCCAGCACGGTGCCGAATAGCCGCTTTTGTTGGGAAGCGGCTATTCGCATTTCGCGGCGCGCCGCTCGCTGCTCAGCCCACCAGCTTCCGCAGCATCGCCATCCCGCGCTCGGCCTCGGCCGGCGTCGCGTCGGCCAGCTCGAGGTAAACGCGGCCGCAGGCGTCGTAGAAGCTCTCGGTCTGGACCACCCAGCGCTCCCGCTCCGGGGTCGCCAGCTCGACGTCGGCGGCCAGCTTGTGGAGCGCGGCGCTCACGAGGCGGTGGCTGGTCCCCTTGGGGAGGCAGATCTCGATCTGCGGCTCGGGCGTCCCGTAGCGGCTCTCACCCTGACTCACCGTTGCTGAGTGGGCCATTGTCGCACCAGAGGAAGTGGGTACGCTGGGTGGAGCACTCCCATGCCCTCGGGCCCCATGACAGAGAGGAAGCCTACGTTGGCGAGTCACGGCGGTTTCACGAGGTGTCGGGTCGCTCGACCGCCGAGAGGGGTGTACATGCTCTCGAGAGCTCACAACGCCGTGACCAGGCAGGGAAGACCTGCTCCTTCGAAGGGTGCGCACCTGAAGGCGAGGTACACCCCATGACATCCGTGTGGGGAATGGTGCTTCTGCTAGAGCGCCGATCAGGAATCAGCCCGAGTAAAATCGATCGCTTACGGGAAC
>JBKGHI010000029.1:0-56014 GCA_046520405.1 Myxococcus sp. 1LA
GCTCCACCGGGCCCATGCGCGTCTCTTCGTGACGGGGCTCCACGGGCCCCATGCGCGTCTCCTCGGGGCGCGTGAGG
Source organism: Myxococcus sp. 1LA (assembly GCA_046520405.1). Taxonomy (GTDB): domain Bacteria; phylum Myxococcota; class Myxococcia; order Myxococcales; family Myxococcaceae; genus Myxococcus. Next base: position 78 of record JBKGHI010000029.1, read on the forward strand.
AGCGGGATGTCCCGCGTCGCGTCCTCGTCCACCTCCGGCGCGCTGCGTGGCTCCTCGGAACGCCCCGGGCGACCGGGCCGCCTCTTCCCGTCAGACATGTCCGTCCCTCTTGTGGGACGAGCATACTGCAAGGCCGGGCCAGCGCCCCTTCACGGACGCCTCCCGGCCTTCATTCGCCCGGGCGCTCCCGGCTCAGGCCCCCGCCGCCGGGGCCGGCGTCTCACCGCGCGGCAGGACGGCCTGCATCATCAGGCCCAGCACCACCACCAGCGCGCAGCCGATGACGTTGAACCAGAGATAGCCGATGTCGGAGAGGAAGAAGAGCGCCACCACCGTCGCCTGGGAGATGACGGCCGCCGCGAACACCGCGTGGCCGCGCACGTGTTTCACGAAGAAGGCCACCAGGAAGATGCCCAGCACCGTCCCGTAGAAGATGGAGCCCAGGATGTTGACCGCCTGGATGAGGTTGTCGAGCAGCGACGCGAAGGTGGCGAAGGCCACCGCCACCAGCCCCCAGAACACCGTGAACAGCTTGGACGCCACCAGCACGTGCCTGTCCGAGGCGTCGCGCTTGAAGATTCGCCGGTAGAAGTCCACCGTCGTCGTCGCGCCCAGGGCGGTCAGCTCGCTGGCGATGGAGCTCATGCACGCGGACAGGATGACGGCGATGAGCAGGCCGAACAGGCCGCTGGGCAGCCAGCGCTTCACGAAGGTGATGAAGATGTAGTCGGAGTCCTTCGTCTCCGCGCCCGGCAGCGCGCGGGCCACCAGGTCCTTGGCCTCCTTGCGGACGGCGCCCGCCGCCTTCGCGGCATCCTCGAGCAGCGCCCGCGAGGCCTCGCCCGCCGCCACGTCGCCCGCGTCCACGGCCGACAGGTAGCGCTCCACCTCCGCGCGCTTGCCGGACTGGACCTGCTCCCACTTGGACTCCAGCGCGGCGTACTCCCCCGCCTGCGCCGTGCCCTGGACGCGCGCGCGCAGGCTCTCATTGAAGAGCAGCGGCGGCGTGCTGAACTGATAGAAGACGAAGACGAGAATCCCGACGAAGAGGATGAGGAACTGCATCGGGATTTTCAGCACGCCGTTGAAGAGCAGCCCCAGCCGGCTCTCGGCGATGGAGCGGCCGGAGAGGTAGCGTCCCACCTGGGACTGGTCCGTGCCGAAGTACGACAGCGACAGGAACAGGCCCCCCGTCATTCCGGACCAGAAGTTGTAGCGGTCCTGCATGTCGAAGTCGAAGCTGACCACGTTCATCCGGCCGAAGGCGCCCGCGACGTCCACCGCCTTGCCGAACGACACGTGCTCTGGCAGCCGCCAGATGATGACGATGGCGGCCACCACCATGCCGCCCATCATCACCACCATCTGCTGCTTCTGCGTCTGGCTCACCGCCTTGGCGCCGCCCGTCACCGTGTAGAGGATGACCAGCGCGCCCATGGCGATGATGGTGGGCTCCAGCGGCCACCCGAGGATGGCGGTGAGGATGATGGCGGGCGCGTAGATGGTGATGCCCGCCGCGAGCCCCCGCTGGATGAGGAAGAGGAAGGCGCCCAGCAGCCGGGTCTTCAGGTCGAAGCGTGACTCCAGGTACTCGTAGGCCGTGATGACGTTCAGCCGGTAGTAGATGGGCACGAAGACAGCGCTGATGACGATCATCGCGATCGGCAGTCCGAAGTAGAACTGCACGAAGCGCATCCCGTCTTCGTACGCTTGCCCGGGGACGGAGAGGAAGGTGATGGCGCTGGCCTGGGTGGCCATCACCGCCAGGCCAATGGTGGGCCACTTCAGCTCGCGGCCACCGCGCAGGAACGCCTCGCTGGTGCCCGCGCCCCGGGACTTCCAGAGGCCCCACGCCACGATGAACGCGATGGTGCCGCCAAGCACCAGCCAGTCGAGCCCCGTCACGAATACACCTCCGTGAGCACCCAGCCCAGGACGACGAAGACGACGAAGGTGGCCATCACCAGGATGTAGATGTTGCGCCACGAGCCCAACAGCGGCGGCGCGTCATCGAGTTCGGGCCGGGGCGCGGGGGCCTCGGCGGCGGGCTCACGCGGATTCAGATGGGGGGCAGTGCTCATTGAGAAAGGATGTTGGCCAACAGGCGGTAGGCGCCGGGAACACCGGCGGGAAGCTGACGGAAGAAGGCGAGGCCCGTGTAGACGAACGTGCCCTTGCCATGGCGGGCGACCAGCAGCGCGCCCTGGAGCGGCGCCTCACCGGCGTCATGCATGGCGAACACGGGCCGGTAGCGGGCGTCCCACGTGGACGCGAAGTAGAGGCCGCGCTCCTGCACCCACCCCTCGAAGTCCGCGGCCGACAGCGCGTTGGGCGCGCGCAGCAGCGGCTCATCGGCGGACAGCGGCGTCATCACCGCCGTCTCGTCCGTCACGCGGTCGCGGCCAATCTCCATGGGGTACGGACTGACGAGGGACGTGAGCGGCCCCACGCGGCTGTTGGTGTTGTACTGGACCACCAGCCGGCCGCCGCCCTCCACGTACTGGAGCAACCGCTCACGGTGGACGGCCAGGTGCGTGTTGGCGTTGAAGGCGCGCACGCCCACGAGGATGGCGTCGAAGCGCGCCAGGTTCTCCCGGGCCAGCCGCTCCTCGGGGAGCAGCGTCACCTCGTAGCCCACCGCGGACAGGCTCTCCGCCACGCGGTCCCCCGGACCGGGGATGTAGCCAATGCGCTTGCCCTTCATCGCCAGGGAGAAGGGCACCACCGTGGCCGTGGACGGCTGACGCACCGTCAGCGGCGGGATGTGCGGATAGGACACGGAGCGCGCCCGCCAGGACCAGGCGCGGTCGCCCACGTCGACGTCCACGGAGAGTTCGCCCTTCTGCGTGGCGCCTGGGGGCGGCGTCACCTGGAACGTGACGGTGCGCTCGTCGCCGCGCGCCGCGAGCTTGAACTCGACCGACTTGGGCTCCACGCGCCAACCGGGCGGCGCCACCATCCGCACCGTGCCCGGCACCTGGTCCATCCCCGCGGCCAGCACCACCGGCACGGCACGGGACTCGCCGTTGGGGAACATGAGCACGTCCTGCGCCAGCGTGGCGGTGACGACCGGGACGATTTCGAAGTCACGATAGAGCTCGCCGCGCACCGGGTCCGTCCAGGCATGAATCACCGGACGCACCGCGCGGAACCGCCGGCCCGCCACCTTGTATTCGAAGGTCACCGACAGCGCGGGGACACCCTCCGGGTGGCCCGTGAGCGCGCGGTCCTCGCCTTCGAGCGTGTAGAGGCCCCCGGTGACGGGCTTGCGCAGCCAGTAGGGCGTGGAGATGGGCGCCGTCATTGGCAACGTCACCGTGCGCGAAAGCTTCAAGGGCACGTTCGCGCCCAGCTTCTGGCCCATGGCCTCGGGCTTCTCACCCGGCAGCGTCACGCCCACCCACTCCACCTCGGCCGGCGAGCGGTTCAGCGCCACCACCTCCAGCGCCACGGGCAGTCCGGGGATGCCCGAGGGCGCGGCGGCGCGCACCTCCAGGAACAGGCCCGCGCAGGCGGCGATGAGCGCCTCCGTCTCCCGCAACTTGGGCGCCTTCCACGGGTGTGAGTCCGGCAGCGCGGACAGCGCATCATGCACGCGAACGAGCGCGGGCAGGGAGCGGTGGGGCGCGCGTGCGTCGAAGCCCTTCTCCGCGGCAGCCACAGCGCGGGCCACGGCGTCCGAGCCCTTCCAACGCTTCCAGGAGAAGTCGAGCCCCTCGAACACGTCGCGCTTCGGCAGCGTCCCCGCAAGCGGCGTGAAGTACTCCGTGCTGGGGCCGCGGTCCGGCGCCATGCCGAAGCCCTGGCTCTTGTGCTGGCTGCGGCTCTCCGCGGCCACCTCGCCCCACGAACGCCCGAGCAGCGCGTCGTAGCCGCCCGCCTCCAGCTTCACGTAGCGGGACAGGTCCTCGTCGGGCTTGAACCACCACTGCGAGGCGTTGTTCAGCAGGCGGTCCGCCTTCCAGGGCTTCACCTCGGAGAGCTGCTCCGGGAAGCGCTTCGGGTCCGCGGCGGCGAGGAAGGCCTCCTCCGCCAGCAGCGCGGAGGCCGTGTGGTGGCCGTGGTTCGGCGGCTTCGTGGTGAAGCGGGTGATGATGATGTCCGGCTGGAAGCGGCGGATGGCGAGCACCACGTCCGCCAGCACCTCGTCATGTCCCCAGATGCGCAGCGCCTCCTCCGCGCTCTTCGAATAGCCGAAGTCCCGCGCGCGCGTGAAGAACTGCTCCGCGCCGTCCACGCTCCGCGCGGCGAGCAGCTCATGCGTGCGGATGAGCCCCAGCAGGGCGTCCTGCTCGGTGCCGATGAGGTTCTGCCCGCCATCACCGCGCGTCACGGACAAGTAACCCGCGCGCAGGCCGCGTTCACCCACCAGCCACGCGAGCAGGCGCGTGTTCTCGTCGTCCGGGTGGGCCGCGACATAGAGCACGCTGCCCGTCACACCGAGCCGCTTCAGACCCGCCGCGATTTCACCCGCGTGGAGCTGCCGAGGAGGCTGCGCGATTGCCGTCGACCCGATTCCAAGGCTCATGGCCAGCGTCATTCCGAGGAGCAGGTTCCGCATTCGGGCGGACCCTATAACAAGGCTCTTCCCCGCGCGCGGCTCGCGTTCGCACCGGGATGACACACTCCGCCAAGGCCGCACACGACGTGCAAGCGTGCAGTTCCGGTGGCGCGTCCGCCGCGACCTGTTATCACGGCATGCCGTGACGTCCTCGTTCTCGACCGCGTGGCTTCGCGGAGACGCGCCAGCGCTCTCCTTTCTCTCCGACGATTACCGACACCGTGAAGGCCGCGCGCGAGCCGTGGACGCCGCCGCGTCGCGCACGGTGTCGCCCGCGCTGCTGGACGTGCTGGGCGCGCAGAACGCGCGGCTCGCGCCCAGCCCCGCGCGCGAGCGCAATCTCGCGCTGCTCGCCCAACCCGGCACCGTGGCGGTGGTGACGGGACAGCAGATGGGCCTCTTCCTGGGCCCGCTGTACACGCTCTACAAGGCCGCCTCCGCCATCGTCACGGCGCGCGCGCTTCGGGAAGAAACCGGCCGGCCCTGTGTTCCCGTCTTCTGGCTCCAGACGGAGGACCATGACCTGCCGGAGATTGACCACTGTGTCATCCCGCGCCCGGGCGGCGGACCCTGTCGTCTGGCGCTCGAGCTTCCCGACGCCGCAACGTCTCGAGCGCCCATCGCCCACCGCCACCTTGGCCCGAGCGTCCTCCCCGCCCTGGCCACCCTCCGCGCCGAACTGGAAGCGGAGCCCCACGCGGAGGAATTCCTCTCCCTGCTGGAGCGGGCCTACCGTCCCGAAGCCACGCTCGCGGGAGCCTTCACCGACGTGCTGTCATCCCTCTTCGCCGACGAGGGACTGCTCTTCCTCGACCCGAGAGACGCACGGCTCGCGCCGCTGGCCGCGCCCGTGCATCGCTTCGCGCTCCAGGAAGCGGGGCCGCTCTCCTCGGCGCTCGCGGCCCGCACGGAGGCGCTCACCCGCGCGGGCTATGCGGTGCAGGTCCACATCCGCCCGGGCTCGCCGCTCAGCTTCTTCTCTCCGGATGCGCTCGACGGTCCGCGCTACCGGTTGGACCCCACGGCAGCGGGCGCATGGAGCCTGGTGGGCCACCTGGGGAGTGCCACCCTCTCCCAGGACGAACTGCACGCCGCCCTGGAGCGCGAACCGCTGCGCTTCACCACGTCCGCGCTGCTGCGTCCCCTCCTTCAAGACACATTGCTTCCCACGGCCGCGTATGTCGGCGGTCCCGGCGAGCTGGCCTACTTCGCGCAACTGGCGCCGCTGTACGCCCACGCCGGACGCCCCATGCCGCTCGCCATCCCCCGTGCGCGCTTCCGCGTGCTGGATGACCGCACACGCCGGTGGCTGGGCAAGCTGGAGCTCAAGCCGGACGAAGTCAGCGTGCCGCGTGACACGCTGCTCACACGGCTGGCCACGCGCAGTGCGCCAGAGGCCCTGGAGACACCAGAGGCCATGGAGGCCCGCCTCTTCGGCGCCTTCGCCGCGGAGCTGGAGCGCGCCGCCGGGCCGGTGATGGCGTTGGACGCGAACCTCCAGGATGCCCTGCGCCGCACCCAGGGCACGGTGCGCGTCGCGGTGTCCCGGCTGACGGGCCGCTACCGCCGCGCGCTCGCCCGGCGCGACGCCACGGCCGCCGAACAGGTGGACCGGCTGCGCACCTTCCTCTTCCCGGAAGACGCGCCACAGGAGCGAGTGCTGGGACTCCCCTACTTCGCCTCCCGCATCGGCGCCCGCGCCTTCACGAAGCAGGTGCTGGACGCGTGTGTCCCCTTCTCCGGTGACTCGAAGGACCTGACGCCATGAGCGCGAACGACACCGCCTACGGCATCGACGTGCTCGCCTTCGGACCGCACCCGGACGACGTGGAGCTGTTCTGCGGCGGGCTGCTGGCGAGCATGGCCGCCCGGGGCTACCGCACCGGCATCGTCGACCTGACGCGCGGGGAGAAGAGTTCGCGTGGCACGCTCCAGTCGCGCGCGGAGGAGACGGAGGCCGCCAGCCGCGTGCTGGGCCTGGCCCACCGGGAGAACCTGGAGCTGCCCGACGGCTGGCTCAATCCGTGGGCGGGCTTCGACGCGCCCGAGCCCGAGCGCGCCCGCACCGCCGCCGTGGCCCGCGTGGTGGAAGCGCTGCGCCGGCTGCGCCCGGAGCTCGTCGTCGTCCCTTGGGAGCAGGAGCGCCACCCGGACCACGAGGCCGCCAGCGCCCTGGTGACGCGCGCCCTCTTCTTCGCGGGCGTGCGCAAGTTCGACGCGGAGCTCGCCGCGGCGCCCTTCACGCCACGCCAGGTCCTCTACTACCCGCTGCGGCACCTCGCCGAGCCCAGCGTCGTCGTGGACGTCTCCACCGTCTACGAGCGCAAGCTGGCGGCGGTGCACTGCTACGCCAGTCAGGTGCTGCCCCGCCCGGACGCGCCGCCCACGCTGGTGGGCTCGCCGCTGTCGCTGTCCTCGCTGGAAGCCCGGGACCGTTTCTATGGCGCGCAGATTGGCGTCACCCACGGCGAGCCCTACGTCCTTCGCGAGACGCAGGGGCTGACCGACCCGCTCGACCACTTTCGCAGGAATAGCTTCGCCCGGCCCCTGTTCTTCCCGGCACGCACATGAATGCCCCGCTGAACGTGGCCATCACCTGCTTTCCGACCTTCGGCGGCAGCGGCATGGTCGCCACGGAGATTGGCCTCGCGATGGCCGACCGAGGCCACCGCGTCCACTTCATCGCCCGGGACTTGCCGGTCCGCCTCCACGGCGCGAACCGGAAGGTCGTCTTCCACGAGGTGACGGAGAGCGACTACCCCGCGCTCCAGCAGTCCAGCACCTATCCCATCGCGCTGGCCTCCAAGATGATTGAGGTGGCCAGCTACGAGCGGCTGGACATCCTGCACGTCCACTACGCCGTGCCCCACGCCACCGCCGCGTGGATGGCCCGCGAGGTGCTGGGCCACAAGGCGCCGCGGGTCGTCACCACGCTGCACGGGACGGACACCACGCTGGTGGGAATCGACCCCAGCTACCTGCCGATTACGCGCTTCTCCATCATGCGCAGCGATGCGGTGACGGTGCCCTCGGCCTATCTGCGCCGCGCGACATGGAGAGGCTTCGACATTCCGGAGAGCGTCTCCATCGACATCATCACCAACTTCGTGGACACCGCGCGCTATGCCCCGGTGCGCGACCGGGCCTGCCTGCGCCCGCTCTTCCCGGCCCTGAGAGAGCACGAGCCGGTGCTCATCCACGTCTCCAACTTCCGGCCGGTGAAGCGCATCGCCGATGTGGTCGCCATCTTCACCGAGGTCCACCGCCACCGTCCCTGTCGGCTGGTGATGGTGGGCGATGGCCCGGAGCGCTCCCCGGCGGAGCGGATGCTGCGGGAGCGGGGGCTGGAGGGCCGCGTCGCGTTCCTCGGCAAGCAGGACCGCTTCGAGGAGCTGCTCGCCGCCTCCGACGTCTTCCTCCTCCCCAGTGAGCAGGAGAGCTTCGGACTGGCCGCGCTGGAGGCGTTGAGCTGCGGCATCCCCGTGGTGGCCAGTGACCTGGGCGGAATCCCGGAGCTCGTCACGCATGGGGAGACGGGCTTCCTCGCACCGCTGGGTGACGTCCCGGCCATGGCGCGGCACGTCCTCACCCTGGTCGAGGACCCGGAGCGCTGGTGGGGCTTCTCGCACCGCGCGCGGGCGCAGGTCCTGGAGCGCTTCCAGAAGGAACCCGCCATCGACCGCTACGAGGTGCTCTACCGCCGGCTCCTCGCGGGGCCCCTCCGACGTTGAGGAGCCCCGGGAGCGCGACGGGCTACTTCTTGTTCTTCCACTCCGCCAGCGCCTTGGAGACCTGGTCACGGAAGAAGAAGTTCTTGTCCTTCTGCCCCAGGTCCCACGCGGACTGCGCGGCCTTGCGGGCCTCGGCGTAGTTGCCCATGCGCGACAGGATGTCCGCGCGAATCCAGTGCGTGTACCAGGAGGGGGCGGAGGACACGGCCGCGTCGGCGTGCTTCAGCGCGGCGGCGTAGTCCTTGGTGGTGTCCGCGACGTAGGAGGCGGCGCTCGCGTGCATGCTGGCGGTGCTCTTCTCCGCCTGCTCGATGTTGGCCTTCGCGAAGGCCGCGGTGTCCACCGTGATGGGGACGGAGATGCGCAGCTTCTCCCACTCCAGGTCCAGGCGCGTGCCCGTGTCCGTGGTGTCGGTGAAGACGTACGTCAGGCGCTCACGCGACGGAATCGCCGAGGTGGTGGCGCTCACCGAGGCCACGTCCTTCGAGGCGTCATAGGGCGCGCCGCCGCGCCACAGGCCCAGGTCCGTGTTCAGCATCACCTTCCAGCCCTTCTGCGAGGGCAGGCTGACGATGGCGTAGGAGCCCGCCGGGACGGCCTTGCCACCGAACGTCACGGGGTGGCTGAAGGTAATCTTCGTCGCCGAGTTCGCGCCGCTGCGCCACGCCTTGTCGTTGGGGACCAGCTCGCCCCAGACCTTCCGGCCCTTCACGGCGGGGCTGGAATATTCGACGGAAATCTCGGAGACACCCACCTCCTGCGTCACCTTCGCCGCGGGGCTGGGCGCCGGCAGCTTGAGCTGCGCCAGCGCGGGCATCGCCGTCAGGGTCATGAGCGCGGAAGCCATACAACGGAGAAGCTGGTTCTTCATCGTCCTCACTTCGTCCTTTCCCGACCCGAAAGGGTCGTAGAGCCGGCGGAGTGTATAGACGAGGTCTCGCTCCACCTCACGTTCCACCTTGGCCTGCACCGCGTCATGCGGCAGCCGGCCAGGGAGGGGCTCGGGCGCCCCGTACACACGAACGGCGGTGGACATTCCGTGACATTGCGTGGTTCCCCCACGCGCCCACACTGGCCATGCTGCGCGCCCAAGGAGTCCCATGAAGCTGACGCGGCTCGAGGTCCACCACTACCGGAACGTCGTCCCTGGCACCGCGCTGGTGTTCAGCCCCTCGTACAATTTGGTGCTGGGAGAGAACGGCACGGGCAGGACGACGCTGCTGGAGCTCATCTCCACGGTGCTCGGCTCGGACTTCTCCGGGCTCATCCACGAGCCGTTCGCGCTGGAGTACGACCTGGCGTTCCCGGGCATGAAGCTGCATGTCTTCGTGCGGAACGAGGCGAACGCCCCGGCGCCGGACGCGGAGGCACCGCCGCGCAAGGGTTCGGAGCTGATGCCGCTGCGCACGCCCGCGGCTTCCGACTCCGGGCTGCATCCGCGCATCGAAGTGGACGTGCAGTTCCATTCGCCGTCGGCACGGCTCGTGATGCGCGCGGACGCCGCGGGCATGGACTGCAAGATAGACGGCGAGGCCGTGTGGTCTCGGAGCATGCACTGGTCGCTCCTGGACCGCTCGGTGTGGACGCTGCTTTTCATGGCGGCGCAGTACATCGACACGGGGATGAAGGACCGGCTCAAGGAGCTGCTGCGCCGCACGTTCCTGCTGGCGCCGCAGCGCTTCGATGAAGCGCTGGGGATGTTCGACCGCATCGGCGCCATCCGCTACGCCATGGAGGTGCGAGACGGTGAGGTGTTCCCGCTAGGATTGATGGCGCTGCCCACGTGGATGCCGGGCTGGCTGCGTGAGCGGATGGAGCAGCCGTCTGTCACAGACGTGCTGGAGCTGACGCATGACGCGCGCGAAGGCAGCTTCCTGGCGAAGTTCGTGGCACTGGCGGGCTTCGAGGCGGGCCGGTTCCGGGTGGAGGTGTTGGAGAAGCGCTCGTTCGAAAACGGCGGGCGTGTGGGCTTTGGCGGCTTCGGCTTCCAGTTCACCCGGCGCGATGGCCGGGTGCTGACGCATGAGGCGCTGGGCTTCGGGCAGAAGCGGCTGCTGTCACTGCTCTACTACCTGGATGTGAACGAGGACTTCGCCATCGCGGACGAGCTGGCGAATGGGCTGCACCCGCTCTGGGTGGAGGCGTGCATGCGGGAACTGGGCGCGCGGCAGGTGTTCCTCACCAACCAGAATCCGCTCCTCTTCGAGCACACGCTCTTCCCGTCCGCCGAGGTCCTGCGGGCATCGCTGCTGCTGTGTGGCAACACCCGGGAGGACGCCCCGGAGCGCATCGCGTGGAGGAATCCCACGCACGAAGCCGCGGGCAAGCTCTTCGACGCGCACGGGTTGGGCGCGCACCCCCTGGCGGAGCTGCTGCGCCAGCAGGGCCTTTGGTGAAGCGCCCCAAGGCCCTGCTAAACATGAAGGTAGAAACAACGGCGCTCGCGCGGGAACCGCCCGTTCCTGGGTGGGTGCCCCGCATATGACCATCGGACTACATCAGCTGGGCAGCGTTCTCTTGCAGACGCAGCAGAACCTTGCCATGCCTATCCGACGGAGATCCGACACAATGTCATGCGGGCATATTGGCGCCAGGAATGCCATGAAATCGAAATAGTCCCTCGCCGTGATACGGTTCTCTCTCATCAGCGTGCGTGCTTTCTCCAAGTATCGAGCGAAGCTCACTGGGTCCATGCTTTCAAGCGATTCTGGCTCAAGCCGCATAGGGCCATAGAGACATTTTCCAGCGGAATGCTCGCACCGAGGTTCAAAGCACGCGAGACATCGAACAGTCATACGAAGCTCTTTCGCTGGCAAGGCCTCATGAAGTTCGGCAGCCCGTCTGCGGCAAATGCAATCAGAAGCCTTACGGCATCTCAGGCGGGTATCCAGCGAACCTGATGCAGCGCTTGACCTCCTCAGGCCAATCAACAATGGCAAATCCACCAGCGCTGTCGTAGCCACCTCCTGGGATGCCGGTGTCATCACTGACTGCGAGCGCATTCAAGGCAGGGTATCCAGCACGTTCGCACCATTCCGCGATGGGCAAGAGATATCTTCCAATGATTGGAAGAATCCCCATGGGGGCGCCTGCTTTTGCGCAGAGAGCCCCGTAGCTGATCATATATTTTCCCTCCACGATGTACGGTCCAGGCGGATGCATCTGAGTAGTGGCCTGATGATGATTGAGTAGAGCTTGCCCAAGCTTGCGCGAAATGGGGTCCATATCGCCGAGGAGAGCCCAAATCGCTGTACAACTTCAACCGTTTACGTCCGACATCCTGACCACGGAGCCGCTTCATCGGGAACTGCAACCGCAGAACTCTCCGTCCCCTGAGCTTCCGGAGAGACTTTCGCGGGACTTGACGTCACCAAATTGAAGAAGGGCGTAGGCCCGTGTGGCGCTTGCGGCTGCTTGAGCCCTAGAATCCGGCCCCTCCGCACTCCGTCAGACCTTTTTGGCATTTCAGACTTAGCTTGTAGGACCGAGCCTGGAACCGGAGGACGTGGATGAGAGCACATGCAGCCATCTGGCTGGTGTTGGCGCTTGCCTTGACGGGCTGTTCAACCACTCGACTCGTGCGCCTGGACACAGGGAAGGGGTCCCCCATGGTCCACACGCCACTCACGGAGGACGACGCCGCGCCCGTCGAGTTGGACGATGACGAGTTCGAGGAAGCCTTGGTTGCGCTCGCCCGGGATGTGCGGCCCTTCTCCAATCCCCTGCGCGAGGCCCGCCAGCGCTTCGGCATTCCCGAACGCAGCGGCGTGTACCTATATCAGCCTCGCGGCCCCCGGCTCATCCCCCAGGGCGAAGCAATGGACTCGGACGGCCCGCGCCTGATGGAGTCCTACGCGGATGACGACCTGACACGCGCCTATGGCCGCTGGTGCGAGCGCAAGTCCCAGCCTGGCGACTGCCTGCGCCTGCTGGCCGACGGCCCGCTACTGGCCAGCGACGGCAAGTACTCGCTGGCCATGGCCATCGCCATGGACTCGGTTTGGGACGAGACGGCTGAGGCGCTGATTGACATGACCGACCCTCAGGCCCTGCTCGCGACGGTGAGCGCCTCGGTCAGCATGTATCTGCTCCTCTGGTCGCTTCCCGAGCCGGTGAGTAAGGGCCTGGCGGCGCTGCTGACGGCCACGGCCATCGCCTACCTGGGCGTCGACACCGTGTGGCGCATCCTGGACGGCTGGGTGACGCTGGTGCGCGAGGTGGAACGGGCCACCACCTTCGCGCAGCTCAGCGCGGCGGGCGAGGTGTACGGCGAAGTCCTCGGGGAGAACGCGGCGCGCGTCTTCGTCATGCTGGCCACTGCGGCCATCGGCAACACGGCGGGCTTAGCAGCGAAGACTTCGAAGCTGCCGGGCTCCGCGCAGGCGGCCATCGCAGTGGAGACGCAGGCGGGCTATCAGTACGTAGCCATGGGAGGCGTGCAGTCGGTGGCGATGGTGGCCGAGGGCTTCACCATCGCGCTGGCCCCCAATGCGGTCGCCATGGCGAATCGGGGGATGGGCAGCGGAGGCTCAAGGGGAAGGAGCCAAGAGCACCACCTTGCCACGGACAAGAACAGTGTCTCCACCGCTCGCGGCGGGCCCTGGACGCCTGAATTCAGGACGATCTTCAGGAAGGCTGGAATGGAGTTGAAAGACCCTGAGAACGTCGTTGACGTTCCTGGCCACAAGGGGCCTCACCCGCAGGAGTACCATGAGGCAGTTTACGAAAGACTCCGAGATGCGACAAGAACGTGCCGCACCGTGGTTGCGTGCCGCCAATCGTTATCGGCGGCACTCAAGGAGCTGGCCGAGGAAGTCACGATGAAGGGAACACGACTCCACAGGCTCGTAACCAAGGGCAAGTGAGGTAGAGAGGAAGTCCACCATGCCCAAGCGCTACTTCAGGCTCAAAGAGGACATGCAAGCCGAGAACTGGGACCTGGGGGACCCCCTGGACGAGAAAGGCCAAGAGGTGGACGACCCCTACATATTTGCGGCCGGACAGCCTGTTCGTGTTGCAGGCCGACTGACGATTCCCGTCGACGCGCCCGGGAGGCGATTGGACTTCGGCACCGCGGGCATCGGCGCTGCACCTATCGTCCATGTCCGGGTGGCAACCCTCGTCGCGGAGCTAGCCCCCGACGACGTGCAGCTCATCCCCGTGGACATCCAGGGCCATCCGGACCAGTACCTCATCCTGGTGGCCACGAAGCGCATCCGATGCATCGACGACGAAGCGTCCGAGGAGGTGCGCTACTGGAAGCCGGAGCATGGGCAGTCAGAGCGGATTGGCGACTACAAGTCCGTGATGGGGCTGCGTATCGACGCCTCGAAGGTGGGCGCCGCGAAGGTCTTCCGCACGGAAGGTTGGGACATCGCCCTCATCGTGTCCGAGGACATCAAGAATGCCTTGGAGCGCGCGAAGGCTACCGGCGTGAAGTTCACGCAGGTGTAGCCCGTGCCCCCCCTTGTTCTCCGAGGCGCTCCATGCACCCGGAGGCAGGGGTATCTTGGGGTCTTGACGTCATCCACATGAAGACGGGCGGGGTACATCTCACTCGCTGCTGTCTGGCCACCCCTCGAAGACGTCCCATCCTCCTGGAGGTGGTGGGAAACCCAACGCATCCAGACATTCGCGGACCTGGGTGCTCCATCCGGACGCCATGAGGCTCCTAGGGGAGTGCCTGCCAGGGATTCGACGAGCGTCTGCACCTTGGGAACTGCTGACCGGAAGAGCTCCGCAACCGGACTCCCCCACGCCTCGGCGCAGAGAGACGCCAGCGCTTCCATGCGGGCCTGGAGCGCTGTGTGCAGTTCCGCAGGTGGGGCTTGCGTACGCCACCGCGCATAGATTCGAGGAGCGGCCAGCACGGCCAGCAGATTGAGCGCCTCAGCCACCAAGGCAGCTTTTTTCTCCCCTGGAATCTCAGCCACGGAACGGCCCCAGGCGAGCATTGAAGGGCATCGTCTTGAACATCAATCCCTTCCCTATGACAGAGTCACCTTTCATGCACGCATAGGCGACCCAGCCCTGGACGACAAGCGGTAGGGGCACTTCCCTTCTCCTCAATTTGAAACGAAGCACGCGCTGCTCCCACATATGGCTGTCTCGGGCGACCCACAGCAGCCACATTGACGTACGCCGGCAGCATGGGTGGCGAAGCAGCGCGTCAACGCGAACGGCTCACTTGCCAATCTCTGACGCCCTTTCCACCCCATCAAAGGTGTCCAATTGGAACCGGGGCAGGCCCGACTCCGCTCTGCTTTTCTCCATCAAAACAAACAGGAGAGGATGCACCAAGCGCAGCAATTCGACGAGTCCGCCCCTGAAGTCAGACCAGACAACAAGCAGTGACAGTTCATTCCTCTTCGCCGTATCCTCAATCCCAGCTCAAGACTGACAGCATCCCCCAACCCCGAGGCATCCCATGCACAAGCTGACGCTCCTCACTGTCCTGATGACCCTTGCCGGCTGCGGTCCAGGTCCCGAACACGGGCAGGACCCGCACACGAACACCCAGGAGCAGTCCGTCACGAGCGGCTGCTACGTCACGGTGTTCTGCGCGGACAACACCAGCCGCAGTTGCTCGGGCGCGAGCACCTGTTCTGCCTCGCAGACCGCGAACCCTCCCAGCGTCACCTGTGACGGGGTGTCGACCTACTGTTCGCCGCAGCCCACCAGTTGCACCATCGACGGCGTGACGTACAGCGCCGGTACCGTCCACTCCAGCAACATCTGCCTGGAGTGCGACCCCGCGCGCAGCACCACAAGCTGGTCCAACCGGTACTCCTTCTGGCAGACCAACACCTGCAGGCCGCTCGGTTTCTGCGGCGGTGGCGCCTGCCTCGGGATGGCGTGCGACGAGAACGCGGACTGCCACTCTGAATGCCTGAATGGCCAGTTGGTGTGCGCGGGGCCCTTCTGAGTGTTACGCCACGCCACCGGCGTGAAGTTCACGCCGGTGGTGTCCTCACAAACTAGAACTGCCCCGCCCGCGCCTGGTCGAAGTCCACGCGGTGCTTCATGTACAGCGTGTCCAGCATGTGGTTGCTGATGGGGTTCGCATTCCCATCGGTGAACCGGTGCACCACCGCGCCCTTGCCCGCGTCCTTCAGGAACGCCGTCGGGTCGATGCTCCCGCCCAGGCCCGTGAGCGTGGGCACCGGGTCCGCGTTGTTGACGTAGTGCACGTACTTCGGCCCATCCACGTAGCGCGTGGACGCCGCGCCGAAGGTCTCCACGCTCAGCTTGCCCAGCGTCTGCTCCACCTGCGCCGGGGACATGCCGTCCTCGATGCGCAGCCGCTTCGCCACGTCATTCAACGCCCGCGCGGTGATGAGGCCACCCTGGCTGTAGCCCATGAGGTGCACCTCACGGCCCGCCTTCAGCTCGCCGTACAGCGTGTCCGCCAGCGTATCCACCGCGGGGTTGTGGCCCTTGTCCAGCTTGTCCCCCACGCACTGCGCCAGGTCCGCCACCAGCCCCTGCGTCGCGTTGTGAATCCCCACCACCTTCGCGTCCGCCGTCTCCGCGATGGCCTGCATCTCACTGAGCTGCCCCGCCGTGGGCGTCATGATGCCGTTGACGTAGAGCACCGTCTTCGACGGGTTCGGGTTGTCCAACGGCGTCACGCCCGGGATGTCCTTCAGCGGCGTGCCGGGCGGGAAGGTCTGCCCCTTCGCCCCCACGAACTTCCCGTCATTCACCCGGTCCGGCTTCGCGTCCCCGCCGAAGAGGCGCTTCAGCTCGTTCACATGCGCGGCCTGGAAGACGTCCTTGCCCATCTCGATGAAGCGGGGCACGTCGGCGATGCCACCCTTGATGGCATCCACCACCCCGCCCACCAGGGAGTTCTTCGGAGCCGCCGTGGGCGCCTTCACAGTCGTGGGGGTGACGGCGCTGCGGCTGCGGTCGATGGTGCTCACGAGGACCTCCTGCCCGGTGGGGGACGGGTGTGCTCCTCATCTTCTCAACGTTCCCCAGCGAAGTTGCGTCCTCCCACCACCCCCCATGTCGATCCACACAGAGGGCACGCGACGCATCGCATCAATGAGGCACGGGGGGTGAGGGCTCCTGCTCCTCGGGGCCCTGGTGGTTCAGCGTCTGCTCCACCTGCTCGCGCTGGAGGCGCCGCGTGGCCGTCTCTTCCTCTTCGGTCCGCTGGCGGCGCTTCACCAGGCCCTGCGTCTCGTCCACGAACCAGAACACCACCCGGAAGAAGGCGGCGATGACGGTGATGAGCAGCGAGGACAGCACCCAGCTGAGCACGTAGCCCGGCCAGCCGCCCACCGTCACCCGGATGACCGTGGTCCCCGTGAGCGGCACCAGGACGAAGGCCACGTAGTGCGACACGCAATAGGGGCACGACACCAGGTAACCCCACCAGGTGTCCTTGCCGCCCAACCGCGCGCGCAGCGGCGCGAAGATGCGCTCCCGCGACAACGTCTGCGACACGCCCATCACCACGGCGGAGACGGCGAAGAGCTGGAAGAGGTCGCCCATCCCCCCAAGGTGGCGATGACGCATCGTGCAAGAAGTACCGGCCCTCCAGGAGGGGCCCCGCCCGCCTCCTTCCTCGGGCTCACCCCGGAAGGTGGCCCCCCTGTTGGCCAGCCGACAGTCGGAAGAGACTTCCGTGGGGCTGGCTGTAAAAACGACCGATGTCCAGCCTTAAGCACGGCGCGGCATGGATGCAAACCCCTGGACTCACTGGGAAACGGTGTTGCCACCCCTTGGCACGCGGGTCGCAAAGGGCAACCCCCCGTAGCGTCATCGCGGTCCCCCAACCAGATCTCTTTTTCCCCGAGAGACACCATGCAGGCTTCCAACTCCTTCGCCTCCCCTGACTCGCTCTCCACCTACCTGTCGGAGATCAACCAGTACCCGCTGCTCACCCAGCCGCAGGAGCAGGAGCTGTCGAAGCGGTTCCGCGCGGGAGACCTGGCCGCGGGCCACCAGCTGGTGACGGCGAACCTCCGCTTCGTGGTGAAGGTGGCCTACGAGTACCGCTCCTACGGCCTGAAGATGTCGGACCTCATCCAGGAGGCGAACATCGGCCTGATGAAGGCCGTGCAGAAGTTCGACCCGGACAAGGGCATCCGCCTCATCTCCTACGCCGTCTGGTGGATTCGCGCGTACATCCAGAACTGCATCCTGAAGAACTGGAGCCTGGTGAAGCTGGGCACCACGCAGGCGCAGCGCCGCCTCTTCTTCAGCCTGGCGCGCACGCGCCGCGAGCTGGAGAAGATGGGCGCCGGTGACGCGAACATCGTCAACGCCGAGGAGATTGCCCGCAAGCTGAACGTGAAGGCCTCCGAGGTGCGCGAGATGGAGCAGCGCATGGGCGGCCGTGATTTGTCCCTGGACGCGCCCATGGGCGAGGACGGCGACGCCACGCACCTGGACTTCGTGGAGTCCGAGGGCGCCTCCGCGGTGGACGAGGTCGCCGACCGGCAGCAGGCCAACCTCACCCGCGAGCTGGTGCAGCGCGCCCTGCGCCGCCTGGACCCGCGCGAGCGCTTCATCATCGAGCAGCGCGTCATGGGCGACGCGGAGATGACGCTCAGCGAGCTGGGCGAGCACTTCGGCTTCTCCCGCGAGCGCGCCCGTCAGCTGGAGATTCGCGCGAAGGACAAGCTCAAGCTCGCGCTGGCCACGCTGATGGCCGAGGCCGGCGTCGACGAGAGCACCCTCAACGCTTGAGGACGACGGCGCTCCAGCCCGGCCCGGCTGGAGCGCCGCCTTCCCGCACCGGCTCGCCTAGCGCTGCTCGAGCCGGAACTGCTGGCAATCGTTGTTGGACCACACCCACTGCTGCACGGCCGCGCCGTCTCCGCTGGTCCAGCAGTCCGCCACGTCCAGCACCTTCCCGCTGTGCCGCGCCTCCAGCCGGTGGAAGCCGTTGCCCAGCGAAACGGCGCGGAACTGCTGGTTGCCGCCGCCCGAGTAGCTCCACTGCTGGAGCCGGGCCCCGTCCGCGGTGCTCACGTCCCGCACATCCAGCGCCTTCCCGCTGTGGCGGGACACGAAGCGCACGTAGCCGTTGTCGGTGGACTCCATCGCCCACTCCTGACTGGCGCCGCCGTGGCAGGCCCACTGGTGGATGTTCGCGCCGTCGGCCGTGCTCGGCCCGTCGATGTCCACGCACTTGCCCGTCAGCTTGTTCACCAGCCGGTACACGTTGCTACCGCCGGGCGTCTGCACCACCTGCGCAATGGCGCTCAGCAGCGACGTGGCGCCCTGCGTGTCCTGGGACAGCTCCCAGATCATCACCCCGCCGCCCTGCTGGAGCGCCAGCCGCGACTTGGCCTGGATGGTGGCGATGCCGTTGTACTGCACGTCGCCCACCCAGTCCTTGTAGGGCGCCTGCGAGTCACGGCGCACCAGCTCCGCGTAGCTGACGTAGGACGACGGCGAGCGCCCGTAGAAGGGCACGCCCAGCACCGCCTTGGCGCGAGGCAACCCGCGGTTCACCCAGTAGTTGAGCGACTGGACCGCGAACTCGTACGTCGAATGCGGATGGCCGCCGTCGTAGGCCATGATGTTCAGGAAGTCGAAGTCGCTGAACGTGGACGTGGGGATGCCCTCGCCGTAGTAGCCGTTGGCGACGACGGCCGCGGTGAGCAGCTTGCCCCGCGCCCGGAGCGCCGCGCCCAGCTCCCGCACCAGCGCCGCGAAGTTCTGCGCGGACTGCCCTGGGTCCGGGTACTCCCAGTCCAGGTCCACGCCGTCCAACCCCGTCGCGTTGACGAAGTTGATGAGGTTGTTCACGAACGCGGTGCGCGTGGAGGCGTTGGCGGCCAGTTGCTCGAAGCCGCTGTCGTCACCGTTGTTCCAGCCGCCCACCGCGATGAGCACCTTCACCCCGCGCGCATGCGCCGTCTGCACCAGCGAGCGCAGCCGCGCGTCGTTGCTGCCCACGCCCGTGAGGCCGCCCTGCGCCGTGGGCAGCGCGAAGGCGTAGTTGATGTGCGTCAGCTTGTCGTACTGGAGGGCGTTGATGTCCCCCGCCCACGTGGGCAGGTAGCCCACCACGCGCGTGGCCAGGGCGGCGCGCTCGGCGCTCCCCACCGGCTCGCCTTCGGTGGAAGCGGCTTCATCCGGCGCGCCGGAGCAGGCCAGCAGGGTGGTGACACACAGGGCCGCGACGGCCAGGGACTTGAGAGAGACGCGGTCGTTTCGCATGACGGTGGGTTCCTTTCCAGTCCAAGTCACTGCCATTGGGAGTAGCGGACCCAGTCGACTTCCAACGCGGGCGCCGTGTTGCGGATGTGGTCCAGCGTGGACTGCGGCACGCCGAAGTACGGCGTGGTCGCGCCGTTGACCCCGTGCGGATAGGTGCCGCCCACCGCGAGGTTCAGGATGATGAAGTAGGGACGGTCATAGACCCAGCGGCCGTAGCGTTCGACCTCGGCGCGGGTCACCGTCTTCAGCAGCACGCCGTCGATGAACCACTTGATGTCCTGCGACGAGAACTCCGTGGCGTAGACATGCCAGTCGCTCACCGGCGAGTTCGGGAAGAAGTGCTGGTTGATGGGCGTGTTGCCGGAGTAGCCGGGGCCGTGCAGCGCGCCCGACGTCCAGTTCGCGTAGCCGACGTTCTCCATGATGTCGAGCTCGCCGCACTCCGGCCAACCGACCTGGTTGATGTTGTTGCCGAGCATCCAGAACGCCGGCCACAGGCCCGGGCCCACCGGCATCTTGAGGCGCGCCTCCACCTTGCCGTGCCCGAACTCGCGCTTGCCCGCGCTCTCCAGACGGCCCGACGTGAAGGGATAGCCGTTGTTCCACTCATGCCGAGCGATGAGCTTCAGCGTCCCGTTGCTCACCTGGATGTTCTGCGGCGACGTCGTGTACTGCTGCTGCTCGCTGTTCACATGGACGCCGGTGTTCGCGAACCAGTTGGCCGCGTTCACGCTGTCGCCGTCGAAGTCGTCACGCCAGACTTCGACCCAGCCGCCCCCTCCCCCACCGCCGATGACGCTGACCGTGAAGGACTCCCAGCACCCCGCCGACGCGCGGTTGGCGTACAGCGGCCCGGCCGCGCCCAGGGTGGTGTCCGCGGACACGAACAGGCCGTTGCTGCGCGCCCTCAGGCCCACGGAGTCGCCGCCGAACTCCACCCACTCGAACCGCTCCCAGTCCTGGATGCTGGTCCGGTTGGCGACGAGCTGCCCGCCCAGGTTGGTGTCCGCGGACACGTACAGGCCCGTTGACACGGAGCGCAGCGCGACGAGGCCGCCGCCCGCGTCCACCACCTGGAACTGCTCCCAGCCCTGCGCCGTGGCCCGGTTCGCCAGCAGCGGCGTGTTCGCCAGGTTCTGGTCCGCGGAGACGAACTGCTGCGTTGAACAGGCCCTCAGCGTGATGCTCCGCCCGATGGGCGCCGCCAGGCCCTGTGCCTGGGCCCCCACCTCCTTCGGAGCCGCCAACTCCGGGGGCGCGACCTCCGCCGCTGGCGCGCACGCCACCAGCCCCGACAGCAGGCCTCCAAGTCCCAGCGCCCACACCCAGCCACGTCCCGCCAACCCAGTGTGTCCCTGTGCCATTCGACGAGCCTCCTGGCTCCCGACTCGGGAGAGAGCGCGCCGGATATCACCTGAATTACTCGAATTAAAGGCAAATGTCGTTTTATGAAGACACCGCTCTTTTGCATGGAGCGGGACTGGGAAAGTCTGCTCCGGGTGCCCTCAGCGCCCCTGCTCGAAGCGGATGTCGGCGCGACGGACTCCCTTGGCGGCGAAGGTGAGCAGCCGCGCACCCTCGTCGGTCAGCGCGCTTCGCGCCTCGCGTGACAGCTTTCCGAAAGGGGCGATGCACAGCGTCGCGGTGTCGCGCGCGTGCTCCAGGCGCCAGGTCCCCTGGACGAAGCCATCGACAAGGATGGTGGCGCGCACGATGCCGTTGAGGGTGAAGACCCGCTTGCGAGCCGCATCGGAGAGGATGCGCGTGCGGTCCGCGTGGGCCAGCAGCACGCTTTCGAACTCCGACAGGAAGCGGACGGGCGCGGGCGTCTCCGGGTCGGGACGCCGGGCGTCGGGGAGGTCGAACAGCTCGGCGCCCTGTTCGTCACGGAAGGTGCGCAACTGGGGCCTCATACGCTCCAGGACGGCGCTCATGCGCGTCAGCCCCGACCAGACCTGGAGGTCCTGGACGCTCGCGGGACCGAACGCGGCGAGGTAACGCAGCACCAGCGCGTCCGGCGGCGCGGCGGGTTCGAAGCGCTGGCCGAGCCAGGACTCGGCCGTGGCGTACACCATCCGCTCGCCATGCCCCCAGATTCCACTGGGCGGAACCACCACGAGCGGCTCCAGGCTGGAGAAGCCCGTGCTCAGGGCCTGCGCGTCATGGCCGGGCCACTTCTCCTGGAGCCGCTGCGCCAGTTCGCCGCGGGGGCTGGGCCGCGCCTCCAGCAGCGCCCGTCCCTCGGCCACCAGCTCCCGGGCATCCACGCCCGCCAGTTGCTTGCCGAAGACGGAGTGCCGCATCCCCCGGTCCAGCGCGGGCTGCAGCACCGGACGCAGCGCGAGGCAGTCACGCGCGGTCACCAGGTGCAGCGTCCCGCGCATCATCCCGGTGCGCACCACCTGGCGCTGGCTGATGAGGCGGGTCAGCGTCTCTGGCTGGAACCCCTGCAGCCGGGCCCACAGCGCGCCGTAGGGAGGATGGGTGGCCTGGGCCTGCAACCCCACCAGGTGCTCCAGGGCCTCCTTCACGCCCGCTTTGGAGCGCTGCAACAGCCACTGCCGCTGGAGCAAGGCCCGGTTGAGGGCGCGCTGTCCCAGGACCTGGGCCGGTGGGCGCCACCGCCGCGAGGAGACACGTGCAGGTGGCGCGCTGACCGGCCTGGCGCCTTCCGAGCCCTTCGAGGGCGAAGGCACCGGACTCAACGTCCTTGCCTCCCGTGCCTTGCTGGAGCGTCCACGTTTGACAGCCGCGGGGACGAGCATCGGCAACATCATCAAGAAGGGAATCATGTCGGGCGGCACCTGGGGGTGGGATGCGAACGCCGCTGGGCTCAGAGAACCCAGGGGGCTTCGTGGACGCCATCCTGCGACCCGCCCCTGACAGTCCTATGTCAGGAATGTGCACCCCTCCGCTGGCCCGCACTCAGCGTCGTGACAGGCCGTGAAGCGCCATCACGATGTGCTCGAAGGTGCGCGCGGGCAGCAGGCGCTTCGACACCAGCGCGGCGCGCTGTGACAGGTGCCCCACCGAGTAGCGCACGTCCACGTGCTGGCGCTCCACCAGCGACAGCACCTTCTGGGCCACCTGCTCGGGAGCCACGCCCGCGCCCTCGCCGGACTCCACCACGGCCATGACACGCTCGAAGGTCTCCCGGTACGCGGACCCAGGACCGGAGCGCTGAGCACGGACGCGGTACTCGCGCACGCGGGTGCGAACATCTCCGGGCTGGAGCAGCGTGGCCCCGATGCCGAAGGCGGCCACCTCTTGCCGCAGGCTCTCCGTCAGGCCCTCCAGCGCGAACTTGCTGGCGCTGTAGAGGCCCTGGAAGGGGAGCCCCGCGGCGCCTCCCATGGAGCTGATGTTGATGATGAGGCCCGACTGCTGCGCGCGCATCGTGGGGAGCACCGCCTGACACACGCGCAGCACGCCCAGGAAGTTGGTGTCCAACTGCCGCCGGGCCTCCTCCATGGACACGTCCTCCACGGCGCCCGCCAGCACGAAGCCCGCGCAGTTCACCACCACGTCGAGCCGGCCCTCGGCCTCCAGCACCGACGCCACGGCGCGTCGCACCGAGTCATCATCCGTGACATCCAGCACCTGCATCCGGTGGTGGGCACCATCGGCGCGAGGGTGACGGCTGGTACCATGGACGGCGTGGCCCCGAGCCCCCAGGACCTCCGCGCAGGCCTGGCCGATTCCAGAGGATGCGCCCGTGATGAGGACCACCTTGCGTCGCGACTTGCTCATGCGTGCTCCCGCCCAGGCTCGTGACGAGCATCTCCGTGGGGGCGCATCGTGAACCTCATCGAGCCCTGTATCCTAGCGGGCGCGGTCGTGGGCACCCTCACCGGTGCCATCCTGGGCTTTTCCCAGGGCGTGTGGTGGGGCCTGGGCGGCATGGTGGCTGGCTTCGTCGGCGGCGTGCTCGTGCTGCCCTTCGTCATCCTCTTCCTCGTCATGGGCGGGATGGCGCTGTTCTTCTGGCCACGCCATCTGCTCAGACGCCTGCGAGGCACGCGGTCCGGGAGCGGATGACGCACCGCGAGAACAAAAGAGGCTGGCGCGTCTGTCTTTACGGTTCTCCGCGCCCTCGCTTAAGAGGCGGGCGCATATGACCTTCACCGAAAGTTTGCATGCTCGTCGTCGAGGTTCCTCCGACGACAGGGGAGCTCCTTCGCCACGCGTGAAGCCGCTCCTGGCGTTGATGCTCCTGTGCCTGTCCCCCATCGCCGTGGGCTGTGATCCAGACCCGTCCCCCACTCCCAGCCCCGACGCGGGCACCCAGCGGCCGGACTCGGGGACGCCGACGAACGACGCGGGTACGGATGCCGGGACGGGGGAACCCGACGCCGGAGAGACCTCTGCCGGCTTCACGCTCCAGGCTCCGACCGAGATGACCCTCCGGTTCATCCCGGAAAGACGCGTGGAACTGGGCATCATCATCGTCCGCGAGCCCACGTTCACGGGTGACGTGTCCTTCGCCATCGAGGGCCTTCCCGCGCATGTGCATGCGACGACCGCGATCATCCCCGGAACGGAGTCCGCGGCCGAGCTCTCGCTCACCGTCGAGGAATTCGCCCGCTACGGCACGGTGCCCGTCACGCTGGTCGCGAGCAGCGGGGCGACGCGTGTCGAGCATCCCATGAACCTCACCATCGAGAAGGGCCCGGCGGCGCTGGACTCGTCTTTCGGCGTCGATGGCGTGGCGATGCCCGCCTTCGGCCACCCGGCGGTGCGCATCCACGCCGTGGCAGCGCAGCCGAACGGCAGCTGGGTCCTGGTGGGCGCCACGGGCTCCACGGGACTGCGCGACGTCCTGGTGGCGCGCCTCCTCACGGATGGAACGCTGGACCCGGACTTCGGCAACCAGGGCACCGTCACCCTGGATGTCTGCGGCGGTGATGACTACGTGGACGCCGTCACCGTGCTGTCCGACGGGCGCATCCTCGTCGCGGGAGGCGCCGTCTCGGGGGCGGGGGGCTGCTCGGGGCCGCAGGCCCAGAGCCTGCTCTTCGCCCGGTTCACCTCGGCGGGCAACCTGGACTTCGACTTCGGTGACATGGGCGTGCGCACCTTCCAGGTTTCCGCGGTCAACGGCACGACTTCCACGGCCAACGCCGCGCTGCATGCCATCACCGTGGACTCACAGGGGCGCGTCATCGGCGCCGGCACCGTGCAGCACGATGACCTGGACTTCGTCATCATGCGCCTGACGCCCACGGGCGCCGCCGATACGACCTTCAGCTCGGATGGACTGGTCTGGGATGACCTGGGCGAGGACGAAGACGGGCTGGCCGTCATCACCCAGGCCGACAACCGCATCGTGGTGGCGGGGACCTCGAGCGCCAGCCGCAATGGCCTGGCCGTGCGCCGCTACAACGTCAATGGCACGCCCGACGCGAGCTTCACGTATCGCAGCCTGGAGGACTGGCCCCGCATCACGCCTCGAACCCTGCATCGCCTGGCCGGAGACAAGGTGCTGGTGGGCGGCACCGCGCTGTGGAGCGCGGGCACCAACTCCCTCATCACCGGCACGGTGACACGACTCCACGCGAGCGGGAGCCCCGACACGGCATTTGGCGAGGAGGGAGTCAGCTACAACCACAGGTCGGCGGCCAATGGCCCGCGAGAGCGTCTGGTGGGCATGGGCCCCCTGCATGGGGACAGCCTGGTCCTGGCGGTGGACAGCACCATCGACGGCATCACGGATGGCATCGGCATCATCCACCTGTCCGAGGATGGGAGGACCGTGTTGCACAAGCACCGCACCAACCTGCCGGGAACCGAGGCGGCTCTCGCGGCCACGCTCGCCACCGATGGCTCGATGTGCGTGGCGGGCCTCCGCGCCGACGAAGGCTCGGCCGACACGGCCCCCTTCGCGGTGCGCTTCTGGCCCTTCTGAGGCCTACGTGCCAGCGGCGAGCTCCGGATGGCAGAGCACCTCCCAGAGGTGCCCATCCGGGTCCTTGAAGTAGCCGAAGTACCCCCAGGGTTGCTCACTGGCAGGCACGGCCACCGCGCCACCCGCCGCCTGCGCCCGCTGGAGGATGACGTCCACCTCTTCGCGGGTGGACGTCGCATGCGACAGGACGACGGCCGGAGGGCCTTTCGTGGACTCCGGCTGGCGTGCCGCCTTCGCCAGCTCGCCCCGAGGAAACAACACCAGCGACAGGTTCCCCTGGAGCGGGAGGGCCACGTGGTCCTCCCCTTCTCCCAACTCGGGCGCGTCCCACCCCAGGCCCTCCCGGTAGAAAGTGAGCGCACGCCGCAAGTCATCCACGCCCAGGGTGATGATGTGGACGGCGGGCCGCATGCGAACCTCACTCATGACGTGCTCCCTTCCTGGCGCTGCCGCGCTCGGGTTTGCGGAGCGCTCGCTCCAGGGCATCCAAGCGGTCGCTCCAGAAGCGCTCGTAGAAGCGCAGCCAGTCGAGCGCGCCGGCCAGCGGCTCCGGCGCGAGGCTGCACCGATGCGTGCGCCCCTCCACCGACCGGTGCACCAACCCCGCGCGCTCCAGCGTCTTGACGTGCTTGGAAGCACCCGCGAAGGACATGCTGAACGGCGCCGCCAGCTCGCCAATGCTCCGCGGCCCCGAGGACAGGCTGCGCAGCATCTCCCGCCGCGTCGGGTCGGAGAGCGCGTGGAAGACCGCGTCGAGCTGCTCGGACTGCTGTTGAACCATGGGGGTAACCATAACGACCTCCTCGCCATATTAAACCACCCAGTTTAACAACAAGCCAGAGGGGCAGGCGGGCAGACAGCGGGAGCACGGGCGTGCTACCGGCGCCTCTCGCCGCCGGACCTCGACGCGCGACGGCCGTGGCCCCAGACCCAGGCCACGAGCACCAGCGGGAGCAAACCGGAACCTCCACCTCCGGTCGCGGCGCACCCGCTCGACGCCGTCTCATCCACCTGTGAGGAACAGGGCAACCACAGCCGGCACGCCGAGCCCGCCTTCACACACGGCTGCTCGCCGTGCGCGCCGGTGCAGGCAGGCCCGAAGTGGCCCGCCTCGAGCCCCGCCACCGCGCAGCTTCGAGCACCGTCCTGGCGCGCCACACACGCCATGCCCACCGGACAGTCCGCATGCGCATCACACCGCGGCGCGCAGGCATCCGCCTCCGGGTCCATGGGTGGCCGGACGGGCGCGACGCGTGAGACGTCATCGATGGCGGCCCGGATGAAGTCCGCGTGCGCGTCGACGCGGGCGTTCGTCCCCGTGGTGCAGGTGAGGTCACCGAACGAGGTGACACCCATCAGGCGCTCGGCGCCGTCCTGTTCGACGAACACCGGGCCGCCGCTGTCCCCGCCGCACGACATCGCGGGCGACGCTTCGATGGAGAACGCGCCCGCTTCGACCCACGTGATTCGGGACAGCCCACCGCGGCGAAGGCCTGACACACCCTGACCATCCACACCAAAGCCCACCACCCGCGCCAGGCGCCCCACGGCGTCCGCGGGAAACGTCGCCGCATCCCAGGCCAGCGGCGCCACCGGCGCATCCCTGGCGAGAATCAACACGCCCACATCACTCACACCCGGGCGCCACCCGGGATGAATCCGGCCCTCCACCACGCGGACGCGCTGAGCGGCGGACGCCCGGGCTGCCTCGGCGGCGAACACCACCGAGAACACCTGCGGCGCATCCGCGTTCTCCACGCAGTGCGCAGCCGTCAGCACCACCCGGGGCGCCACCAGCGTGCCCGTGCAGAGAACGGGCGCCGCTTCGTCAGGCTCACCACAGAAGGGAGAGACGGGAACGATGGCCGCCACCGTCGGAAAGCCCGGCTCGGGCGCTCCGTCCACCACGGCCCGCCGTGCCGTGGTGGACGACTCCTGGGCAGCGGGGGCGGCAGGAGGCCCGCACGCCACCGCCGCCAGCAGGAGCCCCACGGCGGCGAACGTGACGTCACTCGCTGTCGAAGTCACCCTGCGGAACGTCCGTGGTGTTGCCCGCGACGTCCCAGTACTTCCACTCACCCGTCTTCTCCCCCTTCTCGTACTGGCCCTGCACGGCCAGCGCGCCATTGGGGTGCCACTCCGAATAGGCGCTGTGTGAGCGATGCCCCACCAGCGTGCCTTCCGCCCACTTCGAGCCGTCCGAGCGCCAGGCGGTCCACTTCACCTCGCCGGAGCCTGGCGCGTGGAGTTCCTCGCGGTTCTTCTGGCCCTCCTCGTAGTAGAGGGTCCACAGGCCCTGCTTGAGCCCGCCGCGGTAGTCCCCCTCGAACTGCTTCACGCCGTCCTCGAAGTAGCTGACCCAGCGGCCCTCCATCTTCCCGTCGGCGTAGGTGCCCTCCGTCTTCGGCTTCCCGGTGGCGTGCCACTCCGCCCAACGGCCGTGCTTCTGGCCGTCGGGCCGGGCGCACCACTGGAGGACACGTCGGGCGGCGCGCGCCCCTGGAGCCGCGCGCCATCGGGACAGGGCCCTGGAGCCCGGTTGCAGCCCAGGGCCAGGCCGGCGACGAGCGCCAGCGCCCCACCTGTCAGGACACGCCTCTTCAACTGCACGAACCCACGCCGCTGCAGCTGCAGTTGTTGCGGGCGAAGGAGTAGTCATCCGACGCCGCCGCGAAGCTGCCCAGGCCGTAGTCGTGCTTGGCGCAGTCCTGCGTGTAGGCCGTGGTGCCCACGCAGCGCGGCAGGCTGGTCACGCCGCAGCCCTGGCCGCAGCGGCCCTTGCAGCCGTTGCCCGAGCCACCCGTGCAGCCGCAGCCCATGCCCGCCGTGCGGTAGTGGCCAGAGCCGATGTACTGCCGGCCGCAGGAGCAGGAGATGTGCGTCCAGCCGCGCTCTGACACGTACTCGTACGCCGTGAGGACCTCACCCACGGGGACGATTTGCATGAAGCTCGTCTGGCGCTCGGCGGCGTCCTCGACGCGGGTGCGGCCCTCTTCCGGAATCGCGTGGGCCAGGCCCTCCAGCAGCGACGCCAGCAGGTGGGACTGGGACGCGTCCAGCGGGCTGCCCGACGGCATGAACTGGCCCACGCCCTGATTGAAGTCGATGTGGAACCCGATGACGGGGTCGCCAAAGTCGTACGTCACCTCCACGACGTTGGCCTGCGTCTCCACCGCGAGCATCCGCACCACCGCGCCCCCGGCGCCGTAGGTGGCCTCCAGCGTCGTCGCGTCATGCTGGAGGAGCCGGAACCCCTCCTGCTCGACGGGCTGCCCGGACGGCTCGTTGGAACAGCCCACCACGACAACCATCGCCAGGGCACACAGCAGCAGCCTCTTCATGTCTCGCTCACTTCCAGGGGGGTGTGGAAATTCTCAGCGTCCGAGAACCTAGAAATATGCGCACATGGGCGTCAACCAGCCCACCCTGAAAATCAGAATAGCTCTGCTTAGACTCGACACCCCGGCGACGGAACGCCGGTCTCAGGAGAGACCCATGCCCCAGAATCGCGCAGCCCTGATGTGCCTTGCCGCCGCCCTGCTGATGGGTGGCTGTGGCGCTCCCATGGACGAAGCCACGGCAGAGCCTTCCGCCACGGAGTCCACCTCCCAGGCGCTCTACCCCGAGTATGACCCGGACAGACACTGTCTGGTCTGGTCCCAGTACGTCGATTGCGGCCCGGGCCGGCCGACCGCCTACGCCTACTACAGCGAGGAGTGGGGCTACTATATCGACCGCAACGCTTGCGGCGCCTCTGGCCCTATCGTCTGCCCGCTGCACTGATTCACAGGACGGGCATCCATCCCCGGCGCGGGCGGTGCTATCAAGCACCGCACCATGCCTGAAACGCCCCCTTCCCTGTTCGATGCGGTGCCCGCGGAGATGGACTTTCCCTCCGACGAGCGCCGCGTCCAGGCCTTCTGGAAGGACCGCCGCATCTTCGAGCGCACGCTCGAAACGCGTGAAGGTGCCCCCAGCTTCGTCTTCTACGAGGGCCCGCCGACCGCCAACGGCCTGCCGCACAACGGCCACGTCCTGACGCGCGTCATCAAGGACCTGTTCCCCCGCTACAAGACGATGACGGGCCACTACGTCCCCCGCAAGGCGGGCTGGGACACCCACGGCCTGCCCGTGGAGGTGGAGGTCGAGAAGGAACTGCGCATCCACGGCAAGGCGGAGATTGAGCGCTACGGCGTGGAGCCCTTCACCGAGCGCTGCATCGAGTCCGTCTTCCGCTACACCTCCGAGTGGGAGCGGCTCACCGAGCGCATCGGCTTCTGGGTGGACCTGAACCAGGCCTACGTCACCTACCACCGCCAGTTCGTGGAGAGCGTGTGGTGGGCGCTGGCGGAGCTGCACCGCAAGGGCCTGCTGTACCAGGGCCACAAGGTGGTGTGGTGGTGGCCGCAGGGCGGCACCGCGCTGAGCGCCGCCGAGGTGGGCCTGGGCTACAAGTCGGTGGACGACCCGAGCGTCTACGTGGCCTTCCCGCTGCGCGACACGCCGGACACCGCGCTGGTGGTGTGGACGACCACGCCCTGGACGCTGCCGTCCAACATGTACGCGGCCGTCAACCCGAACGTGGACTACGTCACCGTGGACGCCGGCGAGCGCAAGCTCATCGTCGCCGCGGCCCTGCGCGAGGCGCTGGCGAAGAAGCTCAAGACGGACTTGCCGGTGCTCGCCACCCAGAAGGGCAGCGACCTGGTGGGCCAGCGCTACCAGCCGCCCTTCGACCTGTACCACCAGCGCGCGGGCGACACGCGGCTGCCGCTGAAGGACGGCGGAGAGGACGCGCAGGCCTGGCGCGTGCTGGGCGCGGACTTCGTGACGCTCGACAGCGGCACGGGCATCGTCCACATCGCCCCGGCCTTCGGCGAGGACGACTACGAGGCCTTCCGCAAGGACAAGGCCCGCTTCGCCCAGCCGGACGCGCTGGAGCTGTTCTGCGCGGTGAAGCCGGACGGCACCTTCTCCGACGACGTGACGCTCGTCGCGGGCCGCTTCGTGAAGGAGGCGGACAAGGACATCCAGCGCCACCTGAAGGAGCGCGGGCTCGTCCTCTTCACCGAGCAGTACAAGCACGAGTACCCCTTCTGCTGGCGCGCGGACGACGACCCGCTCATCCAGTTCGCCCGGCCCGCCTGGTACATCCGCACCACGTCCGTGAAGGACGAGGCCATCGCCAACAACCGCGCCGTCAACTGGGTGCCCGAGCACATCAAGGAAGGCCGCTTCGGCGACTTCCTGGCCAACAACGTGGACTGGGCCCTGTCGCGCGAGCGCTACTGGGGCACGCCGCTGCCGCTATGGGTGCACTCGGAGACGGGCGAGGTGGAGGCCATCCCCTCGCTCCAGGCGCTGCGCGAGAAGCCGGGCAACAACGTGGCCGAGGTGGAGGCGGAGCTGAACGCCTTCCTCAAGGGCAAGCCGCACGAGGCCAACGCCAGGCACCTCATCGTCCACAAGCCGTGGATCGACAAGGTGACGTTCGAGAAGCCCGGCACCCCGGGGCAGTTCCGGCGCGTCCCTGAAGTCGTGGACGTGTGGTTCGACTCCGGCTGCATGCCCTTCGCGCAGTGGGGCTTCCCGCACGCGCCGGGCTCGCGTGAAATCTTCAACCGCGCCTTCCCCGCGGACTTCATCTCCGAGGCCATCGACCAGACGCGTGGCTGGTTCTACTCCCTGCTGATGGTGAGCACGCTCCTCTTCGACGAGGAGACGCAGGCGCGCATGGGCCTGTCGCCCAAGCGTGGCTGGCCGCAGCCCTACAAGAGCTGCATCGTGCTGGGCCACGTCTCCGACAAGGAGGGCCGCAAGGAGTCCAAGTCCAAGGGCAACTACACGCCGCCGGAAATCATCCTGGACGACGTGCGCATGGACTTCGCGGTGCTGACAGCCGCGGAGGCCGGCGTGCCCGGGGAGCCCGGCGTGGCGCTCATCGCCCGCGAGGACCTGGAGGGCCTGGACATCCAGGAGGGCGCCAAGGTGCAGCTCTTCCGCCCGGACCGCCCGGAGGTGTCCATCACCGCCACGGTGAAGGCACACAAGAAGCTCAAGCGCCGCGTGCTGCTGCTGGCGCCCGCGGAGCTCCAGGCGCTGGGCGTGGCGCCCTCCGCGCGCGGAGCCAACGTCATGCCGGTGGAGGTGCCCCGGCTGGCGCCCGCTGAACGCGTGGTGCTCAAGGACCCGGCCGCCAAGGCGCCGGGCGCGGACGCGTTCCGCTGGTTCTTCTACGCGGCCAGCCCCACCTGGTCGAACACGCGGCACTCGCTGAGCAACGTGCGGCTGTTGCAGAAGGACTTCCAGGTCAAGCTGCGCAACGTCTACTCATTCTTCACCATCTACGCGAACATCGACGGCTTCAACCCCGCGGCGGGCAACGCGGACGCGGCCGAGGCGCCGTGGGAGGCCATCCGCCGCAGCCAGGGCTGGCGCGAGGTGAAGGCGCGGCCGGTGCTGGACCGCTGGATTCTGTCCGAGGTCCACCTCACCCTGCGCGACGTCACCCGCGCGCTGGAGACCTACCAGGTGTACGACGCGGCCCAGCGGCTGGTGGCGCTGGTGGACGCGCTGTCCAACTGGTACCTGCGCCGCAGCCGCTCGCGCTTCTGGGCGCCGGGCTTCGAACAGGACAAGCAGGACGCGTACTTCACGCTCTACGAGGCGCTCACCACCATCGCCGCGACGGCGGCGCCCTTCATCCCCTTCTTCACCGACGAGATGTGGGGCAACCTGGTGCGCAAGCCCTGGCCCACGTCGCAGCCAGAGAGCGTCCACCTGGCGCGCTTCCCCACCGTGGACGAGGCCCTCATCGACGAGGGGCTCGCGGCGGAGATGGGCGCGGTGCGGGACCTGGTCTCCCTGGGCCTCAAGGTCCGCACGGACAACCGCCTCAAGGTGCGCCAGCCGCTGTCGCGCGCGGACGTCATCCTGGCGCGCAAGGAGCTGACGGACCGCGTGGCCGTGTACCGCGACCTCATCGCGGACGAGCTGAACGTCCACGACGTGCGCTTCGTGGACCCGGGCAGCCCCGAGGCCAACGTGGTGCGCTTCCGCGTCCGGCCCAACCTGCGCGCGGTGGGCGGGCGGCTGGGCCCCAAGCTGGCCCCGGTGCGCAAGGCCTTCGACACGGGCGACGGCGCCGCGCTGCACCGCGAGCTGCTCCAGACGGGCCGCGTGGCCATGACGGTGGCCGGCGAGGACCTGGTCTTCACGCCCGAGGAGCTGGAGACGCTGGTGGAGGCCAACCCCGGCTACGCCGCCGCGGGCATGGGCGTGGGCGTGGTGGTGCTGCACACCGAGCTGACCGAATCCCTGGTGGACGAGGGCCTGGTGCGCGAGCTGCTCGCCCGCGTGCAGGGCGCTCGCAAAGACATGGAGCTGGGCTACACCGACCGCATCCAGCTCTGGGTGGACGGCGACGCGCGCGTGAAGCGCGTCACGGACGAAGCGCGGGAGCTGATTGCGAGGGAGACGCTGGCCTCCAGCATCCTCGTGGGCCCCGAGGGCCTCACCGGCCAGGAAGAGGAAGTCAGCCTCAACGGCCTGCCCGCTCGCATCCGCGTGGAACGGGCCTGAGCCGGAAGAAAAAACGGGCTGCCTCATCCCCGCGATGAGGCAGCCCGCGAGTCACGGCACACCGGCGCGAGCCCTCCCACGTGAAGAAGGGACCGCGCCGGCCTTCACTCAGTTCGCCGTGAAGGTCGTGTCGTTCCGGTACAGCAGCGTTTGAGACCAGTTGGACGTGTAGACGAGCGTGTCCACACGGTACGTCCCGGCCGGACGCGAGGTGGGAATCACCAGCGCCGGCGTGAAGGTGTGCGTCTGCCCCGCGGTGAAGGCCTGGCTGTAGAAGCGCTCGGCCACCAGCGTGTACGGCGAGGCCGCGCCGCGAATCTCGTACTTCACCACCAGCGTCTGCGCCGTGGGGGACGTCACCGCGCCGGAGACCTGGAAGCTCTGCCCCCGCGTCACGGCGGACGGCGTCACCGTGGCCTTCGTCGTGGTGAGCTGGCCACTGCCGCCGCCTGTCGGCAGGTTCGCGTAGAAGTTCTTGAACAGCGCGGCCGAATTCGGGAACTGCGTCTGGAAGGTGTGGCCGCCGTTGTTGTCCACGTTGGACAACTGGTGCAGGCCGTCCGGCGCCTGGTAGTCGAAGTAGGAGTGGTAGCCCACGTTGTTGGCCGGGTTGAAGATGAACGACAGCATCTGCTGCACGAAGTAGGTGTTGTCGCCGCCGCCGGTGGTGGCCGCGTCATTCACGCCCCACTCCGGCACCGACAGCCGCTTGCCGCGCGGCTGGGCGAAGTCGCGGAACTTCGTCAGCGCCGGCGCGAACTGGATGTTCCAGTTCTGCTCCCACCGCTCCTGCCGACACGCGCCCGTACACCCGGCCGGAATCGGATAGCGGCCATTCCAGCCCTGGTCGTAGAGGTCGAAGCCGATGTAGTCCACGTACGCGTTGCCCGGGTACGTGGCCAGGAGGTCGGCGGAGGAGATGTCGTAGTTCGGGTTCCAGTCGAACTCGAAGCCCGCGTTGGGCTGCGCGGTGCGCATGGCCGTCACGATGCGGCGGAAGCACTCGGCGAAGTTCGCCTGCTGGCCGTTACCGGAGTACCAGGGCATCCAGCTGCCGCTGAACTCCCAGCCCACGCGGATGATGCTGCGCTGCAGGCCCGCGTTGGCCATGTTGTTGGCCAGGTTCCGGAAGCGGAAGTCGTAGGCGCCCGTCGCGCACGTCGCCAGCGAGCCCTGCCCCGAAGGGAACATGGCCACGGAGTAGTTGAGCCGGCGGCCCGCCTTCGCCTTCACCCACGCGCCCCAGGCGTTGAGCTGCCAGGACGGGTTTTCGATGTTGGCCCAACTGTCCTTCGGCTGGTGCCCCTGCCCCATGGGCACGTCGTGCCCGAGCCACGCGGCGTACGCGTTGATGAGGTTGGGCACGTTGTAGATTTCACCGCGGTAGACGCCCGTGATGGGCTGCGCGCTCGCGCTCGACACCGTCAACACCGTGGCGATGGCGCAGAGCAGCCTTCCAGTTCCCAGCTTCATGACAGCACTCCTCGACTTCGAACCTTTCCCTGCATACAGCTTTTTCACGATTACCGAAGCGTAAGACATGCTGTCAATCAAGACCCAGGCCCACGTTCCGTCATGAACACGACGCCTCCGAGCGAGCCACACTCGCAGTCACGCTCCGGGCGCCCTGCCTTGACCGGCCTGTCGCAATCCTCGATAAGCGGCTCGCGTCAAAGTTGAGACTGCGACGCAAAACCAAAAACTGGATTGCGGATGTTCTCGGCATTCACCTCGCTCGCCCTGCTGCTCTCGGCGTCTCCCGCGGAGCCGGCACCCGTGGCGGCGCCCGCTGCTTCCGAAACCGCGCCTTCACAAGTCCAGCCGCCCAGCCGCGTCGACAGCGTCGCCGTGCCCTATCCGGCGGTGGAGCTGGCCGCGGGGCGCGAAGCGGACGTCGTCCTGCGCCTCACCATCGACGAGCACGGCATGGTGACGGAGTCGGAGGTGGTGCGCTCCGCGGGCGAGGCCTTCGACGAGGCGATTCGCACCGCCAGCCTCTCCTTCCGCTTCGAGCCCGCGCGCGTCGGCGGGGAGCCGGTCGCCTGCCAGATTGAGCTGCTCCACTCCTTCCGGTTGGATCCGGCCACGGCGCCCGCGCCGTCAGCGCCGGAGGCCGAGGAGCCCGCTCCCGAACCACCGCCCGTGCGGGCCGAGGCCCCTGCCGAGCCACCGCCTCCGGAAGAGAAGACGATGGAGACCACGGTGTCCGGCCGCTCGGAGGCGGAGCGCAGGCGCCAGTCCGCGGAGGCCGTGCGCGTGGTGAGCACCACCCGCGCGCAGGCCCGCTCGGTGGACATGGGGCAGGTGCTGGCGGCGCAGGAGGGCGTGGAGGTGCGCCGCAGCGGCGGCCTGGGCAGCACCATCCGCTTCTCGCTGAACGGCCTCACCGACGACCAGATTCGCTTCTTCCTGGACGGCGTGCCGCTGGACCTCTCCGGCTACCCCTTCGGCTTCGCCAACGTGCCGGTGAACCTGGTCGACTCGATTCAAATCTACCGGGGCGTGGTGCCCTCGCGCTTCGGCGCCGACGCGCTGGGCGGCGCCGTCAACCTCACCACCGCGCCGCTCCAGCAGGGGGCCCATGGCGCCGTGTCGCTCCAGGGCGGCGCCTTCGGGACGTACCGGCTGACGTTGGGTGGAGGCTACCGGCCCGCCGCGAACGGCTTCTACACCCGGGCCCACCTCTTCGCGGACACCACGCGCAATGACTACCGGGTGGACGTGGAGGACGCCAACGACAGCGGGCAGGTTCGCGACGTCACCGTCAACCGCTTCCATGACGGCTTCCAGGCGCTGGGCGGCGGCGTTGAAGCGGGCTTCGAACAGGCCGGCTGGGCGGACCGCGTCGCCCTGCGCGTCTTCGGCTCCGGCTACGACAAGGACCTCCAGCACAACCTGGTGATGAGCGGCGGCCCCTTCGGCGAGGCCCGCTACGGCGCCACCTCGGTCGGCACCCAGCTCCTTTACGAGAAGGCCTTCACCGACGCTGTCCGCTTCGACGCGCTGGCCGGCTACGCGCATCAGGCCACCGACTTCCAGGACACGTCCCAGTGGGTCTACGACTGGTTCGGCAACCGCGTGCGCGAGCGGACCCAGCCGGGCGAGCTGGGCGGTGACGCCACCGACCAGACGCTCTGGCAGCGCTCCCTCTACGCCCGCGCCAATGCGAGCTGGGCGCTCACGCCCACGCAGACGCTTCGGCTCTCCTTCGCCCCCACCGTCACCCGCCGCACCGGTGAGGAGCGCCGGCTCGCCAGCCCCAGTGACGCGGACCCGCTCTCCGCGGACCGGGACATCCTCACGGCCGTCACCGGATTGGAGTACCAGCTCAACGCCTTCAACGACGCGCTGGAGCTGATTGTCTTCGCCAAGGACTACCTCTACGGGGCCCGGGCACAGCAGCTCCAGCCCACCGGCGCGTGGCTGAGCAAGGACCGCAACCTGCACCAGTTGGGCGGCGGCGCGGCCATGCGGCTGCGCGTGGCCGAGCCCCTCTACGTCAAGGTCAGCTATGAGCGCGCCACGCGGCTGCCACGCATGGACGAGCTGTTCGGCAACGGCGTCCTCATCCGGGAGAACCTCGACCTGGCGCCGGAGACCAGCCACAACGTCAATGCGGGCCTGGCCACCGCGCCGCTGCGCACCCGGCTGGGCATGTTCCGAGGGGAGCTGAACGGCTTCGCCCGGCTCGCGCAGGACCTCATCATGCTCGCCGGCAGGGAGCGCGACTGGACGTACCAGAACGTCTACGGGGCGCGGGCGCTGGGCGTAGAGGGCGCTGCGGGCTGGAGCGCCCCTGGCGGCTGGCTGCACGTGGACACCAACGCCACCTTCCAGGACATCCGCAACAGTTCGAACCAGGGCACCTTCGGCGCCTTCGAGGGACAGCGGCTGCCCAACCGGCCCTGGTTCTTCTTCAACGCCACCGCGCGCCTGTCATGGCGGGGCGTGGCCACCGCGGAGGACGAGCTGTCCCCCTTCTGGACCGCGCGCTACGTCCACGGCTTCTTCCGCAACTGGGGGGGCCTGGGCGCGGTGGGCACGAAGGACACCATCGACAGCCAGTTCGCCCAGGCCGCGGGCGTTGGCTACAAGGTCCGTCTCAACGGCTTCTCGCTGGGGCTCAGCACCGAGCTGGACAACCTCACCGACGCCAGGCTGTTCGACTTCTTCGGCGCCCAGCGGCCCGGCCGCTCGGGCTGGCTCAAGGCCACCGTGGAGCACTGAAGCACGGCGCCGCCCGCGTCCAACACGCGGGCGGCACCGGGCGCGGCCTGCTCAGCGCACCTTCACGAACTGGTAGGCCCAGCCCAGCGTCTCGAAGCGCTTCACCGCGGTGCCGTTGCTGTTCAGCTCCCACACGGACGTGGACGCGTAGTCCGCGGTGGGCAGCAGCAGGAAGGTCCGCCCCTCGATGGTGAAGGCGTAGTAGCCGCCGGCAATCCAATCCAGGCCTTCGATGGGCGCGCCCTCGCCCGTCTCCACGTTCACCTGCCACAGCTTCCAGTGCATGCCGTTGGTGACGTCGGACGCCGTCGGCGTCTCGCTCAGCGACGGGCTGTCGTCGTGGAAAGCCGCCACCACGCCCAGGTTGTTCCCCAAGTACCGGAACGCGGCCGTCTGGCGCCCGCCCACCATGGACGCCAGCGAGCGCGTCCAGTCCGCGTCAATGGCGCGCGTGCCCGCGTTGATGCGCACCGCGCAGGTCTCCGGGGCGGTGTCGTCCACCACGGGCGCGCCCGCGCTGAACACCCAGTTGCTGAAGTAGATGTTGCCGTTCTCGTCCTTGGTGGCCACGTCCAGGCCCGGGCACGGCGCGTCCAGCAGCTCCACCAGGCTGTCATCCGCGTGCGAGTAGACGGCAATCTGCGAGCTGGAGGAGAAGCGGTAGTAGTTGGAGTCCGTCCAGTAGAAGGGCTGGAACGAATAGCCACCATGCGCCGCCACGCCGCGGTCGAAGCTGGCCTTCACCACCAGACCGTCGCGCTCCGTCGCCAGCCCCGGCGACTCCACGGGGCCGGAGATGGTCATCGCCTCCGGGTTCCACACGATGCGCCGGGACTCCTCCAACTGCATGTACGCCGACGTCCCGTCCACGAAGTGGTTGTGGTACAGCGGCGCCGTCGCCAGGCCATAGTTGGCGAAGCTGATGCGCCCCGACTCCTGGAAGCGCCCGCTGTCGAACACGGTGAAGCGGGTGAGCTCGGGCGCCTCGCCCGCGCCGACGAAGAGCTTCCCATCCACCGCGCCAATCGTCGCGAAGCCAGAGTGCTCGCTCGCCTGCTCGAGGTCGATGCGGGTCACGTCGAGCGAGTTGAACACGCTCACGTACGTGGCCGAACCGGACTGCCCGAAGATGGACGTGGCCAGGCTGTACACCGGCCCGGTCTCCGTCTCATCCGGGGTCGGAGTGGGCTCCGGGTCCGACGAGTCACACGCGGTCAGCGAGGCCGCGAGCAGGAGGAGGGACGTGGTGGATGCAGTCGCCAGACGGCTGCGCTTGTGCATGGGGTTCTCCAAGGTGGGGTGATGCGTGGTTTCAGGCAGGCACCGCGGCCGGCATCGCTGACGGGGCCTTCTTCTGAAGTCGGGAAATGGCGTGGGCCGCGCCGGCCAGCAGCGCCGCGAGCAGGAAGAGGCCCAGCTCGGTCGCGAACACGAACCCGGAGCCCGAGGCGAAGGGCAGCCGGTGCATCCGGACCGCGTCGACGAAAGGCACGGCGAAGTGCCCCGCGCTGGCGAGGATGAGCAGGCGGCGCGCGGACACGGCGGGCGGGCCGCCCACCCACGCGAAGCCCACGCCCAGCGCCCAGGCAACGAAGAAGGCGGTGTGCTCCCAGCGCGGCCGGTTCGCCATCTCCCCGGGCACCAGTTGGTTCGCCAGGAAGAGCACCGCCACCGCCACCGGGAGCCCCGCGCACACGCCCGACGTCAGCTTCGCGAGCACTGTGTCGAAGCGGCTCTCTCCCTGAAGGCGCCGCCGCTCCAGCCAGAGCAGGTTGCCCGCGAGGATGCCGAAGGCCATCAGCCAGGAGAGCAGCGCGTAGAGCACCTTCGCGGGGAAGCCGGCCCAGGTCGCGAAGTGCAGCCCGTACAGCGGGTCCATCACCTGCGTGTAGAGCGTGCCGCCGCCCGTCTCGCGCTCCCAGAGGACCTCACCGTCGCGTGCCACCCGCAGGTGCGTGAAGGCGTGCAGCGAGCCCTCCATCTCGCCCGGAAGATGGACCGTGCCGTTCGCGTCCCCCAGGTGGTCGAAGAAGAACCAGCGGTGCTCCGACTGGGGGAAGCGCGCCTTGGCCAACGCCAGGGCCTGGGCCAGGTCGGGAGGGCCACCCGGCTGTCCGGAGGGCGCGGGCGGCGTGGGCCAGTCCACGGCCACCTCAATCGCCTTCGCGTCACCGTCCAGCGCGGAGGACACCACGGCGGGCGCGTACCAGTCCGACAGGCAGAGGATTCCACCGGTGAGGGCGAAGACGAAGAGGAAGGGCGAGCTGATGACGCTCACCACCTTGTGCGCGTCCGACCAGAGCGTCCGGCGCGACGTCTCCGGACGGAACTGCACCAGCTCCCGCACCAGCCGCCCCAGTTGGATGAGCACGCCGGTGACGACGAGCAGCAGCAGCACGCCGGACGCGATGCCCGCCAGGTGCTTGCCGAAGGGCAGCGGCTCCAGGAAGTGCATCGCGTTGAGGAACTCGCCCAGGTCGCTGCGCTCGCCGAGCTGCTGGCCGGACACCGGGTCCAACCAGGTCGAGTGGATGGCGCCTTCGGGCGACATGCGCCACAGCCGCATCCAGGGCTCCTCGGCGGTGGGCAGCGAGATGCCGAACCAGAGCGGCTTCGCCGCCGTCTCCGCCTCCGCCAACTTCTGGGCGAGCTGGACGGCCTGCGCCTCCGGCACCGCGATGGGGCGCCGGAACGTGGGCTCCTGCCACGGCGCCAACTCCTCCGCGAAGAGCGCGAAGGAGCCCAGGAAGAAGAGCACGAAGAGGATCAAAGACGACAGCACGCCGGCCCAGGCGTGAGCGTCCCAGAGGATGGTGTACGACCGGGGAGACAGCTTCACGTGAGCACCAGGATGACCGACGACACCACCGCCACCACCGCCGAGCCCGCCCAGGCCCTCGCGCCACTCCGGGCCAGCAGCGCCAGACACGCCGCGGCGGCCATGCCCGGCAGCGCGACGAGGTAGGCGAGCAGGTACCGGACGTCCATGGAAGCGGGCAGCACCGCCACCAGCGCCAGCGTCGCCAGCACCGCGGCCGCGGGCGCCACCGTCAGCGCGGCGCTGATGCGGGCGGCGCCATGTTCATGCTTCTGGGCCATCAGCGCGTCCCCACCCAGGCCAGCACCAGTCCCACCGCGCTGAGCGGCACCGCCCACCGCGTGGCGCGCGGCCACAGCGGCCCACACATCGCCAGCACCGGCGTGGCCAACATCACCACCACGGTGGCCGTCGTCAGCCCCACGCCCGGCCCCTGCGCCTTCACGCCCACGGCCACGCCCGCCACACACGCCACGGCGCCCACGCCGCGCGACCAACCACGGTGACGCGTCAGGACGCTCTGGGGAGCGCGGGCCGTTACAGACAGGAGCACAGCGATGCCCAGCACGATGAGCAGGGTCGAAACCGCCATGTTCTCCTCGGAACAAAGCGCTACTGAGAATCACTCTCAATATCGAGACATGACCATATGAACCCTGGCCACGCGAGGATGTCAAGGCAGGCACTCAGACATGGAACGCGCGCTGGCTCGGCATATCGCGCACAGCGGGACGGAGCCGCGCGAGGCCCCGTCCCGCGGTGTCACGCTCCGTCAGAGCTGGGCCGTGGGACGGACGATGATTTCATTCACGTCCACGTCGTCAGGCTGCTCGACGGCGAAGGCGATGCTCCGGGCAATGGCCTCTGGCGGAATCGCCACCTTCCGGTACTCACGCATGGCCTCGCGCGCCCCCGGGTCGGAGATGGTGTCGGCCAGCTCGGAGGTCGTCACGCCCGGTGAAATGACGGTGACCCTGATGTCACCACCGACCTCCTGGCGCAGACCCTCGGAGATGGCGATGACGGCGTACTTGGTCGCGCAATACACGGCGGCCGTGGGCACCACCAGGTGGCCACCAATGGAGGAGACGTTGACGAACTGGCCGGAGCGCTGCGCCTTCATGATGGGCAGCCCCGCGGCGATGCCGTGCAGGACGCCGCGGATGTTGACGTCAATCATCCGGTCCCACTCATCGACCTTCAGCTCCTCCAGATTGGACAGCGGCATGACTCCGGCGTTGTTGATGATGACGTCGATGCGGCCGTGCTCGGCGCGGGCGAAGCCCATGAAGGACTCCATGTCGTCCCGCTTCGTGACGTCCAGCTTCCGGTAGCGCGCGGAGCCACCCTCCGCGCGGATGCCGGCCACCAGGGTTTCGAGCCGCTCCGTCCGCCGCGCTCCCAGCACGACGCGCGCCCCGCGCTTCGCGAGCAGGCGAGCGGTCGCCTCCCCGATTCCGCTGCTCGCCCCGGTGATGGCAATGACCTTTCCTTCAATTCCAGACATGTGGATGCGCCTCATGACTGCGGGTTGGATGACCGCAATCTGCGCCCTGGCGCCGCCCAAGCGGTATGCCGATGCTGTCGGGTTCTTGCCCAATCCTGCACGGGTGGGTGAATCCCCCTGCCCCGGCGACACGGGCCGCATACGCTGCTCACTACGATGATGGCCCTTCCCTCCCCCAACCCTCCGGCCGAGCTGGCGCACCTGATGGAGAGGCACACGCCCTCGGATGGCATCCACCCGACGGCCATCCCGCGCGTGTTCCTGATTCGCGCCGCCCGGCCGAGCGAGCCCTTGCATGCCTTGCACGAACCTGCGCTGTGCATCGTCGCGCAGGGCCGCAAACAGGTCATGCTCGCGGACGAGCTCTTCGTCTACGGCCCGGAGCAATGCCTCGTCGTATCAGTGGACCTTCCCGTCACGGGGCAGGTCATCGAGGCCACGCCGGCGTCGCCGTACCTGTGCCTGCGCGTGGACCTGGACCCGGGGCAACTGAGCGACGTGATGTTGGAGGCCGCGCTGGAACCCTCCGGCCCCAAGCCGCATGGACCGGGCATGTCGTTGAGCCCGGCCGAACCCTCCCTGCTGGATGCGGCCACGCGGCTGGTGCGGCTCCTGGACACGCCCCGGGACATCGCCTTCCTGGCGCCGCTCTTCATCCGGGAGATGTTGTACCGGCTGCTGTCGAGCGACCACGGCGCGCGCCTGCGCCACATCGCCCTGGCCGGAGAGCGGCTGGACTCCGTCAACCGGGCCATCACCTGGCTGAAGCACCACTACACGGAGCCGCTGCGCATCGAGAAGCTCGCGCGCGTGGCGCACATGAGCACGTCCGCGCTCCACCACCACTTCAAGAGCCTCACCGCCATGAGCCCGCTCCAGTACCAGAAGCA
Source organism: Myxococcus sp. 1LA (assembly GCA_046520405.1). Taxonomy (GTDB): domain Bacteria; phylum Myxococcota; class Myxococcia; order Myxococcales; family Myxococcaceae; genus Myxococcus. The sequence continues at coordinate 42,482 of JBKGHI010000029.1, forward strand.
CCTGCGGCTCCAGGAGGCGCGGCGGTTGATGCTGGGGCAGGCGCTGGACGCGGCCTCGGCGGGACACTCCGTGGGTTATGAGAGCCCATCGCAGTTCAACCGGGAGTACAGCCGCCTGTTCGGCGCGCCGCCCGCGCGGGACATCTCCCGGCTGCGCGGCGCGCTCCAGGGGCACGACCGGACACCGGCCCGGCAGGGTCATGCGTCAACTTGACGCACATCCCACCGCCACCGCCGGGGTATGACGCCCAGGTGTCCACCGCGCCGACCCACGCAGGTGCGCCGCCCCCCGACGCCCTGGCCTCGACCTCGCGCACGCCGCGCTCCGCCTTCCAGCGCACGCCGAGACATGGTGGCGCGGCTGTCCTCCAGTGACATCGCGCTCGGGTGGCTGGTCCGCCTGCGCTGGCACGCTGTCGCCGGACAGGCGCTGACGGTGGGTGTCGCCGTGCGGGGGCTGGAGCTGGAGCTCCCCGTGGCGCCGCTCCTGGCCCTGGTGGCCCTGACGGCGGTGTCCAACCTGTTGCTGGCGCTCTGGCTTCGCCGCGCCCCCGAGGTCCGCCCCGGCCTGCTGGGCGCCGTGCTCGCGTTCGACACCGTGCTGCTCACCGGACTGCTCGCGCTGTCCGGCGGCCCCGCCAACCCTTTCAGCATGCTGTACCTCGTCCACGTGACGCTGGCGGCCATCGTGCTGGGGCCTCACTGGACGGCGCTCATCGCGATGCTGTCGGTGCTGGGCGCCACCAGCCTCTTCGCCTTCCACGTTCCGCTACCGGACGCGGTGCATCCGCCGGGCGCGCATGGCATGGACTCGCTCCACGTCGTGGGCATGTGGGTCGCCTTCACGCTCACCGCGCTCATCATCGCCTTCGTCGTCGCCCGTGTGGCCGCCGCGCTGAGGAACAGACAAGCCGCGCTGGCGCGGACGCAACGGCTGGCGGCGCGCGCGGAGAAGCTGGCGTCCCTGTCCACGCTGGCGGCCGGCGCGGCGCACGAGCTGAGCACGCCTCTGGGCACCATCGCCATCGCGGCCAATGAGCTGGACACGCTCATCCTGGAGGCGCCGCAAGAGGCCCTGGAGGACGCGCGCCTCATCCGGGACGAGGTGGAGCGCTGCCGGGACATCCTGGAGCGCATGAGCGCCCGCGCCGGACAGACGCTGGGCGAGGTGCCTGAACAGACGACGCCGAGCGACGTGCTCGCGCGCCTCCAGGAACGACTGGGCGCCGCGGACCAGGCCCGCCTCCGGCTCGAGCCCGGCCCGGACCAGCCCTTCTGGTGTCCCGTGCGAGGCCTGGTGCAAGTCCTCACGAACCTGGTGCGCAACGGGCTGCATGCCAGCGAGGCCACCCAGGCCCAGGTCGTGGTGTCCGCGCACCGCGCGGCGGACCGGCTGCGCTTCGTCGTGGAGGACCGGGGCACCGGCATCCCCCGCGAACTGCTGCCCCGGCTGGGCGAACCCTTCTTCACCACCAAGCCCGCGGGCCAGGGCATGGGCCTGGGGCTGTTCCTCACGCAGACGTACGCCGAGCTGTGCGGCGGCCGCCTGGAGTTGAGCTCCGAGGAGGGCCAGGGAACACGCGTGACGCTGGAGCTGCCCCTGCGGAGGGAACCGTCCCATGTCACCGGCTGAAACCGCGCCCACGGAGCCCACGGTGCTCGTCATCGACGACGACGAGCGCTTCCGCGAGCGGCTGGTGCGCGCCTTCGTGCGGCATGGCTTCCAGGCCCAGGGAGCCGCCAGCGCACAGGCGGCGCTCGACGCGGCGCGGGCGCTGCGCCCGGGCTACGCCGTCGTCGACCTGCGCCTGCCGGACGGCTCCGGCCTGGAGCTGGTGCGCGAGCTGAAGGCGCTGGATGCGAACACCACCATCGTGGTGCTGACGGGCTACGGCAGCATCGCGACGGCGGTGGAGGCCGTGCGGCGAGGCGCCACGCATTACCTGGCCAAGCCCGCGGACGTGGACGACATCCTGCTCGCCTTCGCCGGCGCCACCCTCCCCTCCGGACAGGAGGCCGCGCTCACCCACGAGGTGCCCTCCCTGGCGCGCGCGGAGTGGGAGCACATCCAGCGGGTGCTCGCCGACTGTGGGGGCAACATCTCCCAGGCCGCCCGCCTGCTGCGCATCCAGCGGCGGAGCCTGCAACGCAAGCTGGCCAAGTATCCCGTCCCGAAGTGAGCGCCGCGGGGTGCGTCAGCAAGACGCACGAAGCGCGGCGGCCATGGCTGTAGGGTGGAAGGTGTCAGGAGGTCCGATGTCCGCGCCACGCTGGAGTGCGCTGCTGCTCAGCATCACGTTGTCCGCCGGAGGGTGCACCAAGACGCCCACTGACGCGGGCTGGAAGGAAGCCAACGGTGGCATCCAGTGCCAGGCGCTTCAGCACCTGGCCTGCACGGGCCTCTACGGCGAAGGCGGCACGGGGTGGGCCACCAAGGCGCTTCCGCCCGAGGTCCGCCCCTACGAGCCCGGCCTCCAGCTCTGGAGCGACGGGCTGGACAAGGCGCGCTTCATCTACCTGCCGCCCGGCACGCAGGTGGACACGTCCAAGAGCGACGAGTGGCGCTTCCCCGTGGGCACGAAGCTCTGGAAGGAGTTCAGTTGGAAGGGGCGGCGCATCGAGACGCGCTTCCTCTGGAAACGCCCCAAGGGAGGCTGGCTGCGCACCACCTACCGTTGGAGCGACGACGGCAAGACGGCGCTCGAGTTGACCGACGGCGAGAAGAACGTCCCCGGCACGGACGGCTTCGACATCCCCAGCCAGCTGGATTGCCAGTCCTGCCACAAGGGGCGCGGCGACGAGGTGCTGGGCTTCGAGGCCATCGCGCTGGCGCATGACGACGCCCGCGGCCTCACGCTGGCGAAGCTGGTGGAGGAGGGGCGCCTGAGCCACCCGCCCCAGAAGGCGCCCCGGATTCCCGGCACGCCGGTGGAGCAGGCCGCGCTGGGCTACCTGCACATGAACTGCGGCGTGTCGTGCCACAGCGACAATCGCATGGCGCTGGGCAGCGGCTCCGGCCTGCACCTGCGCCTGGAAGCGGACGAGCTCGGCACCGTGCAGGCGACGGACACCTGGCGCACGTCGGTGAATGTGAAGGCCTTCATCCAGACGGGGGGCCTGTTTGGAGAAACGTCGCAGCGCGTCGCCCCGGGCGACGTCAAACGCAGCTCGCTGCTCCACCGCATGAGCCAGCGCGGGGACGCCCTCCAGATGCCGCCGCTGGGCAGCCGCGTGGTGGACGAACAAGGCCGGGCGCTCATCCAGCGCTGGATTGAAGCGATGCCCGCGAAGAAGGAAGGGTAGGCGCCATGCTCTATTCGGTGGTGTTGCTCCTCCACTCCTGGCTGCGCTGGGCGGTGGTGGTGGTGGGCGTGCTCGCGCTGGTGAAGGCGCTGCTGGGGTGGGCGCGCGGCAAGGCGTGGACGCCGGGCGACCGCGGACTCCAGCTCGCCTTCGTCTCCGCCTTCGACCTCCAGATGCTGCTGGGGATGACGCTCTACTTCGCGCTCAGCCCCATCACGCCCCGGAGCCTGGATGCGCTGAAGATGAGCATGTCCGTGGGCCACCTGCGCTTCTTCGGACTGGAGCATCCGCTGCTGATGCTCCTGGCCCTGACGGCGGCGCACGCCTCCTCCGCGATGACGCGGCGGGAGGCCCCTTCCCGGACCCGGCACCGCACCTGGGCCGTGGGGCTCCTGTTGGCCATGCTGTTCGTCGCCATGGCCATTCCCTGGCCCGGCCTGTCTCACGGCCGGCCCCTGCTCCGGGGTTTCTAGCCAGACAAACCGCTAGAGTGTCGCGCATGCGCGGACACGGAAGATGGACAGGCACGTCAGTGATTGCGGTGACGATGTGGCTCGCTTGCGGGGTGGCGATGAGCGGATGCAACAGGGGCAAGGAACGCGCGGCGCTCGCCACGAAGCTGGAGCAGCGCATCCAGGCCGCCTCGGCGACGGGGGGCGACTTCCTGCTGTCGGAGGTGACGGACTTCGACTGGGACACCTTCCACGTCTTCACACCTTACGTGGGCGCGGAGGAGGTCCGGAAGTGGCTCGGCATCGACTGGTCCGGCGCACGCGACGTCCCTGAAATGGAGTGCCTGCTCGTCTTCGTGAAGGGAGGCGAGGTGGTCATGGACCTCGACTTCTCCCGGACGAAGGGCGACTTCTCGTCCATCAGAAAGTCCCGCTTCACACGGGAGGAAGCCCGGTTCACCGCCCCCAAGGGAGGAAAGGCGCTCACGCACGCCGAGGATGAGCCCTGAGCGAGCCCCCCCCGGGCGCCACGGCGTGCCTCAGCCCTGAGAGCGAGGCACGCCCCTGAGCACGACTAGGCTTTCACCCATTTGCTCTGAAGTACGTCCCAGCGCATCTCCTTGCCCTGGAGCGGCTCGGCCTGGTTGCTCGCGAAGCTCCCCGTCTCCTTCACATTCACGCAGCCGATGGCCTGCAGGTAGGCAATACAGTCCTTGGTGAACTGGTTGGACTGGTCGTGGTTGTGGGCCCCCATGGCGCCATACATCTTCGAGCTGCCGGGACCGTCGTAGGTGAAGTTCTGCACGTAGTACAAAGGCATGTCAGTCGCTCCCCTGAAGGCATTGGTTGCCTTCAGGACTATCGCATTTTCCGTCTTCCTCGCGAAAGTACACCCGGAGGGCACACCCGGGCGGTAGGCCCCCAGCACCGGGGCGCCCACTCGCGCGGCCCCGTGGACTACTGCCGGGCGACGCGCTTCAGGCGGGTAGGCACCGGGCTCTCGCTCATCGTGAAGTACCCCGCGCCATCCGACTGGTACTCGATGGCCTCGCCCTGCCCTTCCACGGTGTCCGTCAGCGACACGGGCGTGGCGGAGAAGGCCGTCTCGAAGGCCGCGCCCTGTGCCGCGCGGAACTCGTAGACCTTGCGATAGGTGCGCAGCAGGAAGCGGTTGGCGCACGGGTGGATGGTCGCCGAGGTGGCGCGGGCGACGTTGGCGTCATCCGAGGTGGGCAGCTGGAGGTCCGCCACGAAGAGCAGCGTGGACATCGTCCCCGGCGCGGGCAGCGGCTGAGGGAACTTGTAGACCTTGCTCAGCCCGACGCTCGACTTGGTGATGACGTAGATGTCTCCCGTCACCGGGTGCACCATGATGGACTCGGCGTCCTTGCCACCGTCCGGGTACACGAAAGGGAAGGCCTCCGCCGTGAGCGCGCCGCTCGTCTGACCCGCGCCGATGTTCGGCTCGGGGATGCGATAGACGGCGAACTGGTTCGGCGGCACGGGGAAGTTCGCGCTGGCGCGGCCGATGTCGCCCATGAAGATGCAGGAGCCCGCCGGGCACGGCCCCGTTGCGACGTCCTCCCAATCCGCCGGCGTCACGTTGGCCACGTTGAAGGTGCCCAGCGTGCCCGCGTTGGTCGTGCTGATGGCCACCACCGTGGTGGTGTCCTCGTTGTGCACGTACAGCACGCCCGGGGTGACTCGGCTGGCGGCGATGCCCGACGGCTCGATGACGTCCGGGGACGCCACCGTCCCCACCGTGGTGTAGGTGGTGGCGAAGGTGTCTCCCACGGAGCACGCCGGCGTCCCCGCGGCCCGCAGCGCGACGACCTGCGCGACGTTGGTGTTGGGATAGGGCGAGCTGCCGTTGAACGCGGGATGCGGCCCCGCGGCGCCCAGCTCCTTGTGGGCCATGTTGTACACGAGCCCCGTGTTCTGGGAGACGAGGCACGTGTCGAACGCCTCCGTGAAGCCCGAGGGCGGAACAATGGGGCTCGCGGGGCATGCCGAGCCCGTCCAGATTTGCGAGCCGAACCACACCGCCCGCCCCTGCGCCGAGCTGGTGGTGATGGGGGGCGTATCGAAGTTCGGCATGAGGCCGTTCTTCTGACCGCTGTGCGCGTCAATGGGGTTGGCCGTGTTCACCCCGGAGAACGCGGAGATGCTCCCCGCCACGTTGTTCGTGACACCGCCCGGAGGCGTGATAGCGAACGTGTAGCTGGCCGGCTCGGAGCCACCCGCGACCTTGTAGAAGACCCAGGCCTTGAGCTGTGACGCGCTCTGGTCGGAGCGGAGGAACGTCCAGCCCGCTGGCGCCGTCACCGTCGCCTCCACCTGATTCCGGTTGATGAGCCGCGCGAGCAGCACGTCTCCCGTCACGACGCCCGCGGGCTTGCTCAGCGTGAGGGACGTGGTGCTCGTCGCGCCGGCCGTGGAGCTGCTCCGGTGACTGATGGTCGACAGCGCCTCGCGCGCCGCGCCGACCTCCTCCGCCGCCGTGAGCTCCGCGTCCACCGGCGGCCCGCAGGACACCAGGGCGAAGAGTGAAACAGAACCGATGAGCAGGGATGCGCTTTTCCTGAAGACATTCAACGCCATCACAACCTCCCAAAGCACACCTGAAACACTCAGGCTGGGCGCTGATATGTCAGGATTTTCGTGAACATGGGAGCCGGACACCCCGAGAAGGCCGGCGCCCAATCACAAGCATCCACTCCCCATTCAAACTTTCATGAAGAGCGCCCTGCGTCGCGCGAGGCCTTCAACGCCGCCACCAGGTCGCCCGCGGCCAGGCGGGTGACCTCCTGCGCGGAGGTATGGCGGAAGCGCAGCGCATAGCCTTCACTGCCGGCCGGGAGCGCGGGCATGTCCTCCTGCCCCGCGAAGAACGCGGGCGCCGTGCCGGGCGTGAAGCGGTGGGTGGTGGCATCCGCGTCAAGGCCACGCAGCCGGCGCAGGAAGGCGGCGGTGTCCTCCTCGGCGCCACGCTTCAGGACGGACACGGTGCCATCCCGCCTCCGGACCCGCACCGTGCGGCTGCGCGCGGCGGCATGGAGGCAAGCCAGCTCCCAGAGCGTGGGGCGGGCGCCGGTGCCGAAGTAGGCCAGGGTGTCCTTGCCCAGGTGCGCGAGCTCGCCACGCGAGCGGCGGACGCTCTGGAAGCCATCCTCGGGAGGGACCTTCACGTCCACCCAGCGGAGCTGCTTCTGCTCGAGGTCGATGACGAGCGGCACCGATATCTTCGCCTTCCCCTGCAGGTCGAAGCGCTGCTCCACGGCGCGCGCGTCGAAATGGGGCCCGTCCGCCCCGTCCCGGACCATGAAGCCCGCGAAGGCGTCCTCCATGCGGTCGAACGAGACGCTGTTGAAGGAGAACACCACCGGGACGGCGTAGCGCACGCCCTGCGCCAGCAGCCGCGGCGCATGGACATCCAGGAACTCGGCGCCGCCCTGCGGCAGCGGCCCGGAGGTGACGTCCCCCGAATGCACCGCGGCGTCGTCCGCCAGGCGCAGGTTCGTGAAGTCACACAGGTCCACCAACCACCAGTCCTTGTCGTAGAAGGCCACCGACAGGTCCAGGTCCACCCGCACGCCCTCGGGCTCCGTCCAGTGGACGAAGAAGCGCAAGGTCTTCCCTTCCGGCAGCGGCAGCAGGCTTCCACGCGGAACCGACACCAGCGCCCGGGAGGCCGTCTTCTCCGACAGCGGCACCAGCAGGTCCGCCAGGGACTCATCGAGCACCGCTTGAGGGAAGGACGGCAGGGCTTCCGCCCGGCGCAGCAGCTCGCGCTCCAGCGGCGCCACCAACTGGCCAATGGCATCACCGGGGAGCAGCGGACGAAGGTCCTCCATGCCCCAGGCGTGCGTGGCCTCGCCCTTGGGGAAGAACACGCGCCTGGCGAAGGGCTGGTGCCGCCGCCGCAGGTGCGCCGCGACGGTGAGCAGCAGCCCGGGCGCGGCCCGAGGCAGCGCGGCGTCGAGCGCCGCGAGCAACTCCGGGTCGAGCGGGGCGAAGCCCGACTGCGCCACGGACAAGCGGCTCACATGGTCCAACCGGCGCAGCAGCTCGCCGGGCCGCTGCCGCAGGAGTCGCAGCGCGCCGTGGATGTCACGCGCGTCCAGGGCCCGTTCAGCCTGCGAGCTCCAGGAATAGAAGGAGAGGCGGATGCCCCCTTCGACCTCCAGCCTGTCGAAGGCCTTCGGATGCGCGTCCGCCAGCGACAGCACCGCCGCGCCGAATGGTGTTTCTGGCACCAACACCGTCTCGCGCAGGACAGTGAACGCGAGCGCGACCTTGGGGTGGCGCTCCCACTCCTCGAAGACATGCAGGAGCTTCGCCTGGGCCTTCCACAGGCCCCGGTGGCGCCGGAGGTCCTCGGTGAGGTTCAGCACGGAGAAGCCTTCCAGCATCCCCAGCACGGCGCGCCGGACCTGGCGTGGAGGGCTCTTCAGCGGAACCTTGACGGACAGGTCAGGGTTGCCGCCCGCCCACGCGACGAGCACCCGGAGCACGTCCGTGGCCGTCTTCACGTGTGCCGCGGCGCGGGCCAGCACATCCCCGGCCGTGCGGGCATCCCGAAGCAGGATTCCCACGACGTGCGCCAGGGTCTCCTTCACGGGAACGCGCCGCGGGAGCCAGTCCAGGATGCGCACCCCGAAGGAAGCGACGAACAGCTTCAGCAACATCACTTCGCCCGGGAGCAGCACCGAGGCTCGGGACACCAGGCGCCGCAGCACATCGCTGGCCGCGGCCTCCAGGTCCGCGCCCAGTGACAGCCGCGTCAACCGGCCGGCGGTCCGGACCTGGATGCCCCTGGCCGCCTCGAGCGCCGTGGGCGTGAGGAACGGCTCCGACGGCGACAGCCTGCGGTGACAGATGGGACACGCGCTGTAGTCGCTCCCGTCGAAACAGCGCTCGCAGACCAGATGGGCGCACGGTGACAGCGCGCGCACCGTGCCCTGCGCGCCGCAGTGGATGCACGGCTGCTCGGGCGACTGGAACAACCAACTCAGCACCCGCTGCACGTACAACTGCTGGGTGTCGTGCGGGACGCTCTCCGGGAAGTTCCGGAACAAGGGAACGAAGGGCCGGTTGGCCCCCAGGGCCGCCGCGCAGGCGTCGTAGATGAAGCGGCCGGAAGCCGCCATGACCTCGGTGGGCAGCGCGAGCAGCGCCTTCCGCAGCGCGCCGTCCAATGTGTAGCCCACCCCCGCGAGGTCCGCCTCCAGGGCATCCATGCCCTGCTCCCGCGCCCGTGAGTCACCGCTGGGAGTCAATCCAGAGGGAAGGAAGACAAGCCCCGTGACGCGGAGCAGCACTGCGGCGGTATCGCCCGTGAGGTCGAGCGAGAGGGCGCCCATGGTGACTCCAGGGAGGAGGAAAAACGGGGCGGAGAGCGGATGCGCTACCTCTAGAGTGAGAAGGAAGCACACCCAGGGCCGCCCCGTTGGGAAACGTATCAGCCTTCAAAATGTGCCGCTACCGCTGAAGCACGCGGTTGTCTCCCAGGGCGTCAATCACCACGATGACGTCGTCGGGCGCCCGCTCGAAGAGCCCGGGCGTGTAGTTGCGCGACGTCGCGGTCCATACGGGGCTCGCCCCGGACCAGGGCTCGAAGTTGACCGTCGTGCTGACGCATCCGACGTGGCAGTGCCGCAGGTGCGGCGGCGTGCTGGAGAGTTCAGGCGGTCCCGCCTTGTCCTCATCGGTGCAGAACGCGACGCCCACCGGCCCGTTGCCCACGCGGATGGCGGAGGGCACATAGCGGAGAACAGCTCGCACCACCGTCGCGGCGCGTCCAGACATCGATGCGGGTGCCCGTGCTCGCGCCGGCAATCAGGAGCCCGTCCGAGCGCCGGGTGATGTTGCGAATGGGCGCGCCCCACCCGCAATCAGGACATGCCACCCACCGGGAGGAAGCGCGTCCTCCCGCTGCGCCAACGCGTCTTCGCCGGCTGGAGCCTCATCAAGAGCAGGAGCACATCCCGAGAAAGGCACGGCGAGGAGCACCCACGCCACCACGAGCCAGGGGTGGGACCGCGAACCACGAGACAGCATTCGTCGGAGGGTTGTCATGGCCGCAGCGTGCAGGCCGCCTCCGTCCAATCGCAAGCACAACCATGCGAAACAAGCCAAACACAAAAATTCCGCTTGCGCCCGAGACGCGCTGGCGCGCCAGGCACCCCGCCCGATTCAGCGGACGTCGCACGAAGGAACGACCAGGGCGCGCGCTGCTTTTCGTATCAGGAGCAAGTCACCACCGAGCGAGCATCCCCTTGAGCGCGTCACCCGCATGGGCCTTCGTCCATCCACCTTCCGAGCCACGGCCCCGCGCATCCACCGCGGGAGGCGCCCACGACGCGGCGCGCTCCGTCTGGGCACGGGACGCCGGAGACGAACCCGAGCAGCTCTGGCAACTCTTCATCGACTCCGGCTACTTCAACCTGGCGGGCAGGTCCGCCGAGTGGTTCGAGTCACGCCGGGCGCCCTTCCTCGAACTGGGACGTCGAGCCTCGCACCTGCCAGGACTTCTGAAACAAGCCGTGTGGCGCTCGGAGCGAGGCGTGGAGGCAACGCTCTCCGTGATGAAGCCGTATCGCGCCACATGGCTGGTGCACCAGCTCGCCCGGCGACAGGGCGGCTCGCGCATCGCGCCCGCGCCGGGGCAGATGCTGCGAGACCTCTACGCCCACGCCGTGGCGCACGCGCAGGGCGACCCGGGCATCCGGTGGCTGGCGTCCTATATCGAATCCACGGTGCCCTTCGTCCAGCGCACCCATCTGCGCTTCGCCCGACACGCGGTCGGCGAGGGGCTGCTGCTTCCCCTGAAGATGCTGGACGTCGCCTGTGCCGCTCCGGGCGGCATGCCCGTCTCCGGCTTCGAGCTCCAGCCACCGAACGCCACCGAGCGGGCCTTGTTCCAGGACCACATGGCACGCACCCGGCCGGCGGCCTACGTCGACGCGCTGGACCTGGGGCCGGATGCGCTGGGCCTGGATGACGCGGCACGGCCCTGGCGCGAAGCGGGCCTGGAGCGGGAGCGGCACCTCCTGGTGGCGCGGCGCCACGGCAGGCCACAAGCCCTGGCGGTGCTGGAGGTTGGACCGCCTGGAGCCAATCCGTTTCAGTTGCTCGACTCCGTGAGGCTGTTTCCGCTCAGCACAGCGGGCCGCTCCGCCTTCCCCGTCTTGTTGAACGCGGCACGCCACTGGTTCGCCCGGAAGGCGCGCGACAGCTTCGTCTTCCTGGCGGAGGCCGAAGGTGACGCGGACGCCGCGGGCGTCCCGGACGACACCTCGGGGGCGCGCCCCTACCTGTGGCTCATCCCCGCCACCCTCGCCTCCGCCTTTGTCGAACACGTCCATGAGCAGACGGTCCACCGCCTGCTCCCCACCACCGAAAAGGAGCCGTCATGAGCCTGATGAACTCGCAGTACCGCCCCCACGTGAAGCAGACGCGCGAGCGCCTGGAGACCGAACCCGTCGTGCGCACGCTGCTGTCGCCCGACATCGCCCCCGCGCTGTTGGAGCGCTTCCTCATCGAGTGGTCCGCCCGCGGCGCCTACATGACCGAGCCGGTGGACGGCTGGATTCGGGGCGCCGGTGAGCGCTGCATCGCGCTGGGCAAGACGAAGCTCGGGCAGACGCTCGTCACCCACGCGCGTCACGAAGCGGGCCACCACCTGATGACCATCGAGGACGCCCGCACCCTCGCGCGCCGGTGGAACACGCGCCATGCGCCCGCCCTGGACGCGGACGCCCTGGTAGCCCAGGCGCCCACCGAGGCCATGCGCCAATACCGACAGGTCCACGACGAGGCGATTTCGAGTGACCTGCCCCTGGGCCAGGCCGCCATTGAATACGAAGTCGGCGAACTCGCCGTCGTCGTGGTGCCGCGCATCCTCGCCAACGTGAAGAAGGTGCTCGGCCAGGAAGTGTTGGAGCGCCTCACCTTCCTCGTCGAGCACGCGGCGGTGGACGTGGGTCACACGGCGCTCAACGAGCGGATGATGGAGGAGTGGCTGCGCGAGCAGCCCGAGGACGGCGCGCGGCTGGCGGCGTCCGGCGCGCGGGGCCTGGACTGCTACCTGCGCTTCATGGCGGACTGCCTGCACGCGGCTCAAGAGGACCTGGACACCCTCCGTGCGGCGGCCTGAGCCCGCCGGACGCTCCGCCTACAAAACTCGCGGAGCACTTCACAGGCCTCCATGAGGGACGCGCCCTCGTGGACCTGACCCGGGGGGAGCCGTCAGACTGCGAGCCATGCACCTCTCGCGAGTCGCACTCCTCGTCCTGCTTCAGTCGCTGGCCGCCCAGGCCGCCGAATACCGCGTGGGCCCGGACCAGCAGTACACCCGCCTGGGCGACGTGCCCTGGGAATCGCTCGAGCCCGGGGACACCGTCTTCGTCCACGCGCGGCCCACGCCCTACGCGGAGAAGTGGGTCCTGGGCCGCCGGGGCACCGCCACCGCGCCCATCACCGTGCGGGGCGTGAAGGACGCACAGGGCAACCTGCCCGTCATCGTTGGAGAGAACGCCACCACGCGCTCGCAGCTCAACTTCTGGAGTGAGGAGCGCGGCATCCTGAAGATTGGCGGCTCCAACCAGCCCGCGGACACCATGCCCGCCCACCTGGTGGTGGAGAACCTCCACCTGCGGCGCGCCCGTGGCTCATTCACCGGCCGCAACGGCGCCTCCACCTACCTGGACAACGCCGCCGCCATCTTCATCGAGAAGGGCGAGCACATCACCATCCGCGGCTGCGTGCTCGAAGACAGCGGCAATGGCCTGTTCATCGCCAATCAGGCCTCGAACGTCATCGTCGAGAACAACCACATCCTGGGCAATGGCAATCCCGACAGCATCCTGGAGCACAACACCTACACCGAGGCCCTGGGCATCACCTACCAGTTCAACCACTTCGGTCCGCTCTGCACGGGCTGCCTGGGCAACAACCTGAAGGACCGCTCCGCGGGCAGCCTCATCCGGTACAACTGGATTGAGGGCGGCAACCGGCAAATCGACCTGGTGGACTCCTCCAGCGCCACGCTGCGCTCGGCGCCGTCGTACGCGCGGACCTTCGTCTACGGCAACGTGCTGGTGGAGCCCGAGGGCGCGGGCAACCGGCAAATCGTCCACTTCGGCGGCGACTCCGGCACCACGGCCAACTACCGGGGCACGCTCTATTTCTTCCACAACACCGTGGTGTCCCGCCGCACGGACCGCACCACGCTGCTGCGGCTCTCCCACGCGAACCAGACGGCGCACGTGACGAACAACGTGGTGCTGGTGGCCGCGGCCAATGGCAACACGTTGTCCCTCACGGACGCGGCGGGCACGCTCCGGCACGGCGGCAACTGGTACAAGCCGGGCTATGTGAGCACCTTCGGCACGCTCACCGGCTCCGTGGTGGATACGGGAGGCAATCTCACCGGCGCCGACCCCGGCTTCGTCAACCTCGCCGGCCAGGACTTCCACCTGTCCCCCGGCTCCCCCCTGCGCGGGCAGGCCGTGGCGCTCCCCGCGGAGACGAGCAGCGACCCGGTGGCCTGGCAGTACGTGCGACACAGCGCGGGTGAGCCACGCGCCCAGGTGAGCCCCGCGCACATCGGCGCGTATGGTGACGCCGCCCAGCCTGGAGCGGAGACACCGGACGCGGGCACGCCCACCGACGCGGGCACCGGCACGCCCACCGACGCGGGCACCGGCACGCCCACCGACGCGGGCACACACCGCAACAGCCGGACGACGGTGAGGACGTCGGGAGGTGGCGTGCG
>JBKGHI010000002.1:0-143032 GCA_046520405.1 Myxococcus sp. 1LA
CCACCGCCGCCGCCGAGTCCTCCGCCGCGACGCCGGCCCCCGCGCCGCGCCCGGTGACGCCGACGCCAGCGCCGACCAGCGCGCTGTATGAGGAGGTCCCCGAGTCCCAGTCCTTCGCCGAGATGTTCGAGGCGCAGGCCAAGGACGGTGGCACCCCCAGCCGCAAGGGCCTGCGCGTGGGCGAGAAGGTCCGTGGCACCATCTTCCAGCTCGGCGCGGACACCGCGTTCGTGTCCGTGGAAGGCGCGGCCAAGAGCGAGGCGATGATCGAGCTTCGCGAGCTGAAGGACGACGAGGGCATCCTCCGCTTCGGCGTGGGGGACACCATCGACGCGCACGTGGTGGAGGTGGGCGCCAAGGGCATCCTGCTCAGCCGCGCGCTGGCCAAGGGAAGCGCCAACCTGGCCCTGCTGGCCGAGGCCCGCGCCTCCGGCATGCCTGTCGAGGGTCTGGTGCTGAGCGTGAACAAGGGCGGTGTGGAGGTCGCCATCGGTGACATCCGCGCCTTCTGCCCCATCAGCCAGCTGGACCTGCGCTACGTGGAGAAGCCGGACCAGTTCATCGGTGAGAAGCTCCAGTTCCGCGTGAGCGAGGTCCGCGAGCGCAACGTGGTGCTGTCGCGCCGCGCGCTGTTGGAGGACGAGCAGCGCCAGCTCGCCGCGGAGACGCGCAAGAACCTGGCCCAGGGCAAGATCGTCAAGGGCAAGGTCACCGGTGTGCGCGACTTCGGCGTGTTCGTGGACCTGGGCGGCGTGGAGGGCATGATCCCCGTCTCCGAGCTTTCGTACACCCGCGTCGGTCACCCGAGCGACGTGGTGAAGGTCGGTGACGAGGTCGAGGTCGAGATCCTCCGGATGGAGGCCGGCCAGCCCAACTCGCCGGACAAGTCCAAGCAGAAGGAGCGCATCACGCTGTCCATGCGCTCGCGCCAGGAGGATCCGTTCCAGAAGGCGCTGTCCGAAATCAAGGAAGGCGACCGCCTCCAGGGCAAGGTCGTCCGCCTGCAGCAGTTCGGCGCCTTCGTGGAGCTGCGCCCGGGCGTGGACGGTCTGGTCCACATCTCCGCGCTCAGCGACCGCCGCATCGCGCACCCGCGCGACGTGGTGAAGGAAGGGGAGACCATCTGGGTGTCGGTGGAGAAGATCGACACGCAGGAGAAGCGCATCGGCCTGCGCCGCATCTCCGAGGAAGAGGCGCAGCGTCCTCCCGAGGAGCGTCCGGCGCCCGCCACGCAGGCGGCCGCTCCGGCGCAGCCCGCCGCGGCCCGTCCCAAGGTGGGCCAGGTCGTCATGGGCAAGGTGGATCGCATCGAGCCCTACGGCGTGTTCCTCGCGTTCCCGGGCGGCAAGGGTCTGCTGCCCGCGAGCGAGACGGGCACCGAGCGTGGCACCGACCTCCGCAAGCACTACTCGCTGGGCCAGGAGGTGAAGGTGGCCATCCTGGACATCGACGCGTCCGGGAAGATCCGCCTGTCCGTCACCGCCGCCATCCGCGCGGAGGAGCGCGCGGAGGTGGAGGCATGGCAGAAGACGCAGCAGCCGCAGGGCGCGGGCAAGAAGGGCTTCGGCACCTTCGCGGATCTGCTCAGCAAGGCGCGTAAGTAATTCCCTGTCTCCGGCGCTGAACCCGTTGATGTGGTCAGCGCTGGAGAAAGGTGTTGACGGTCCAGGCGAGGGACGGTACTTACCGCCTCGCCTCTCTCTGCCGCGGGGTGGAGCAGCCTGGTAGCTCGTCGGGCTCATAACCCGAAGGTCGCAGGTTCAAATCCTGCCCCCGCAACTCAGGTCGGCCCGGTCATTCTTCTGGAATGGCCGGGCCGATTTCTTTTGCGCGCCTCGACGCTGCGACCGCATTCCACCCCGGTTGACCTGCGTGCAGGCGAGCGCCGTGTGTTCGCCAGTGAAGGCGGACCCGGCACCGCGGTCCATCTTCCTCCTAGGGGATTGCCCCCACCGGTGATGCGCGGCTGACGCCGCCGACAACGACGAGGAGGAGTCCATGGACACCGACATCACGCATGTCCTGCTGGTCGGAGGCACGGGGCGTTTGGGCGGCAAGTTGGCGTCAGCGCTGCTGGCGCGTCCCGGCATCCACCTGCACGTGTTGGTGCGTCCGGGCACGCGCGGCGAGGCGATGGTGGGCCTGGCGGAGCATGGGGTGACGTTGGTGAACGGCTCGCTTGATGACCCGCGTTCACTCGATTCAGCGCTGGAGGGCGTGGACGCGGTCGTCTCCGCGGTGAGCGGCTCGCCGGAGGTGAGGGTGGACGGCCAGCTTCGCTTGCTGGACTCCGCCCGGCGTCACGGCGTCCTCCGCTTCATCCCGTCCGACTACTCGCTGGACTACGCGGACGCCGACGCGGGTGAGGCCTTCATGGCGGAGCACCGTCGGGTCGCGGACGCGGTGGTGCGCAGCGGCGTGCCGCACAGCTTCGTGCTGTGTGGTGCGTTCATGGAAACGGCGCTGTCGCCGCGAGCGCAGGTGTTCGACTTCGAGCGCGGTGTCGTTTCGTATTGGGGCACCGGCGACGAGCCCTTCGACGTCACCTCGATGGCGGACGCCGCGCGATGGGTGGCCGAGGTCGTGGTGGATCCACGCGCCACGGGGCGGCGCCTGGAGTTCGTAGGAGACGTCGTGACGGTGAATGAGGTGGCGGCGCTCTACGAGACGTTGACGGGCCAGCGCCTGCGATGCGTCTGCAAGGGCAGCGTCGAGGACTTGCGCCGGCAGCTCGTGCGCGCGCGTCCGGAGGGCGTGCCCGTCCATCCGCCGTCCGCGTCACTGAGCTGCTCGCGCAGCTCGCGGGGAAGGGGAGGCTGCGCGAGCCGGCCAATGCCGAGTACCCGCGCCTGCGCCCTTTGTCGGTGCGCGCGTTCCTTCAGGCGCGGTTGCTGATGCCTTCGGCTGCGGCCGCGACCTTGCCCCTGGCGTCGCAGCCGTAGCCCGCCTGCCGCATGCGGCGGCTTCGCGTGGCGCAGTGCGTTCGACTCATCGCGTCTCGGCGGTGGCGCGGTGCGGGCTCGGATCGCACGCGAGCAACGCGCACTCCGTCGCGGGCGCGCATTGATCATCGCAGCAGCGCAGGTGGCCCCACGGGCAGGCCCGTGTCGTGGATCGCGCGTCTTCCTCCTCTGATAAGAGGCGCTTCCTGCTGTCCTCTTCACCACTGGGACTGTGCGTCAGGGACTCAGGTGCCCTGTTACCCGGGTCCACGACGGCCTGGGGCAACGCCGACGGGGGGGGCGCGGTGCTCTGGCACCCGGCGGAACCAACCCCAAGCCCCCATCCGAGCACCCCGGAAGCCACGATTCGTCGGAAACGGGTCGTCATCTCTCCACCTTTCGCGACGCAACCTGCCGTAACTACGGAATTCTGCGCTCCTTTGGAAAAAATGCGCGTGTCGCCTTTTAACTTACATCCGCTGGGGCACTAATCTCTCGGCCAGGTGACAATCTGTCACTTGGTCGCCTTCTGACCGTGACTGGGAGTTTCGGCGATGGGGCCGGAACGTTCGAGCCAGGCTGTAAGGAAGGCGGCTACCCCCGCCGTCGTAAAAATGGAGCATCCCCACGTGAGAAGGTTGGTTGCCACGCTGTCCGGGCTCGCCCTGGTACTGTCCGGTACCAGTTCCGTCGCCCGGACGTTGCCGAACTACGATGCACTCCAGGACGCGAAGCCCGCGGGCCGTGCCACCGCGGGTTTCAAGCCGGTCAACACGAGCAGCCTGAAGGGGGCGCGGGTCGCCCACCAGGACGCACTGACGGGCTCCCCGACGTTCATCTGGACGAACCCGACCGAGGAGCAGACGAAGCTCCGCGCCGAGTACGCGAAGATGTCTCCCGCCAAGGCCGCGCTGGCGCAGATCTCTGCCCACGCTTCGGCCTACGGTCTGGCCTCCTTTGAGGCCGCTGGCGCGAAGGTCACCAACGTCAGCACCAACAAGCAGGGCGTGAAGGTCGTGACGCTGGCCCAGGAGTCCTCGGGGATCGAGGTCTTCCGCCAGTCGCTGAACGTGCTGCTGAACAAGCACAATCAGGTGGTTGCCATCTCCGGCAGCCTCTCCAAGCAAGGTTCGGCGCAGATCTCCAAGTCGAAGGCGCGCTTCACGCTGCCTGCGACCGAGGCCATCGCCGCGGCGTACAAGGACCTCACGGGGACCGCGCTCGATCGCAGCCTGCTCACCCCCGTGAACAGCGCTCAGAAGGGCGACAAGTACACGCACTTCACGCTGGCCAGCTACGCGCGTCCGCTCGAGGAGGGGTTTGTCATCCCCGCCCGCGCGAAGCAGGTCTTCTTCCCGCTGCCCACCAAGCTGGTCCCCGCGTACTATGTGGAGATCAACACCGGCCGCTCGGACAAGGCGAACTCGGAGTACTTCGCGTACGTCATCTCCGCCACCGACGGACAGTTGCTGATGCGCAACGACCTGCGGGCGCACGCGGAGTTCAGCTACCGTGTGTTCTCTGACACCACGCCACCGTACACCCCGCACGACGGTCCGATCGGCAGCGTCGGTACGCCGCACCCGACCGGCAACCCGGACGGCTATCAGTCGCCGTACGCTCCGGCGAACCTGATCACCCTCGAGAGCCTCCCGTTCAGCCAGAATGACCCCTGGCTGCCGGACGGCGCGACGGTGACCACGGGTAACAACGTGGACGCCTACGCGGACCTCACCGAGCCGGAACGTTACAATACCGGCGACCTCCGCCCGACCGTCACGGCTCCGGGCGTGTTCGACCGGGCCATCGACTTCGGAATCCAGCCGAACGCGAACGACGAGCAGATCGCCGCGGCGACGACGAGCTTGTTCTTCGTGAACAACTGGCTCCACGACTGGTACTACGACGCCGGCTTCGACGAAGCCTCTGGCAATGCCCAGCAGAACAACTTCGGCCGTGGCGGCGTCGGTAACGACCGGCTCCTGGTGGAGGCACAGGACTTCAGCGGCGTCGACAACGCCAACATGTGGACGCCTGCTGACGGTGCCTCGCCCGTCATGCAGATGTACCTGTTCCAGGGGCCCCGCAACTCGCGCCTGACGGCGAACGCTCCGGCGGAGGTCGCGGGTGACTACCAGGGTGGTGTTTCCGCTACCTTCGGTCCCCAGACGTTCAACGTCACCGGCAACGTGGTGGCGGCGCTGGACGCGGCCAACACCGCGGGTCAGACGGACCGTGACGGCTGCACCGCGCTGACCAACGCGGCCGAGGTCGCTGGCAACATCGCCATCATCGACCGCGGCAGCTGCGACTTCACCGTTAAGGTCCTGAACGCGCAGAGCGCCGGCGCCATCGGCGTCATCATCCACGACAACGCGGCGGGGCCGACGATCGACATGGGTGGCACGCCCACGTCGCCGATCAACATCCCCGCGCTTCGCGCGAACCTGGACGATGGCAACGTGCTGCGCGGCGCCATCCCGGGCCTCAACGTCACCCTGTGGCGTGGTCCGACCACCTGGGTCGACGGCACCATCGACAACGCCATCGTGGCCCACGAGTGGGGTCACTACATCAGCAACCGCCTCATCTCGAACGCGTCCGGTCTGGTGAACAACCAGGGCCGCGCGATGGGCGAGGGCTGGGGTGACTTCACCGCCCTGCTGATGATGGTTCGCGCCGAGGACATCAATGTCCCGTCCAACGCGAACTGGAACGGCGCCTACGCCGCCGCGGGCTACGCCACGCGCGCGGACGCGAACTCCGAGTTCTTCGGTATCCGCCGTGGCACGTACTCCTCGGACCAGACCAAGAACGCACTGTCGTTCCGTCACATCATGGACGGCGTGGCGCTGCCCACGGGCGTGCCGTTCAACGGCAATACCGGTCTGCCGAACTCGCAGGTCCACAACTCCGGCGAGATCTGGGCGACGATGCTGTGGGAGTGCTACACGTCGCTGCTCCGCGCGCATCCGTTCCAGGAGGCGCAGGACCGGATGAAGAGCTACCTGGTCAACGGGTACAAGCTCACGCCGACGGCCCCCACCTACCTGGAGGCGCGTGACGCCATCATCGCGGCGGCCCTCGCCAATGATCCGGCGGACGCGGAGCGCTTCTGGCGGGCCTTCGCCAAGCGCGGCGCGGGCGTTGGTGCCCAGGCGCCGGACCGCTACTCCACGAACCACGCGGGTGTGGTGGAGAGCTTCGGGGCCGGCTCGGCCCTCACGATCGTGTCGGCCGAGTTCTTCGACGACGTCGAGGGTGGCTCGTGCGACTTTGACGGCGTCCTCGACAACGGGGAGACGGGCCGCATCGAGCTCACCGTGCGCAACGTGGGTATCGAGGCCGCGTCCGCTCCCTCCGGGACCCTGTCGTCCGCCTTCGCGGGCCTCGAGTTCGGCAACGGTGGCGAGACGACCTTCCCGGCCCTCCCCGTGGGAGCCGAGGCCACGGTCTCCATCCCGGTCACGCTCACCGGCGCGACGGGTCAGCAGGACGTGACCATCGACATCGCCGTGCGTGACGAAGACCAGGAGACGCCGGTCGACATCGTCAGCGCCATCACGCTCACCACGCACTACGACGAGCGTCCGAACTCCACCAACATCGAGGACGTTCAGATCGCCCCGGAGAAGCTGCCCTGGACGACCGAGTACGACGAGGCGCTGACCCCGGCCGTGTTCAGCGTGGTCATCTTCGACGACGGCAACCGCACGTTCTACGCGGAGGACACTGCTGCCTACTCCGACGTTCGCCTCATCTCGCCTGAGCTCCACGTCAGCGAGACCGAGCCCTTCGTGATCAACTTCGATCACGCCTGGGACTTCGAGGACGACTACGACGGCGCCACGGTTGAAATCTCCGAGGACGGCGGTGAGACCTGGGTGGACATCGGCGATCCGATCCACAACACGGTGCTCGAGACCTACCCGGGCAACGTGAACCCGCTGGCCGGCAAGCCGGCGCTGTCGAGCTACAACCCGCAGTTCCCGGGCATGCTCCCCGCGACCATCAACCTGGGCACGGCGTACGCCGGCAAGACGGTGCAGGTCCGCTTCCGCGTCGGTACGGACGAGAGCTTCGGCTACACGGGCTGGCTGCTCGACAACCTGGAGTTCAACGGCATCACGAACCTCCCGTTCACCACCATCGCGGATGAGGATGGCGTGTGCACCGCGGCGAACCAGGCCCCCACGGCCAACGCCGGCGCGGACGTGTCCACCACGTCTGGCAGCAACGTGGGCCTTTCGGGTACCGCCACGGATCCGGACGGCGACACCCTGACCTACTCGTGGGCGCAGACGTCTGGCCCCGCGGTGACCCTGACGGGTGCCAACACCCTGACGCCGTCGTTCACGGCGCCGACGGTGACCGAGGCCACGACCCTGGTGTTCGAGCTGACCGTCTCCGACGGCACGGCCACGGCCACCGACTCCGTCTCCGTGACGGTGAACCCGGGCGCGCCGACCAACGCTCCGCCCACCGTGAACGCCGGCATCGACGGCACGGTCGAGGAGCGCGCTGAGTACACGCTGAGCGGCTCCGCCAGCGACCCGGACGGCGACTCCCTCACGTACCTGTGGACCCAGGTCTCCGGTACGCCGGTCGCGGTTCGCGGCTACACCACGCCGACGGCGACGTTCATCGCGCCCGAGGTCACCCTGGATGAGCAGCTGGTCTTCCGTCTGACGGTCTCCGACGGCGTCGCCAGCTCGAACGACACGGTCACCGTGACGGTCACCAACGCGAACCGCGCGCCGATCGTCTCTGACACGTCCGTGGCCTTCGCCTCGGGCACTGTCACTGTGTCGGCCTCGGCCATCGATCCGGATGGTGATGCGGTCAGCTACAGCTGGGAGCAGACGGGCGGCTCGACGGTTGCCATCAACGGCGCCGACACGTCCTCCATCACGTTCGGCGTGCCTGCGGCGGGCTCCTACGAGTTCACCGTGACGGCGACGGACGGCGCGGCCTCTGCCTCCAAGGCGGTGGCTGTGACGGTCATCCCGGGCATTCCTGATCCAGTGAACACGCCTCCGACCGTGAACGCGGGTCTC
This sequence comes from Myxococcus sp. 1LA, assembly GCA_046520405.1. Classification (GTDB taxonomy): domain Bacteria; phylum Myxococcota; class Myxococcia; order Myxococcales; family Myxococcaceae; genus Myxococcus. The sequence continues at coordinate 8,000 of JBKGHI010000002.1, forward strand.
GATGCCACGGCGAACGCCGGCGACGTCGTGACGCTGAGCGGCTCCGCGAGCGACGCCGAGGGTAACGCGCTGACGTACCACTGGGAGCAGATCGGTGGCACGGCGGTGACCCTGTCGGGCGCCGACACCCTGACGCCGTCGTTCACCGCGCCGAGCACGGCCAACGGTGACACGCTCGGCTTCATCCTGACGGTCAGCGACGGCACCTCGACCACCAGCGACGTCGTTCGCGTCGTCGTGGCGGCGGACCCGGGCTCCACCCCGGGCAACACCGCTCCGGAAGTGGACGCGGGCGAGCCGGCCATCGTTGAGGCCGGTGCCACCGTGACCCTCAACGGCACGGCGACCGACGCGGATGGAGACGCCCTGTTTGCCGTCTGGACGCAGATCGGCGGTCCGGAAGTGACGCTGTCTGACGCCACCTCGCTGACGCCGACGTTCACCGCGCCGGCCGCTGGCGAGCTGGCCTTCCTCCTCACGGTCTCCGACGGTACTGCGACGTCCGTGGCCGTGACGGTGGTCCGCGTCTCCACCACGCCCGAGGAGAACGTCGCTCCGGTGGCCGCCGCTCGCGCGGTGGTCTCCGCCAACCAGACGTCCGCCACGCTCGACGGCTCCGCTTCCAGCGACGCCAACGGTGATGCGCTGACGTACGCCTGGACGCAGGTCTCCGGTCCGGCCGCGACCATCAACGGCGGGAACCAGGCGGTCGCCCACGTGAACCTGCCCGACACCGACAACCAGACGGCGACGTTCTCGTTCCGCCTGACGGTGACGGATGAGGCCGGTCTGGAGCACAGCACGACCGTGCAGTTCACCGCCCGCAACGGCGGTGGCGACGACGGTGGTGGCTGCTCCGCGACGGGCGCGGGCGCTCCGGCCAGCATGCTCGGCCTGGCGCTCCTCGGCCTGCTGCGCCGCCGTCGTCAGAACTGAGACGCGCGGGTCCTCCTCCTACCCTCGGGTGGGAGGAGGCCTCCGTGGGGCCCGGATGAAGTGACGGTCCGGGCGTCGCGGTAAGCAGACGGAAAAGGAAGTTCCTGGCGGCCGGCTCCCTCTGATTCCAGGGGGCCGGCCGTCGACTTTCTACGGACCCGGCAGGGCCCGTGTCAGAGCGGCTTGACGTGCTCGGCCAGGCGGCCGGTGGCCATCAGCTCATGGAGCTCGTCGCCCATGCGCTCGCTTTCTGAGACCACCTGGTTCCAGGCGCGCATGCGCTCGGCGTCCCTCATCCGCTCGAAGTCGACCCGGTCCGGAATCCGGCCTCCGGGGAGGCGGGCCACCAGCTCCGGAGATGGGGCGATGAGCAGCGCCCTGCGGAAGTTCTCCGGCCGCGCCCGCCGCCACCGCAGCGACTTGTCGAACCAGCCGGGCACCACGTACGGGTAGAAGTGCGGGTACAGCACCAGCCCCGTGCCCGGGCCGAAGTCCAGGTCCAGGTGGTAGTCGAGCACGCCGCCGTCGCGAAACACGCCCGTGGACTCGCCGGGAATCCGCACGCCGCTGAAGAGCAGGGGAATGGAGCCCGAAGCGAGCAGGGCCAGGCGCAGGTTCTCCCGCGTCAGGGCCAGGTGCCGCGAGGGCAGGTCCTTCAGTCCCGCGAAGGGGCTGGTGTCACCAGCGCTGTGGAAGATGACGCGCTCCATGTGGAGCCCCAGCGTTCTTCGGCTGACCATGTTCCCCAGCGCGCAGAGTGCGAGCCCGAGAAGCTGGGCCCGCGGGCTCTCCAGGCCCACCGCGCCACGGCACAGCGTGGTGATGACGTGCAGCCGCGCGAACGGATGGTCGAGAATCTCCGCTTCGCCTTCGTCGCCCAGGAGCGCGTCCAGGATGCGCTCGCACGTCTCGCTCACCTGGGACGGCGAGGGCTTGGGCGGGTAGCGCTGGTCGATGTACGCCGCCTCGAAGCGGCGCAGGGCCAGCACCGGGTCCTTCTGGGCCACGCAGGCCAGCCGCCAGCTTCCAATGGAGCTGCCAATGAGGTGCAGGGGGCGGGTGCGGTGCTGGAAGAGGCCGGCGAAGAGCGCCCGGTCCAACCCCGCCAGCACCAGCCACTTCGGACCGCCGGAGGCGCCCGGGACGACGTCCACGTCATCTCCGCGCAAGCCTCGTTCGCGAATGAGCCGGAGCGCGTCAGGCCCGGCCAGGAGCGTGAGGTGTGAGGCCATATCGACCCGGGAACCTAGTGGAGCCCCACCGGGGTTGCGACCCTTCGCGCGCCGCCGCTGTGCTGTAGTGCGGCCCACCATGAAGAAACCCGCTGCCGCGTCCGGCTCCCAAGGGGGCCTCAGCCGCCGTGCGCTCCTGGGTGGTTCCGCCGCCGCCACGGCGCTCGTCTCCCTGGACGTTTCCGCCCGAGCGGCTCCCGCTCCGGCGCCCGTCCGGCCCTTCGAGCTGGACGAGGCCACCATCGCGGAGCTCCAGGCCGCCATGCAGTCGGGTGAGCACACCGCGCGGGGCCTCGCGGAGCGGTACCTCGCGCGCATCGCCGACCTGGACGCGCGGGAGCACCTGCCGCTGCGCTCGGTCATCGAGCTGAACCCGGATGCATTGGCGACAGCCGCCGCGCTGGACCAGGAGCGCCGGGAGAAGGGCGCGCGGGGTCCGCTGCACGGCATCCCCGTGCTCATCAAGGACAACATCGCCACCGCGGACCGGATGGAGACGACGGCGGGCTCGTTTGCGCTGGTGGGCGCGCGGCCGCCGCGGGATGCCTTCATCGTGGAGCGCCTGCGGGTGGCGGGCGCGGTCATCCTGGGCAAGACGAACCTGAGCGAGTGGGCCAACTTCCGCTCCACACGCTCGGCCAGCGGCTGGAGCGCGCGGGGTGGGCAGACGCGCAATCCCTATGCGCTGGACCGGACGCCTTCGGGCTCCAGCTCTGGTTCGGGCACGGCCACCGCCGCCAACCTCTGCGCGGTGTCGGTGGGCACGGAGACGGACGGCTCCATCGTGTCGCCCTCGGCGGCCAGCTCGCTGGTGGGGCTCAAGCCGACCGTCGGTCTGGTGAGCCGCGCAGGCATCATCCCCATCTCCCACAGTCAGGACACCGCTGGCCCCATGACGCGCACGGTGGCGGATGCCGCGGCGCTGCTGAGCGTGCTCGCGGGCGTGGACCCGGCGGACGCGGCCACGGCGGCGAGCCGGGCAAGGCGCACGCGGACTACACCCGCTTCCTCGACCCGGACGGTTTGAAGGGCGCGCGCATCGGCGTCCCGCGCGAGCGTTTCTTCGGTTACCACCCGGCCACCGACGCGCGGGTGGAGGAGGCGCTGGCCCTGATGAAGTCCCGGGGCGCCATCCTCGTGGACCCCGCGCCGATTCCCTCGGCGGCCCAACTGGATGAGCCCGAGCTCGAGGTCCTCTTGTACGAGTTCAAGTCGGGCCTGGAGGCCTACCTCGCCACGCTGCCGGAGGGGACGGCGCCGCGCACGCTCGCGGAGCTCATCCGCTACAACGAAGCCCACGCGGACTCGGAGCTGCCGTACTTCGGCCAGGAGATCTTCCACAGGGCCCAGGCGAAGGGCCCGCTGACGGACAAGGCCTACCTCAAGGCGCTCCAGGCCTGCCGCCGGCTGTCTCGCGCCCAGGGCTTGGACGCGGTGATGAAGAAGCACGCGCTGGATGCGTTGGTGGCGCCCACGCAGGCCCCCGTGGGCCTCATCGACCCCATCAACGGTGACCACTGGCTGGGCAGCAGCTCAACGCCCGCGGCGGTGTCGGGCTACCCCACCATCACCGTGCCCGCGGGATTCGTCTACGGCCTGCCCGTGGGCCTTTCCTTCATCGGCCGGGCCTGGAGCGAGCCCGTGCTGTTGAAGCTGGCCTATGCCTACGAGCAGGCGTCGAAGCACCGCCGTCCTCCAACGTTCGCGGAGACGGTGGACCTGCGCGTGCGGGCCGCAGGCTCGAGCCGGCCCACGACGCCCTGACTCAAGGCTCCGGCGACATGGCCCAGGGCGTGGTGGCCTGGAGCACGGCTTCCTGGAGCGCCTCGGTGCGCAGGTGCGCGATGCGTTGGTACTCCGGGTCCGCCACCATCTGAAGGAAGGCCGCGCGGCTGGGATAGCGGACCAGCAACACCGCGTCCCACGTCTGGCCGGGCTCGGCCACCAGCGCCGTCGAGCCATCCCCGGCGTAGAGCGGCTGGGCGCCCACCTTCTGGATGAAGGGCATCACCGCGCTCGCGTAGGCCGCATAGGCGTCGCGGCCACCTTCCTTGAACCGCACCAGGTTCAGGATGACCACGGGGCCTCCCGTATCCTCCTGGATGAAGCGCTGCACGTCGGCACTCTGGGGATCAACGGCCACGGTGTCTCCTCGGTTCGGGATGAAAGCCTATTCCAGCGTGTCGGCGGCGCCTCCGCTGGGGTGCTCGCGTTGGTGGTCGAGATACGCGGCGAAGCCTGCCTTGGATTGGATGCGGAAGGCGGGGATGCGCGCGAGCGCCTCGGGGGCGAACGCGTATTGCTCACACACGAGGCTGGCGCGGCTCGACCCCTCCGGGCCCCCGGTGAAGGGGCGCACCTCGTGCTGGAGGTCGCCCCGGAAGTGCACCAGCAGGCCTTCGTGGGGGCGAATCTCACCCACGGGGGAGTCATGGCGTAACAGGTGCAACTCGCCACCCCGGGCGCGCTCGGGCACCTGGAGGTACAGCACACTCACGTGCTGGGGCGTGGCGTCGGGCACGCCGCTGGGGTCCTGGAGTGTCGCATCGATGTGTCGACCCACGCCGCGTCCAGCCTCCAGCAGCAAGAGATTCAAATAGAAGGCATTGGGGACGGGCCGCTCCCTCCGTGTACCCCAGAGCCGCTCGTGCCAGGGCTGGAGCCCCCTGGCGCTGGCCGGGTCCAGCACGCGGGCCAGATAGGGCACCAGGAAGGGGAAGCGGGCCTCCAGCGTGGCGCGGCCCTCGTGCGTGAAGATGAAGGCGAATCCCCGGCTGGCCTGGAACGTCCCCATCAACGGGCTGCGGGCCACGAAGCGCGAGCCGAGCAGGGCGTCCCTCAGCGCATGCAGCGCGGTGCGGGGCATCGCCTTTCGGTGGGTGATATAAGCGCGCACGGAGGTCCCATCATCCAGACGAATCAGAGAAACGTAGCAGTTTTACAGCCTACCCTATAGGTTGCGGAACTGCCGTGGCTTCTCAACACCTTGGAGACGGATACATGAGCCAGCAACCTCGAGCCTCTCACGCGCCTCCGCCCGCAGCCTTGCAGATGACCCAGATGGTCTACGGCTTCTGGGTTTCCCGGTGCCTCCAAATCATGGCGGAGCTCGGGCTCGCCGACACCATTGGGGATACACCCAAGACCGCCGAGGAACTCGCCGAGGCCAGCGGTACGCATGCCCCCACGCTGCGGCGGCTGCTGCGGCTGCTCAGTGGCCTGGGCGTGTTGGTCAAGGACAACGACACGGAGCGCTGGGGCCTCACGGAGCTGGGCGGGATGCTCCGCAAGGACAACCCCGGCTCCGTGTATGGCTCGCTCCGTGCGCATGGCCATCTGCTGTCGTGGCAGGCGTGGGGAGACCTGGCCACCGCGCTGAAGACGGGCAAGCCCACGGTGGAGAAGTTCATGGGCGACACGTTCTTCAACTACATGACCACGCACCCCGACGTCGCCGCCATCTTCAATGGCAGCATGGCTGCGTATCAGACGATGAACGCGCCGGCGGTGGTGAACGCGTATGACTTCTCGTCCGCGCGCAGCGTCGTCGACGTGGGCGGCGGCACCGGCATGTTGCTGTCGCACATCCTCAAGGCCAACCCGGGGGTGCGTGGCACCATCTTCGAAATGCAACACGTGGCCGTGGAGGCCCGCGAGCGGATCACCGAGCAGGAATTGTCGGCGCGCTGCGATGTGGTGGAGGGAGACTTCTTCGCGCGAATCGCTCCCGAGGGGCAGGATGTCTACATCCTGTCGCAGATCCTCCATGACTGGGATGACGAGCAGAGCCTGCGCATCCTCCAGAACATCCGCGCGGCGATGCGTCCCGACTCGCGGCTGCTCATCGTGGAGACGGTGCTGCCGGGTGACAATGTGCAGCACTTCGGCAACCTCTACGACCTGGCCATGCTCGTGCTCGTGGGCGGCCGGGAGCGCACGGGTCCGGAGTACACGGCGCTGCTGGAGAAGGCGGGGTTGAGGCTGTCCAACGTCTTCCCGACGGTGATGCCTCCCAGCGTTGTCGAAGCCGTGGTGGCCTGAGCCACCGGACGCCGCGGGGTGGGGGCTCAGTGTCGCGCCCGCCTCCGGCGCCGCCGGGACGTGTCGAGCATGTCGAGCAGGGCCTTCTCCGAACAGTGAAGGCTCCCGCTCCGTGTCTCCGCCAGCTCGTCCACGGAGTCGAACCAGGTGTCCACCACCTGTCCGCGCTCGAAGAGGGCGAGCACGGAGGGATAGATATAAGAGGACCGCGCCACCGCCGGGGTGTTGCCCAGGTGCTCGGCGGCCTCCTTCACGGCGGCCACCATCGTCTTCTTGAGCACCGTCTTCTTCACCGGGCCGCAGCCGTCTCCGGGGGCCTGGGCCCGTTCGCGCGCTCGGGCCAGCGCGCAGGCGCAGATGAGGGTGCCAGCCCAGGTGCGGAAGTCCTTGGCGCTGAACTGCTCGCCCATGACCTCCTGGATGTACTCGTTGATGTGGCGGCGCCGCACGTCCACCACGAAGCCGTCATCCAGCACGAACTTGAAGACATCCCGTCCCGGCACCTTCAACAGGCGCCGCACCAGCGTGGCCACCCGCCGGTCGCGCAGTTGCCGCCGCTGCTGCTTGCCGCTCTTGCCCGGGAAGTCGAAGTACACCGTGTCCCCAGCCACGCGCACGTGCCGGCGGCGGAGGGTGGCGATGCCGAAGCTGCCATTCTCATCCGCGTACTGCTCGCTCCCCGGGCGGATGAAGCAGGTGCCCAGGATGCGCAGGATGCCCGCCATCACCTTGTCCCGGCCCAGGCCCTGCTTGCGCAGGTCCGCGTTGACTCGCCGCCGCATGCGGGGGAGCGCCCGGGCGAAGCTGACGACTCTCCGGAACTTCGCCTCGTCTCGCTTGCGGGTGTGCGAGGCGTGATAGCGGTACTGCCAGCGCCCCGCGGCGTCCCGTCCCACGGCCTGCAAACGCGCCGTGGGGGAGGGGGAGATGGCCACGTCCGCCCAGGCGGGAGGAAGGCGCAGTGCGTCGATTCGCTCGCGGTCCCCCTGGCTCACGGTCCGGCCGTTCGACTGGACGTAGCGGAAACCCCGCTTCGGGCTCCCCAGCCGCCGGATGCCCGCGTGCTGGAGCTGTTCGAGCTGCGTCGCGCGCCGGGCCGCTGGGCGGGGGCGGGACTGCCGGGCTGGTTCCGCGTGAGGGGCCATGGACCTGGGCAAAAGGCAACCCCGCTCGCCCCATTGCGAGCGGTCTTCCTGTAGTGCTCAGGGCCAGGCCGAGCGGCAACGCAGGTGCTGCCCGGCCGCCCGCCCAGGGGCAGGGCAGAAAAGCGCCCGCTGCGTTTTCGATGGGAATGACATTCGTTTAGAGTGCAGCGCAAGCCGTATGAGCGCCTTCCTCGACACCATCCTGGCCTTCCCGACCGCCTTCTTCACCATCGTCCTCGGCGTGGTGATGACGTACTGGCTGTTCGTCATCGTGGGCGCGGTGGGCATCGACTTGTTCGATGGGGACATTTCGATGGAGGCGGGCGGCAAGGCGTTGAGCGGCGCCATCGAGGGGGGCGGCAAGGCCTTGGGCGGGGCCATCGAGGGGGGCGGCAAGGCTTTGGGCGGGGCCATCGAAGGCGGTGGCAAGGCATTGGGCGGCGCGAAGGCGCTGGGTGCATGATTCGGATTTCGATGTCGACGGTGGCGGGGTCCTGGCGGCCATGGGCTTCGCGGGCATCCCCATCACGGTGTCCGTGAGCGTCGTGGTGTTCATCGCCTGGTTCCTGTCGGTGGTGAGCGCGCAGCCGCTGCATGAGGCGCTGGGCGGGGTGCTTCCGTCGTGGCTGCTGAGCTCGGGCCTGGGGCTGGCGTGCTTCGCGACGGGAACGGTGACCGCGGGCTTCGCGGTGCGGCCCCTGCGGCCGGTGTTCGTGGCCAAGCGCGCGCCGGGGCGTGATTCGCTGATGGGCCGGGTGTGCACCATCTCCAGTGGCAGCGTGACGGCCAGGACGGGCCACGCGACCTTCGAGGACGGCGGGGCGGGGGTCATCCTCAACGTCGTCTGCGCGAAGCCCAACGAACTCAAGCGAGGCCAGCCCGCGCTGATCCTCGCGTATGATGCCGAACGGCACGTTTATGAAGTGGAGCCGGTTGACTGGCTCCTGCCTGAAGAGCTGGCGCAGCTCGACGACCCGGCCAGGGCCGCGGCGCTGGCGCGCGTGAAGGCACGAGGCTGAAGCACCAACGGTCGCGCAGAGGGGGCGACCGTCACATTCGACGCCGGAGGGCTTTTGCGGGGGATCTCCGGCGCCTGATACAAGGCCCGCTGTCATCATCAATCAGGAATTGGCCATGGATCCCATTACCGCGGTCGCTGCCGGCATCGGTGGCATCATCCTTCTCGGAGGCATCCTCCTCACCATCGTCCGGCTCTACCGGCAGGTGGACCAGGGCAAGGTGCTCATCGTCAACACGCTGAAGAACGAGCCGGTCGTCACCTTCTCGGGAGCGGTGGTGTTCCCCATCATCAACCGGGCCGAGGTGATGGACATCTCCTTGAAGACGGTGGAGATCGACCGCCGCGGCAAGGAAGGCCTCATCTGCAAGGACAACATCCGGGGTGACATCAAGGTCACCTTCTTCGTCCGCGTGAACAAGACGCGCGAGGACGTGCTGAAGGTGGCGCAGACCATTGGCTGCGCGCGCGCCTCCGACCAGGAGACGCTGGAGAACCTCTTCGAGGCCAAGTTCTCCGAGGCCCTCAAGACGGTGGGCAAGAGCTTCGACTTCGAGGAGCTCTACACCAAGCGCGAGGAGATCAAGGACCAGGTCGTCAACGTCATCGGTCGTGACCTCAGCGGGTACATGCTGGAGGACTGCGCCATCGACTTCCTGGAGCAGACCCCGGTCGAGATGCTGGATAAGGACAACATCCTCGACGCGCAGGGCATCCGGAAGATCACCGAGCTGACCACCAAGCAGAACGTCTTCACCAACGAGCTGCGCCAGGACGAGCGCATGGCCGTCACCAAGCGCAACGTCGAGGCGGATGAGGCCATCTTCGCCCTGGAGCGTCAGCGTGAAGAGGCCGCCGCGAAGCAGAAGCGGGAAATCGACAGCATCCAGGCCCGCGAGACGGCCGAGGCCGAGCGCGTGAGGCAGGAGGAGCACGCCAAGGCCCAGCTGGCGCGCATCAAGGCCGAGGAAGAAATCAACATCAACGAGCAGAACAAGGCCCGGCAGATCGAGGTCGCGCAGAAGAACCGCGAGCGCGTGGTGGGCGTGGAGACCGAGCGCGTGGAGAAGGACCGCGCCCTGGAAGCCATCAACCGCGAGCGTGAGACGGAGCTGCAGCGCATCGCCAAGGAGAAGGCGCTCGAGGGCGAGAAGAAGGCCATCGCCGACGTGGTGCGCGCCCGCATCGCCGTGGAGAAGACGGTGGCGGAGGAGGAGGAGCGCATCAAGGACCTGCGCGTGAAGGCCGAGGCCACCCGCCGCAAGGACGCGCTGCTCATCACCGCCGAGGCGCAGGCGCAGGAGAAGCTGGTCAAGGACATCAAGGCGGCCGAGGCCTCCAACGAGGTGGCCAAGTTCACCGCCAAGGAGAAGCTGACGCTGGCCGAGGCCGAGCTGGAGGCCGCTGACAAGACGGCGAAGGCGAAGGTCCGCCTGGCCGAGGGCATCCAGGCCGAGGCCGCCGCCGAGGGCCTCGCCGAGGTGCGCGTGAAGGAAGCCGACGCGCAGGCGCAGGAGAAGCTCGGCATGGTCAACGTCCGCGTGAAGGAGGCGGAGGCCGGCGCCATCGAGAAGCAGGGCGCCGCGCAGGCCAACATCGTCCGCGAGAAGCTGCTGGCCGAGGCCGCGGGTGAGCAGGAGAAGGGCCTGGCCCACGCCCGCGTGCTGGAGGCGGAAGCCAGCGCCATCCAGAAGCGCGGCGAGGCGGAGGCCATTGCCACCCGCGAGAAGCAGCTGGCCGAGGCCGCCGCCATCCAGGAGAAGCTGCTGGCCGAGGCCCGCGGCCTGGCGGAGAAGGCCGCGTCCATGAAGCTGATGGACGGCGTTGGCCGCGAGCACGAGGAGTTCCGCCTCAAGCTCAACAAGGAGCGCGACGTGGAGCTGGAGTCCATCCGCGCGCGGAAGGACATCGCGCACGCCCAGGCCGAGGTGCTGGCCAAGGCGTTCGCCAACGCGAAGTTCAACATCGTCGGTGGCGACGGCCAGTTCTTCGAGCGCTTCGTCAAGGCGGTGTCGTTCGGCTCCGCGGTGGACGGCGCGCTGGACCACGGCGAGGCGCTGCAGAAGGCACTGGGTGGCTACCTCAACGGCGAGAAGGACTTCACGGCGGACCTGAAGGAGGTCCTCTCCAAGCCCGGCCTCACCAATGACGCGCAGAACCTGGCGGTCGCCGCGCTGCTGCACAAGATGGCGGCCAGCCCCGTCGCCGCGACCGGCGCGGGCCTCAAGGCGCTGGTCAACGAGCTGAAGCCCGGCACGACGGACACGCAGGGCTGACAGTCCCAGAAGGGCCACCGCCGCGAACCGGCGGCGGTGGCACGGCCGTAAGACGACCCTCACCCCGGCCTCCCCTCCGGGGTGGCGCCCCTCCGCACGGGAGGGAGCGGGGGTGGGGGTCTCCGCTTTCTCGGTGAACATCCATGGCAACTGACGGTGGCAAGGGCGCGGCGCCTGCGGGCGAGGCGGCGTTGGAAGGCGGCAGCTACGAGGTCATCCGCGCGCGGTTGATCGCGCAGGCGGACGCGCTCGGCGCGAAGGCGACGGACCTCAACGGGCGGCGCAAGGCGCTCTTCGGCGGGACGGAGCTGTCCGTCATTGGCAATGAGCGGGTGCGCACCGAGAACAACTGCGTTCCGTGCGACATCGCCAGCGTCGGCAAGTACCTGCTCTTCGGCTACAACGTCTTCATCGGCTTGAAGCGCGAGACGTCGGTGTCCGACGTGTTCTCGCTGCACAAGTTCGAGAAGACGGCTGACGGCTACGACTTCTCCACCGTGCCCGACACCGAGGCCGGCGGGTTCCTGGCGGACCCGCGCTTCGTGAAGGACTTCGGCGAGCTCTACAAGTATTACAAGGACGCCAAGCTCCTTCAGATTCGCAAGCTGGACTCGCGCCTGCTGGCCATCTTCAAGACGGGCCAGTCCCTGCGGGACATCAAGGTCTTCCGCTTCAGCCTGGACCTGGAGGGCCGCGCCACCTACCTGGACAACCAGGGCGAGCGTGACCACGTCTTCCCACCGTCGCACGACTTCGAGTGGACGGTGGCCACGCGCGACAACTACGTCACCGGCCAGCACCCGCACGTCAACGTGCTGGACCAGGTGTTCGTGGAGACGGTGAAGGGCGACCTCACCGTCAAGGTGGAGGACAACACCTCCAGCGGCATGGGCATCTACAGCGAGCCCGTGGACGACCCGGACCAGTCGCTGGACGACGCGGAGTTCGCCTGGGCGCGGGTGGGCACGCTCATCCTCCTGCGGGTGCTGCCGTTCCGGGAGAAGTCGCACCGCTACCTCGTCTTCAACTCGCGCACGCAGCACGTGGTGCGCATCGACGCCATTGGCCAGGCGTGCGTGCGGCTGCCGGAAGACCAGGGCATCGTCTTCCCGGGCGGCTATTACCTCCAGACGGGCGACTTCAAGGTCTTCGACGGCGCCGCGGCTTCGGAGGGCATGGAGTTCAAGCGCGCCATCCGCTCGCCCAACGGCGAGGACGTGCTCTACATCTTCCACCGGCGCTCGGACGGCTGCTACGTCCTGTTCCCGTACAACCTGGTGCGCAAGGAGGTGCAGAACCCCCTGGTGGCGCACGGCATGAGCCTGTTCTCGGACGGACAGCTCGTCATCTTCCGCTCCACGTCGGACGAGCCCACGCGCGTCCACCCGATGCAGGTGTGGCAGACGCCGTTCGTCTCCGCCGAGCACGCGGCGGCCACGCCTCCGGCTCCGGGCTACCTGGGCAAGGTGGGCAACGCGGAGCTGGTGCGCGGCATCTCCGACTCGCTGACGATTCAGCGCGTCGCGAAGTCGGAGAAGCCCACCCGGCGCACCTACGAGGACCTGGTGGGCGCGGCCACCCGCGCGCTGGACGCGTACTACTGGCTGGGCCACGAGGAGACGGGGCTCCAGGAGCCCATCGAGACGTTGCGGCGCACCGCCGAGCTCATCATCGATGAGTTCGAGAAGGTGGTCGCGATGCAGAAGCGCGCCACCGAAGCGCTGGCGGCCGCCGAGACGGAGCAGGAGACGCTGCTGCTTCGCGTCCAGCCGGAGAACCTCAACAACGCGGAAGCCTTCATGCAGGCGCTGGCGGACCTCCGCAAGCAGCGCGGGCACCTGATTACGCTGAAGGACATCCGCTACATGGACCTGGGACGCGTGGACGTCCTGGAGTCCGCGGTGGTGGAGGCGTCCGACCGGGTCAGCACGTCCTGCGTGGAGTTCCTCCAGAAGGGCGAGGCGCTGTCGCCGCTGGCCGAGCGGCTGGATGAGCTGCTGGCGAAGCTGGAGCCGCTGCAGACCACCCTGGAACTGGCGCCCCTGGGCGAGGACGTGGACAAGACGGCCCACGGCCTGGAGGTCCTGGGCGAGGTCGTCGGCGGCCTTCAGGTGGGCGACCCGCTGGCCCGGGCCCGCATCCTGGAAGGCATCTCCGAGCTGTTCAGCCGCCTCAACCGGGTGCGCGCCAGCCTCGCGGCCAAGCGCAAGGAGCTGTCCGGCCGGGAGAAGCGCGCGGAGTTCGGCGCCCAGTTCAAGCTGCTGGGGCAGAGCATCGAAAGCTCGCTGTCCCAGGCGGACACCCCGGAGCGCTGCGACGAGGCGATGTCCCGCCTCACCGTGCAGTTGGAGGAACTGGAGGGCCGCTTCGGCGAGTTCGACGAGTTCCTGGAGCAGATCACCCAGAAGCGCGAGGAGCTGCTGGAGGCCTTCGGCGCGCGCAAGCAGTCGCTGGTGGATGAGCGGCAGCGCCGCGCGCAGAGCCTCTTCGGGGCCGCGGAGCGCATCCTCCAGGGCGTGCAGCGGCGGGCGAAGGCCTTCAAGACGGACGACGAGCTCAACGGCTACTTCGCCTCCGACGCGATGATCCTCAAGCTGCGTCAGCTGGCCGACCAGTTGATGGAGCTGCAGGACAGCGTCCGCGCGGACGAGGTGATGTCGCGCGTGAAGTCCGCCAAGCAGGACGCGCTGCGCGCCCTGAGAGACAGGCAGGACCTGTTCGCGGACGGCGAGAACCTCATCAAGCTGGGCGCGTACCGGTTCAACGTCAGCACGCAGCCGCTGGACCTGACGCTGCTGCCGCGCGAGGGGGAGTTGTACCTCCAGCTCACCGGCACGGACTACGCGCAGCGGGTGGATGACCCGGAGCTGCTGAAGTACCGCGACCTCTGGGAGCAGCACCTCGTCTCCGAGTCGCCCGGTGTCTACCGCTCCGAGTACCTGGCGGGGTGCATCCTGGCGGACGCCGAGGACGGCAAGCAGGGCCAGTCCCTGGATGCGCTCCATGAGGCGTTGCTGGGCGGCACGCTGCTGGAGACCGTGCGTGCCTACGCGGCCGACCGCTTCGACGAGGGCTACGAGCGTGGCGTCCACGACTCGGATACGGCCTCCATCCTGGAGAAGCTGCTCGGGCTGCACCAGGGCGCGGGCCTGCTGCGCTTCGCGCCGGTGCCGCGCGCCTGGGCCGCGCTGTTCTGGGCCTTCGACGCAGACGAGGCCAGCAAGACGGTGTTCCAGCGCCGGGCGCGCAGCCTCGCGCGGCTGCGGAGCACGTTCGCCTCGGGCGGGAGCCTGGCCGAGGTGGGCGAGGCGCTGGGGAACCGCGTGGGCGCGTTCCTCTCCGCGCATGGCCTGAAGCACTCTCCCGCGGAGGCGCGGCAGGCGGGCCGTTACCTCGCCGAGGAGCTGGGCGCGGAGCACCCGCGCTTCACCACCAGCGGCGAGGCGATGTCGCTGAAGGACGCGTTCCTCCATGAGCTCGACCGCCATGGGACGCGCTCCGCGTTCGAGGACGACCTGCGAGGCCTGGAGAAGGACCTGGGCGCGCGGTTGGAGCTCGCCCGGGTGTGGGTGGATGGCTACCTGGCGCAGCGGGAGGGCGGGCCCGGCGAGGCCACTCACGTGGCGCTGGAGACCTCCGTCCTGCTGCTCACCGGCACCAAGCTGGACCGCGAGTCCGCGGGCGCGCTCACGGCCACCGAAGTCTCCGGGCTCCTGGGCAATCACTCGCGCATCCACGACCGGAAGCTGTCGCTGCGCCTGGACGAGTTCCTGGCGCGCCACGGTGAGTTCCGGCAGGTGCGCGTGCCGCAGTACCAGGCCTACCGCGCGATGCAGCGGGAGCTGTTGGAGCGTGAGCGCCGCAAGCTGCGCCTGGACGAGCTGACGCCGAAGGTCCTGTCCTCCTTCGTGCGCAACCGGCTCATCGACGAGGTGTACCTGCCGCTCATCGGCGCGAACCTGGCGAAGCAGCTCGGCGCGGCGGGTGAGGGCAAGCGGACGGACCGCATGGGCATGCTGCTGCTCATGTCGCCACCGGGCTACGGCAAGACGACGCTGATGGAGTACGTCGCCAGCCGCCTGGGGCTCACCTTCGTGAAGGTGAACGGCCCCGCGCTGGGCCACTCCGTGAAGTCGCTGGACCCGGCCGAGGCGCCCAACGCAACGGCGCGGCAGGAGGTGGAGCGCATCAACCTGTCCTTCGAGATGGGCAACAACGTGATGCTCTACCTCGACGACATCCAGCACACGGACCCGGAGCTGCTCCAGAAGTTCATCTCGCTGTGCGACGGCCAGCGCCGCATCGAGGGCGTGTGGAACGGCCGCACGCGCACCTATGACCTGCGCGGCAAGAAGTTCTGCGTGGTCATGGCCGGCAACCCGTACACGGAGACGGGCGACCGCTTCCGCATCCCGGACATGCTCGCCAACCGCGCGGACACCTACAACCTGGGTGACATCCTCGACGGCAAGGAGCACCTGTTCGCGCTCAGCTACCTGGAGAACGCGCTCACGTCGAACCCGGTGACGGCGCCGCTGGCCACGCGCGATCCGGCGGACACGCACCGCCTCATCCGCATGGCGCAGGGCGAGGAGGTCCAGTCGGCCGAGCTGAAGCACGGCTACGCGGCGGCGGAGCTCCAGGAAATCATCGCTGTGTTCCAGCGCATGTTCCGCGCGCAGTCCGTGCTGCTGAAGGTGAACCTCCAGTACATCGCCTCGGCGGCGCAGGACGAGCGCTTCCGGACCGAGCCCGCGTTCAAGTTGCAGGGCAGCTACCGCAACATGAGCAAGCTGACGGAGAAGATCGTCGCGGCGATGACCGACGACGAGCTCGAGCGGCTCATCGATGACCACTACCAGGGCGAGTCGCAAACGCTGACGACGGCGGCCGAGCAGAACCTGCTCAAGCTGGCGGAGATGCGCGGCCGGCTGACGCCGGAGAAGGCGAAGCGCTGGCAGGAAATCAAGGAGGGCTTCGCGCGCGTGAAGCGCATGGGCGGCAAGGACGACGACCCGGTGGCGCGCGTCACCGGTCAGCTCAGCGGCATCGAGGAGCAGCTCGGCGCGGTGCGGGACGCGGTGGTGCAGGCGGCCAACCACGTCTCCGCCAGCCAGGTCCGTGACGAGCAGTCCGGCGCGGTGGTGGAGGTGCTGCCCCGCCTGGAGTCCCTGCGCGAGGCCGTGCTGGAAGTGGCCAGCGTGGGCCGCGAGTCTGTGAAGGTCGCGAAGGCGGTGCCGCCGCCCGCGCCCGTGGCCGCCGGGCCGGACCTGACGCCGTACCTCAAGCACATGGCCCACCTGCTCAAGGCTTTGACGGAGCGGGTGGCGGCGCAGGCGGAGCGGCCCCCGGAGCCGCCGCCGGAGTCCGCGCCCACCGTGCGGATGGCGGCGTTGGCGCCTTCGCCCGACTTCACCGCCTACATGGAGCAGCTCTCCCGCGCCATCACCGCGCTGGCCGAGCGGCCGGTGAACGTGTCCGCCAACGTGCCCGCGGAGGCGCTCCAGCGCACCGCGCTCACGGGGCCGTCACCCGCCGAGCTGAGCCGTCAAATCGAGCTGGTGGAGGGCGTGCTGCTGCCGCTGGAGCGCGCCTCGCGCCGCGCCATTCAAGGCGAGGGCGAAGGCGTCATGAAGTCGCTCCAGGTCTGGCAGCAGGTCACCGAGGCCCTGGAGCTGCTGCGCTCCATGCTGCGGCGCTGAACCGCGCGCCGCGCGCTATCGGAACTGGGCAGAGCCCTCGACGCCGCGGTCGTCGAGGACTCTGTCCAGCGTGTCCTCGAGCTGCTGGCCGTCCACGGCGGTGACGCGCACGGAGAAGGGGCCGTCACCCATGCCGCTCGAGTTGACGAAGTAGTTGTGGTTTTCGCGCGGGACGTCCTGCCAGCCGCCGGTGCCGCGCCGCCACTCCAGCTTCTGGATGGGCAGGCGGTGGTTGCGCACCTGGATGGCGGTCCACCAGGGATTGCTGCCGTCCTTGAAGAAGTACTCGATGTTCCCCGCCACGTCGCAGGACACCGGCGTCCAGGTGATGTTGACCCGGCCCAGATGCATGTCCGCGATGCGGGCGAAGGCCTCCCGGCTCAGGTCCAGGTGGCCGGATTCACACTCCGGGCAGCGGTCCACGATGCGCACGCGGACCGAGCCCTTGGGCCCAGTGATGTCCACGCACTGTCCACAGGCCGCGCTGTTGGCGTACTGGGGCGTGTTCATGGCGGCCACCATCAGGTCGCCGGTCGGCTCGTAGCTGCAATTGCCAGAGCCGTTGGCGTCATAGAAGGTCGCGATGCCCTGTTGCTCCTCGCCCAGCGGCGCGCCGCCGCCGGACGGGTCGTCACTGCAACCGCCACAGGCGAGGAACACCGTGGCGACAGGGAGGAGGAAGCGTCGGGACTTGAGAGGGTGCATGGCCGCTCAGCATAGCCCCGCGAAACGGCATCGGGGTGGAAGGGCCTTGGGCACCTTCCACCCCGACGTGTAGGCGGGCCTGGGCCCAGGTATCAGCGGCCCTGGGCGGAGGCGCCCTTGAGCGCGCGGGCCTGTGTCACCAGCCGGACGAATTCCTTGCGGTCGGCGTCACCCTCGGTGGCGCCTTCGGCCAGCTTCTCGGCCGTGGCCAGGCTCCAGCCCTCCGCCGCGGGGCTGTTCCGGAGGACGTCCGCGGTGGCGGCCACGGCGACGGCGAAGCGGAAGTCCGGCGACGCCTGGGCCAGCGTGTCACGCAGCTTCGTGCGCTCGAAGGGGAAGGCGCGCTCGGAGGCCTCGGTGCCGTTGGGTGCCTTGGCGCGGGTGCGGACGGTGGCCAGCGGCGCGGTGGCCTCGCCGGTCAGCTCCACCTCGTACACGGCGGTGACGTTGTGGCCGGCGCCAATCTCGCCCGCGTCCACCTTGTCGTTGCGGAAGTCGTGGTCGGCGACGTCGCGGTTCTCGTAGCCCACCAGCCGGTAGCGGCGGACGGCTGCGGGGTTGAACTCCACCTGGAACTTCACGTCCTTGGCGATGACCTCCAGCGTGCCGGTGAGCTGCGTCTCGAACACCTTCTTCGCCTCGCGGAGGCTGTCCACGTAGAAGCAATTGCCGTTGCCCTTGTCCGCCAGCCGCTCCATCAAATCATCGCGGTAGTTGCCCATGCCGAAGCCCACGGTGGTGAGGGTGACGCCCTCGGCCGTGTACTTGTGGATGCTGTCCAGCATGGCGTTGGCGCTCAGGTTCTGGCCGATGTTGGCGTCACCGTCGGTGAGGACGACGACGCGGGACACCACGCTGCCGGAGGCCTTCTTCACGGCGTGGCGGTAGGCCATCTCCATGCCGGAGCCCATCGCCGTGCCGCCGCCGGCCGTGAGCGAGTCGAGCGCGGCGTGGATGCTCTTCACGTCCGTGGCGGGCGTGGGCGGCAGCACGTCCCGGGTGCTGCCCGCGTAGGTGACGAGGGCGATGGTGTCATTCTCATTGAGGTTCTTGACGGCGACCTTGATGGCCTGCACGGCGAGGGGCAGCTTGTCCTCGGAGTGCATGGAGCCGCTGGTGTCCACGAGGAACACCAGGTGCGCGGGCTTGCGCTGTGAGCGCGAGACGACCTTGCCCTGCACGCCCACGCGCAGGAAGTGGCGCTTGTCATTGAAGGGCGAGGGCGCGCCCTCCAGGTGCACGGCGAAGGCGCCCGTCTCCGGAGGCGCGTAGCGGAACTTGAAGTAGTTGACGAACTCCTCCACGCGGACGGCGGAAGGCGGCGGGAGCTGGCCGTTGACCAGGTAGCGGCGCGACACCGTGTACGACGCGGTGTCCACGTCCGCGGCGAACGTGGAGAGCGGGTCCTTGGCCGTCTCGACGAAGGCGTTGGCCTTCCAGGTCTCGAAGGTGTTGCCGCCCGTGGTGGCGTTGGTGTCCCGAGGGGCCTCGGTCTCGAGCGGCGCACCCGCCAAGGCGTCGGCGGTGGGCTTCGCGGGGGACCGTTCGCGCCGATGCAGCAGCTCCGCCACCTTGCCCTTGGAGAGTTTCTTGGCTGCCTGCGGGGCGGGAACGCGCGCCACGGGCCCGGCGAGGGAGGGCTCCGCCACGGGGGGAGGGGGCGCGCCAGCGGGAACCGCGGCGCCCTCGGAGGCCGCCATGTTGGCCTGGTCATCGCTGTCGGCCTCATAGCGGACGTCCTCATGTTCCGGAGCGGGCGCGCCCTCCGCCTTCTGGACCTGGGCACGGGGCGGCAGGACGGGGCGCTCGTCAGCGGCAGGGCTCCGGCTGTAGCACGCGGGCAGGGTGCTGACGACGAGCAGGGCACTTCCCCAGACAGTCAACTGGCGCTTCAGCGAGAAGGGGGACATCAAGGCTCCAAGGTCGGTGAGTAGGTCGCCCACCGAAAACGCATGGCCCGAGAAAATGGGTCTAAGGCCGGATGAATTTTCCGGAGAACACCTGGGCCGGGCGTCCTTGTCTGGAGCAACCCCGTCTGACAGGGTGCCGGTCCATGCAGACCACCAGGCCATTTCGAATTCTGGGCATCCAGCAGATCGCCATTGGCGGCGCGGACAAGGCGCCGCTCCGCAAGCTCTGGGTCGACCTGCTGGGCTTGACGCCTCACGGCACCTACCGCAGCGAGCGGGAGAATGTGGACGAGGACATCGTCACTGCGGGCGCGGGGCCCTTCAAGGTGGAGGTGGACCTGATGCAGCCCGTGGACCCGGAGAAGAAGCCCCGCGTCCAGGAGACGCCGCTCAACCACGTGGGCCTCTGGGTGGATGACCTGCCCGTGGCCGTGCAGTGGCTGGAGTCCCAGGGCCTGCGCTTCGCGCCCGGTGGCATCCGCAAGGGCGCCGCGGGTCACGACATCTGCTTCATCCACCCCAAGGGCAGCGAGCAGTTTCCCTTCGGTGGAGAGGGCGTGCTCATCGAGCTGGTCCAGGCGCCGAAGGAGGTCATCGCCGCCTTCGACTCGCTGTCAGCCGCGGGCCACTGAGTCAGCGCCCGGCGGGGGCGTGCTCGCCTTGCCGGCGCAGCCGTTCCAGGAGGTTCCGGAGCGCGGGCCGCACCACGCGCTCCAGCCGGTCCGTGGCGACGCACAGCACGAAGGTGAGGCCGATGATGACGGCCGTCAGCACCCAGTACTGGAGCCAGCCGCTGCGGTCTCCCCAGAAGCGCTGGAAGGAGAAGACGCCGCCCAGCCGGTAGAAGAGCAGCATCTCGTGGAAGAAGTACGCGGACAGCGACGAGGTGCCAAACACCTCCACGAAGCGCCGCAGCCGGGACGGCGCCGCGTCCGCGGGCACCCGGGCCTCCAGCCACGTCAGCACCAGCAGCACCGTGCTCACCCAGCCGAAGCGCGCCGCCGCGTTGGACGGGTTGGCGACGAAGAAGCGGTGGGGCGGGTAGAGGCCGTAGAGGAAGTCCCCCAGCACCGCGCCCGTGAAGCCCAGGCCCATCAGCACCAGCAGGGCCTTGATGAGCCCTGCGCGGCCCCAGACGCCCGCCACCGTCCCCGTGGAGACGCCCAGCCACGCGTAGCCCAGCCAGGGCAGCAGCGGGAAGGGCGCGAAGGAGGACTTCTCCGTCAGCGTGGCCCAGGGGCCATCCACCTGCTCGCCCAGTGGCGATGCGGCGAAGGTGAGCATGGCCAGCACGAAGGCGCCGGTGCTCAGCACCTTGGGGCGCGCGGCGAGCAGCGCGGCGGCCGGCAGGACGATGAGCAGGCACAGGCCCACGCACTGGAGGATGTCCATGCGGAAGATCCACTGGGGCTCGCGCAGCAGGGGGAACCAGGCCCAGTTGACCAGGGTGGCCACGGCGAGCACCTCGCCGGCGCGGCGGAGGTTGCGGTGGACGCGCTCGCGGAGCATTCCGCTGGCGGCGCTGCGGACCATCATCAGCGCGGTGGCGAAGCCCGCGGAGAAGATGAATGAGGGGGCCACCAGTCCGTCGACGCGCAGCAGGCGCGCCACCCAGTCGCTCTGCCGCAGCTCGGGCGTCAGCAGGGCCAGGGTGTGCGTCTGGACCATGAACAGCACGGCGATGCCCCGGAGCCAGTCGATGGCTCGGACGCGATCACGGGAGATAGGGGCAGGGGAGGCGGGCGTAGACGTCACGGCCCGCCTACCCTAGAGCATCAGCGGACCCAGCTCACGTTACTGATGGTGAATTTGGAGCCGTCCGGCTTCTCCGCGTTCGTCATCGGAGAGTAGACCCGCGTGGAGAAGGTGTTGGCCGCCGTGTCCACCTCCACCAGCCGCGTCAGGTTCGACGTGTTCTCGTGATACGCCGTCAGGATTTGGTGGATGGTGTTGCCGTGGACCCCGGTGCTGGTCAGGTACGCGGCGTTGCCCGTGTGCCCGGAGAAGACGAACCGGACGTTGGCGTACTGCTTGATGAGCTGGTCGAACACGTACTGCGGGCTGTTGTTGCCGTAGCCGCCGTTGCGCTGCTCGATGGTTCCGCTGCCCGTCAGGTGGGAGTGGGTGTTGATGATGACGTTGTGCCGCGGATGCTGCGCCAGCACCGTCTTCGCCCAGTCGACGGCGCCGGTGCGGGCCCACAACTCCAGATTGAGCACCAACCACTCCAGGCCGCCCGCGGAGAACGTGTGGTAGGAGTTGTCGCTCTTCCCCGCCTCGTAGACGCCCCCCAGCGCGGTGAAGCGCGTGAGCGGGAAGTGCGCGTTGAAGGTGGTGGTATCCCGCAGGTTGGCGTTGACGTTGCCCGGGCAGGCACTGCCGCCGGGGCAGACGGCCGCCGTGTCGTGGTTGCCAATGGCGTAGACGTAGGGGAGGTCCGCGGCGTCCAGAATCTCCGTGGCTTCGCTGGCGCGCACGTACTGAATGTGGTCCGGCGTGTCCCAGTTCACCACGTCGCCCGTGTGCAGCACGAAGCGCAGGTCGAGCGAGGCCCGGTTGTCCACCAGCCACTGGAGCCGATGGACGAGCCGCGTGGGCGGCGTGGTGAGGACCTCGTTCTGTGTGTCGGGAATGACGGCGAAGGTGAACTTGGTGTCCACCGGGGGCGTGGACTCCGGCGCCACGTAGAACTTGATGCCTTGGTTGACCCAGCCCGAGGTGGCCAGGGCGTTGCGCTGGGCCTCGGTGATGGCGAAGCGGTGCTTGCGGAGCGTCGTGTTGGAGAACCGGTACACGGGAACGAGGCACGCCGCCGCCGTCTTCGACGCGTAGAAGCCGACGTTCTCGTTCGTCGTGTACCCGCCGTTCTGCATGAGGTCGTTCCGCTCGGCCTCATCGATGGTCCAGAAGTGCTCCGTCCGGCTGGGGCTGTAGATGCGGTAGACGGGAGACAGCCCCGTCCCCGTGACGGCCGCGGCGCGGAAGGCCACGCCCCGGTCCTCCGTGTAGCCCCACGTCGTCGCCGCGTTGGCGGCCTCATTCACGTTGAGCGTGTAGAGGCTGTCTCCGTTGGCCGGCTTGATGTGGTGATAGACGGGCCGGTTCAGCGTGGCGCAGTCCAGCGCGGACGCGGCGGTGGCCACCTCGGGCCCAGGCTGCTCCACGGGCCCACCGCACGCCGCCAGCCAGCCGGCCAGGGCAACGGGGACCGCGATTCTCAGGTGTCTCAAAGGTGTCTCCTCGCAAGGGTGTGGTGCGATCATCAAGCGTCGCAAAACGAGTATTGCGAGAAAGTCCATAGCACCCGCGTCGCGGTCCCAGAAGACCCACCCCTCGGAGTGTCTATCGGTAGCCAGTCGCGTCCGCGGGCTTGCCGGCGTCCTGGACCTCGGGGACGTAGCGCCAGGCATCAGGCTGGCTGCCGTCCAGGTCGGTGAAGCCGTACACGCGAGCGAGCTGGCCGCTCGAGAGTGACTGCCCATTCCAGCGCGCGCGGTCTGCGTCCGCGGCCAGCGCGGCCACGGCGCGGCCGACATAGGCCGGCGACTCCGAAATGACGAAGTGGGGCTCCTTCACCGTCGCGTCGCGCCAGTTCGCCTCGGTGACGCCGAAGTGCTCCAGCATGCCTTCGGAGCGCATCCAGCCCGGCGTCAGCGAGACGGCGGTGGCGCCATGCGGCTTCAGCTCCTGGGCCTGGCTCCAGGCGAGCCGGAGCACGGAGGCCTTCGCGAGGTCATAGAACGTGGAGATGCGGTACTTCGTCGCGTTGTATTCGGCGGTGCCGTCGGTGACCTCGATGACGAGTCCCCCCGGGCGGCGGATGAGCAGCGGCAGGGCGAAGTGGCTGGTGATGAGGTGCGTGTCCACACCCAGCCGGAGCAGCCGCAAGCCCTTGTCGAGCGAGTGCTCCCAGATGCTCTTGTTCCATTCGAAGATGTGCTCACCGCCCCAGATGTCGTTGACCAGCACATCGAGCCGTCCCTGTTCCCGGTCGATGCGTTCCACCAGGGACTGGACCTGCTCCGGCACCAGGTGGTCTGTCTGCACGGCGATGCCGATGCCACCCGCGGCCGTCACCAGCTCCGCGGTCTCCTCGATGGTCTCCGGGCGGTTCTGCTCCGAACGCTGCGCTCGCGTCGTCCGGCCCGTGACATAGACGGTGGCGCCCGCCGCGCCGAGCTGCACCGCGATGCCCCGGCCCGCCCCGCGTGTACCGCCCGCGACCAGTGCCACGCGTCCCTTCAACGAATCCTTCATGTCCCGCATGTCTGCCTCCTGGGTGGGTGTGGATGTCCGCCCCATGGGGAGAGATTACGGAGGCTTGTTGACACCTCCTGTCATGATTGGGCGAGTTGGCGCGGTTCGCGCAAGAAAGCACCGCGACCTTTTCACGGCTCACCTGTTCGACGTCTCGCGAGGAGGTTGCGTGATTCGACGACTCATCTTGGGCACCGCGCTCTGTCTGCCGGGAGGTGCGCTCGCCAAGCCACCAGCGGGAGGCGTTGTCTGTGCCACCTATTCCTCTGCGCCCGCCTGCACCGGGCAGCAGCCCGCCTGCACGCTCTGCCATACGGCTCCTCCTCAGCGGAACGCCTTCGGGACAGCACTGGAGCCACACCTGGTGCCGGGAGCGCCGCGTCCACTCTCGGACGGCGACTACTCCATGGCGCTGCCGGCCGCGCTGCGCGCCATCGAATCGGAGGACTCGGACGATGATGGCGTGGCGAACGTGGAGGAGCTGCTGCGTGGCACGTGGCCCGGAGACCCGGCCAGTGTGCCCTCGGCGCCCGGGGGCTGCGTGGCGGGACAGAATCCAGGCTACGACGTCTGCCGTCATGACTTGCGCTTCGCCTACCGGCGCGTGCTGCTCGACTTCTGTGGGCGGTCACCGACCTATGCGGAGCTCCGGTCCTTCGCCTCGCGCGATGACGACAGCAAGCGCGCGTTCATCGACGCGGAGCTGGACCGCTGCACGGGCAGCGAGTTCTGGCGGGGCAAGAATGGGCAGCTCTGGAAGCTGGCCCACCCGAAAATCAGGCCCGTGGAGTCCATCAAGTCGGGCGAGGACGCGGGCCCGATTCCCCTCGCGGACTACTATGACGATTACGCGCTCTACGCCTACGCGCAGCTCGACCACCACGACGCGCGCGAGGTGATGACGTCCACGTACTACGTGAGCCGGCAGACGGAGCCCACGCGCTACACCGCCGTGCCGTCATTGCCTTCGCAGTTCGTGGAGGAGGGGCGCCGCGCGGGCAACCTCACGTCGGCCTGGAGCCTCACGTCGTTCGTGATGTTCACCGCGCTGCCCCGGAACGCCGCGTCCCAGAGCTACCGCGCCTACCTGGGGCTCGACATCGCGCTCCAGGAGGGGCTCTACAGCATCCCTGGTGAGCCTCGGGACTATGACGCCAAGGGCGTGCGGGCGCCGGCCTGTGCCGCCTGCCATGCGACGCTCGATCCGTTGAGCTATCCCTGGCGAAACTACAACGGCATCTCCGTGGGCGCGTTCGCGCGCTACGTGCCCGGGCGCATCGAGCGCTACTTCAGCGCCGAGGCGCCCGACATCACCCAGATACCCGAGGCGGGTTACCTGCTGGGCCAGCCCGTGGGGGATCTGCGAGAGTGGGCCCACGTCGGCGCCAACAGTGACGCCTTCGCCATCTCCGCCGTCACCGACTACTGGAAGCTGCTCGTGGGCCATCCGCCGACGGCCGAGGAGCAGGACGAGTTCATTCCCTTGTGGCAGCGCTTCAAGGGCACGCACCAGTACAGCGTGCAGCGGATGCTCCACGATTTGATTCGCACGGAGGCCTACGGTGCGCCCTGAGACGCTGCTGTTCACCGTGGTGCTCGCGCTCGCTGGCTGCACGCGGCAGCCGAACGCCACGGTGCTGGACGTGGATGCCGGAGTTCCCCCGGTGGGTAACGAGACGGACTCGGGGACGCCTGTGGCCATCGCGAAGTCGACCCGGAACAACCTCCGCTTCAAGGGGCCCGAGCGCCTGACGACGGACTTCGCGGCGGCGCTCGACGTGCCTTCCGCTCAGTTGTGCAACGAGCTGGGGCAGTACTCCTGCGCTGGGCATGTCCACACCGTCTCGCTGGGCGGTGTGGATCCCTACCGGAGCGGCTTGTATGAGCCCTTGCCCGTGACGGGAGTGACGTCGCCCATCGCCGTGGAGCGGATGGCGCTGGCGGGGTGCAGCCAGCGGGTGACGCTCGACACGAGTTCGCCGGCGGAGGCTGTCATCTTCAAGGGCGTGGGTCTGGATGCCCAGGGCCGGCTCGCGGACCGGACAGGGCAGCCGGTGCGAGACGCCATTCACGCGCTCTACCAACGCGCCCTGCTGCGTGACGCGGAGGGGGCGGAGGTGGACGCCTGGCTCCAGCTCGCCGCGGACATCGAGTCTTCGGGCAGCACACGTCCCGGCAGAGACTGGATGACCGCGGTCTGCTTCGCCGTCCTGTCCTCCGCCGAGTCCGTCTTCTTCTGAGGGAGCCGTCCATGTCACTTCGCAAGAATGGCCGGCTCTCACGCCGGGAGATGATGAAGGCGCTGTCCCTGTGCGCCGCGGGTTCCGCGGTCCTGGGGCCGCTGGTGTCTGGCTGCCGGGATGCGCTCGAAACGCCCGAGACGCTGGGCCAGCGCGGAGGGCCTCGCCAGGCGCGGTTGGACGGAAAGCCTCGCTTCCTCATCGTCGTGGGGGCAGCGGGCGGCGCCTCCATCATCGACAGCTTCCTGGCGGTCAGAGCGTCGGAGGCGGGGGCGGAGGCGGCCCGGCTCAACACCTTCGCGGACGAGCAGGTGCTGAACGTGCCGGACTCACCCTTCAGGGCGGTCCAGGTGAACAGTCCCCAGCTTGGAAACATCCCCGTGCCGGTGCGAACGGACCAGGTGCCCTTCGTGACGAAGCACAAGGATTCGATGCTGGTGGCGACCTCGGTGGGGACGTCGGTCAACCACGTCATCGCGCAGAAGCGGAGCTTGACGGGGAACGCCGCGTGGCGGGGGCGGACGCTCCAGGAGTGCGTGGCCTTGCAGTACGGCGCGGGCTTTCCCATCCCCAACGTGAACATGGGCACGGGCGGCTACGCGGAGCGGGGAACGGACAGTTCGCTGCCCGCGCACTGCTACGGCGAGGTGGTGACGAACGCGTCACTCTGGCCGCTGGGGCTCGATGGACGCAAGGGCCTCAAGGATGTGCCACCGGAGGCCGTGGTGGCGCTGGCACGGCAGACGCGGAACACGTTGGATGCGCGCTCCGTCTTCGGGCAGACCTTTGAGAACGCCCCGGCGCTTCGCCGGTGGAATGACCAGCGCGTCATCGGGCAGCCGGCGCTGGAGATGAAGGACCTCATCAACCGCCTGAGCGTGCTGCCCGACGCGCCGCCACGGCTTCCCCTGTCCGAGTTCGGCCTGTCCGGCTCGCCGGATGGCGCGCGCCTCCGCGCCGCCTTCCCGGATTACTTCACGGACCCGGTGGAGGGGCAGGCGGCGCTGGCCTTCCTGCTGCTCAAGTATCGGGTGTCGGTGACGGTGACACTGGGGCCGTCGTTCAACGTGGCGGTGGGCGGAGAGACGGGCATCGCCAACCCGCCGCTGGCCTTCGACTTCAGCCACAACGACCACCGGACCGGGCAGGCCTTCATGTGGGCGCGAGTCCTCAGCGTGGTCGACCGGCTCATCGATTTGCTCAAGGCGGAGCCGTTCGACGAGGCGCCAGGTGAGAGCCTCTGGGACCGCACGCTCATCTACGTCGCCACCGAGTTCGGCCGCACGCGGCCTCGCGCCTTGAACGCCACCGAGTTCGGCACCGGGCATGACCTCAACAATGGCTTCCTGATGCTCTCGCCCATGCTGAGAGGCAACACGGTGCTGGGCGGAGTCGACCCGCGCACGACGTTGACCTACGGCTTCGACCCGCGCACGGGGCTGGCCGCGCCGGGGAAGCTGGAGTCGAACGAGCCGGACATCTTCTCCGGCATCCTCACGGCCATGGGCGTCGACACGTCTGGCAGCGGGCTGCCCGACGCGAGCGGCTTCCTACCGGCGTGACGGCGCGTGGAACTCAGGGGGCGCGGGGCAGGTGAGCCGCGGCTCCGGCGCGTCGACGTCCTGGAGCCGCATCAGGCAGCGAAGGGCCTCGGGGTCCGCGGAGTCCGCCAGGTACGTGCGCCGCCACAACATCGCGGCCACGCGTTGGGGAAGCTGGGGAGCCGGCGCCACCAGGGCCCGGCGGACGGCGTTGCCTCCCTTGGGCGCCGTCGCCGCAGCGGCTTCGAGCTTCGCCACCTCGTCCGGACAGTCGTCCGGGCAGTTGTAGAGGAACACCGCGTGGCCGTGCTCCAGGTTGTGGACGTAGAGGCAAGGGGCCACGGGCTCGGAGAAGCTCCCGCAGGCGGACACGTTGCCGCAGTGGAGGCCGGAGTTGGGTGGATTCTCTCCGTTGCCACACCCTTCGCTCGAACAGGTGTCGAGGTGGTGCGAAGGGCTCGGGGCCGACAGCGGAAAGCTGAAGCGCTCACAGGCGTCGGTGTCGTCGGAGGCGGTGTCACCGCAGCCGGTGAGCGCGAGGACCGTCAGGAGGGGGAGGAGCGGGCGGGGCATCACGGCCGCGTCATACCCCATCAGCCGGGGAACGCGCCGCGCCGCTCCACGTCGAGGTCTCGCAGGCCCTTGAACCCCAGGCCGGCGGCGAAGCGGAGGAAGTCCGCTCGGGACAGACTTCCTCCTGTCGGGTGCACCGGGAGCGCCCCGAGGCCCATCGGCATCCGGCTGCGCACGGCGAAGTCCACGCGGCCCGGAAGGTAGCCCGCGTTGGCGGCGATGATGATGTGCTCGGGGAGCCGCTGGGCCCAGCGCACCGCGACCTGCGATTGAACCTGGGCCTCCGAGCTGAACAGCAACAGCGCCACGGGACTGGCGATGCGCGGCGGCGTCTTCGAGCACCGCAGCACCTCACGCTGCACCTCCAAGCGGCAGTCATGCAGCGTGTCGACGCCAGGAACGTTGCCCCGCGTGATGTCGGTGGCGCTGCCCGCTCGAAGGAGGACCCCCAGCGCTAGGGGCGCCGCGAACCGGGAGGACTTCCGGGCCGCGTTCAGCAGGGACACGGATTCCGTCACGGCGGTGCGTCCCGCCCGGCGGAGCGCGTCCTTGAGGAAGGGAATGGGCGCATCCACGCCCTGGTCCGCCACGGTCCCCAGGACGGCCAGCCATTCCAAGGGGCCCGGCACGACACAGGGCGACACGAGCGCGTAGGTGAGCAGGCTGCAACTGACGGGGGGCTCCATGCCCTGTGCGGAGAGCACCCGCGTGCTCGCGTTCCCTGCCGTAGCCGCCTGGGGGGCCACGATGAGCGTGGGAACGCTCGGCGGCGCTCCCGAGACGTCCATGCCCTCTGACGACGACAGCTCCGCGATACCGCCAGCTTCTGAACGGCCTCCGGGTATCCCAGGCGAGGATTCCGGCTCCGGAGCGCTATGGGACGTGGTCTGCCTCGGGCCCCGTTCGAGCACCACGAGCGCGTCGAGCGGCGCCGCGAGGAGGCGCTGCTGAAAGGCTGGCGAGAAGGCGTGCTCGCCCTTGCCCGGTACGCGCGCCATGACCTGTGCTCCCAGGGCCTGGAGCGCGCGGAGCATCAGCGCGCCGGCGGCGAGACCGTCCACACTGGGGTGGGGGGCGACCACCACGCGCCGATCCTTCAACCTCGTCAGGAAGTCGCGAGCATCCGCCAGCGCCTCTTCGGACGCGGGCCACCGAGGGTCCTTCATGTGTCCGAGCAACATGGGGTGAAGGTTTAACGCCGCAGGGCGACATGGGATGCCGGGCGTGGAGAGCCCGCACGGTACCCGGCCGGGCAGATCCAGAGCCGAACCGAAAGCGGGGCTCCGGGTATGGCGCGCGCGGGCCGTCACCACGCGATGCCTCCAGGGGGTCGCGCCGCGTCGCCGGAGTGCGGCCTTGGCGACAATGCGGGACCCACGGGGGCGGGCCACCACCCAGTTTCGGAGTGTCATCGGACGCGGGTTCTTCTACGGTCCGCGGACATGAACCGGAAACGTCCCCTGAATTCCCTCCTGCGTGCGGCCGCGGCCATGGCGCTGCCCGCCGCCTTCCTGGGGTGTGCCCAGGATTCGCAAGTGACACGCGAGGCGCCCGCTGAGTCCACCACCGCCACCGCCACCGCGGCGCAGCCCACGCCGGAAGAGGCGAAGGCCTTCGCGGAGAAGGTGAACGCGGACCTCAAGCGCCTGTGGACGAAGCAGGCCACCGCGGAGTGGATCAAGTCCACGTACATCACCGATGACACCGAGCAGAACGCCGCCTTCGTCAACGAAGAGGTGCTGGCCTACGTCAACGGCGCCATCAAGGAGGCGCGGCGCTTCGAGGGCCTGACGCTGGACGCGGACACCGCGCGCATGCTGCACCTGCTGAAGGTGTCCCAGGCGCTGCCGGCGCCGTCGGACGCGCAGAAGCGGTCCGAGCTGGCCGCCACGGCGGCGAAGCTGGAGGGCCTCTACGGCAAGGGCAAGTACTGCGGGCCGGACGGGAAGGGGAAGTGCCGCGACCTGGAGGTGCTGTCCGACGTCATCGCGGAGAGCCGCGACTACAACGAGCTGCTGGACGCGTGGCAGGGCTGGCACTCCGTGGCCCGCCCCATGCGGCCGCTGTACGAGCGCCTGGTGTCCATCTCCAACGAGGGCGCGAAGGACATCGGCTTCAACGACCTGGGCACGCTCTGGCGCTCCGCTTACGACATGTCCCCGGCCGAGTTCGAGGTCGAGGCCCAGCGCCTGTGGGGCCAGGTGAAGCCGCTCTACGACGACGTGCACTGCTACGTGCGCGGCCGTCTGGCGAAGCAGTACGGCGCCGACAAGGTGCCCGAAGGCAAGCCCATCCCCGCGCACCTGCTGGGCAACATGTGGGCGCAGGAGTGGAACAACATCTACCCGCTGGTGGAGCCCTTCCCCGGGCAGGCCAGCCTGGACGTGGACGCGGCGCTGAAGCAGCAGAAGTATGACGCGCTGCGCATGGTGAAGCTGGGTGAGAAGTTCTTCACCTCGCTGGGGCTCAAGGAGCTGCCGCAGACCTTCTTCGAGCGCTCGCAGTTCACCAAGCCGGAAGGCCGCGACGTCGTCTGCCACGCCAGCGCCTGGGACGTGAACTACAGCAACGACCTGCGCATCAAGATGTGCATCAAGCCCACGGAGGAGGACCTCGTCACCATCCACCACGAGCTGGGCCACAACTACTACTACACGTACTACTACAACCTTCCGGTGCTCTATCAGGCCGGCGCGAACGACGGCTTCCACGAGGCCATTGGTGACGCGCTCACGCTGTCCATCACCCCGGGCTACCTCCAGCAGGCGGGGCTGTTGACGTCCGTTCCCAAGAACGAGAAGAACCTCATCAACCTCCAGATGAAGGATGCCCTGGAGAAGATTGCCTTCCTGCCGTTCGGTCTGCTCGTGGACCAGTGGCGCTGGGAGGTGTTCTCCGGCCGCGTGCAGCCGGCGGACTACAACAAGGCTTGGTGGACGCTGCGTGAGAAGTACCAGGGCGTGGCCGCGCCGGTGGCCCGCTCCGAGCAGGACTTCGACCCGGGGGCGAAGTACCACGTCCCCGCAAACGTTCCATATACGCGGTATTTCCTGGCGCGCATCCTCCAGTTCCAGTTCCACAAGGCGCTCTGCGAGGCGTCCGGTTACACGGGCCCTCTCCACGAGTGCTCCATCTACGGGAACAAGGAGGCCGGCAAGCGGCTCCAGGCCATGCTGGAGTTGGGCGCGAGCAAGCCGTGGCCCGACGCGCTCCAGGCCATGACGGGCACCCGGCAGATGGATGCCACGCCGCTGCTTGACTACTTCAGCCCGCTGCGCACCTGGCTCCAGGCTCAGAACAAGGGCCAGAAGTGTGGTTGGTAACGGTCTGGAGTAGACGCGCTGGGCGGCCACGCTTAAATTGCGGCCGTCTAGGCGGGTTCGCTCGTAGGACCGGACGGCGGATATTCGCGTCCGTGACGAAAGAAGAAGAGAGCAAATGGCTACTGGTACCGTGAAGTGGTTCAACGATGCGAAGGGTTTCGGCTTCCTCACCCAGGACGGTGGTGGTGAGGACGTGTTCTGCCATCACACCGCCATCAACATGGATGGCTTCCGCACCCTCCAGGAGGGCCAGAAGGTGGAGTTCGAAGTGACCCGCGGCCCCAAGGGCCTGCAGGCCCAGAACGTCCGCGCGGCCTGAGCCGAGCGTCGTTCGAACTGCTTCTGTTGCATCATGAGGGTCCGGCCCCCACGGGGTCGGGCCCTTCGTGCTTTCTGGAGTGCTCCGCCGTGCATTCGTCGACGAAGTTCCGCCGTGTCCGCGCCTGCCTGCTGCCTGTCCTCGCGGTGCTGGGCTGCTCCACCACGCCCACCGGGCCGTCGGGCCCGGGCACGGTCGTCTCCCCTGAGGCGGCCGCCGTGGCACCGCCTACCGCCAACGTCCCGGAGAAGGAGTCCGCCGCCATGCCGTCCACGTTCGACGCCGCCGCCCTGAAGGCGGAGCTCGTGGCGAAGCACGGCGAGGCGCAGCGGGCTCGCATCGAGCGGGGCGTGGAGCAGGTGGCGGCGATGTGGCGGCCGGAGGACGGTGACCTCGCGGCCTTCGCGCGTGAGCAGTTCCTGTCGGATCCGAAGGCGCTCGACGCGACGTTCCACCGGCTGGAGCGGCTGTTCGAACAGCTCGACGGGCATCTGTACGAAATCGGACGCGAGCTTCAGTGGTACACGGATTTGGACCTGGGTCCCTTGCTGCCGGTGGAGCCGCTGCTGGCGTCGTACGACCCGTACGCTCACGTCACGACGGACCTGTTCAGCGCGCGCGTGGGTTTCGTGGTGCTGCTCAACTTCCCGCTCACCACGCTGGCGGAGCGGGTGGAGCAGGGGCCGTCCTGGACGCGGCGGCAGTGGGCCGAAACGCGGCTGGCCGGGCGCTTCAGTCAGCGTGTCCCCGCGGAGATTCAGCAGGCGTCCTCGCGCGCCATCGCCGCGGCCAACCTGTACATCGCCGAGTACAACCTCTGGATGCATCACCTGGTGGATGCGCAGGGGCAGCGGCCCTTTCCCAAGGGCCTGCGCCTCATCAGCCACTGGAACCTGCGTGACGAGCTGAAGGGCGACTACGCCGACAAGGCGACGGGCCCGCTGAAGCAGCGGATGATCGTCCAGGTGATGGAGCGCATCATCACGCAGACGATTCCCGCGGCCGTCATCGACAACCCGCGGCTGGATTGGGACCCCTTCACCAACACCGTCACCGTGGCGCCTCCCGGGACGGTGGAGGCGGACGCGCCCGAGCGCACGTCGAAGCCGGACGCGTCACCGGAGCCGGACACGCGCTATGCGCACCTGCTGGCCACCTTCCAGACCGCGCGGCAGGCGGACCCCTATGTGCCGGTGGCGCCCACGCGCATCGCGCGGAGCTTCGAGCTGGGGCGCGAGCTGCCGGAGGCGCGCGTCCGTGCGCTGCTGACGCAGGTGCTGGAGTCACCGCTGGTGTCGCGCGTGGCGAAGGAGATTGAGGCGCGCCTGGGCCGGAAGCTGGAGCCGCAGGACCTCTGGTACCCGGGCTTCAATCCGGGCGGCAAGCGGCCGGAGTCGGAGCTGGATGCGCTGACGCGCAAGCGCTACCCCACGGCGGAGGCCTTCGCGAAGGACCTGCCGCGCATCCTCCAAGGCATGGGCTTCACGAAGGCGAAGGCCGTGTGGTTGGCGGAGCACATCCGCGTGGATGCGTCACGCGGCGCGGGGCATGCGATGCCGGCGCTGCGGCGAGGCGACTTCCCCCGGCTGCGCACGCGCGTGGAGAAGGGGGGGATGGACTACAAGGGCTACAACATCGCGGTGCACGAGCTGGGGCACAACGTGGAGCAGGTGTTCAGCCTCTACGGCGTGGACCACACGCTGCTCGCGGGGGTGCCCAACAACGCCTTCACGGAGGCGCTGGCCTTCGTGTTCCAGTCGCGCGACCTGGAGCTGCTCGGGTTGGGCAAGCCGGACGCGGCGAGCGAGCGGGAGCGGGTGCTCGGCGAGCTGTGGCAGACGTGGGAGCGCGCGGGCATCGCGCTCGTGGACATGTCCGTGTGGCACTGGATGTACGCGCACCCGGACGCCACGCCCGCGCAGCTTCGCGAGGCGGTGGTGGGCATCTCCCGCGACGTGTGGAACCAGTACTTCGCGCCGGTGCTGGGCGGGGAGGGGAGCACGCTGCTGGCCGTCTACAGCCACATGATCAGCTACCCGCTCTACCTGCCGGATTATCCGCTGGGCCACCTCATCGCGTTCCAGATTGAAGAGCACCTGAAGCGCAAGGGGCCGCTGGGCGCGGAGTTCGAGCGGATGGCCACCTATGGCTCGGTGACGCCCGACCAGTGGATGATTCACGCGACCGGGGCCCTGGTGAGCGTGGAGCCCTTGCTCCGCGCCGCCGAGGCCGCCCTGAGTCGCTGAAGCGGACTACGGCTGCCGGGACGTGTCACCGGGGATGTCGATGAGCTCGACGTCGAAGGTGAGGACGGCGTTGGGCGGGATGCGCGAGCCCGTGGGCGGCCGCTCGCCGTAGGCGGTGTTGCCCGGGCAGGTGAGCTTCGCCTTGCCGCCCACCTTCATCTTCGCCACGCCCTGCGTCCAGCAGGGGATGACGCCGTTGAGCGGGAACTCCACGGGGATGCCGCGACGGGCGGAGGTGTCGAAGATGGTGCCGTCCACCAGCCGGCCCTCGTAGTGGACCTTGACGGTGTCGACGGCGCGCGGGCTGCGGCCGCTGCCCGCCTGGACCTGCTTGTAGACGACGCCGGAGGGGAGGACTTCCGCGCCGGGCTCCTTCGCGGCGCGCTCCAGCAGGGCCTGGCCCGCCCGCGCCTGCCGGCTCTTGGCGAAGGCTTGAATGCGCTGCGCCTGCTCCTTCGGATCGATGTCGGACGTCTTCCCTTCGAGACCATCCGACAGTCCCCGCTGGAGGACCTTCAGCTCCTCGGGTGACAGCGAGAAGAGGGACAGGTCGCGGCCCAGGGAGAGACCGAGCGTGTAGAGGGTCTGCTGGTCCTCCTCGGACAGCGCGGCGGGCGCCGCGGCCGGAGCCGCCGGTGCGGTTTTGGCGGCGGGCTTCTTCGCCGACTTCGAGTCCTGCGCCTGAGCCCCCGTCGCGCCGAGCGCGAACACCAAGGCCGCTGTCCACATCGTCCTCATGCATCCACCTTTCATGAAAGCCGGCGCACTATAGAGCGTGCGCGCGCACTCGGTAGACACAAGCCCGCGCGAAGAATTCAGCGAGGAAGCACGGCGAGCGCGCGAGGCCTCCGCACGCCGTCCGTTTTCTTGCGAGTTCGGCGCGCGCCTCTACCCTGCATCCAGGTTGCTTCACCCCCGGAGCAACCTGTTGCACCGCACCAGCAGACCGGAGGCGAAGAAGCCATGAGCGACAAGCGGAAGAGCAAGCGGGCGCCCCTCGACATCTACCTGAACAAGTACATGGGTGGCGTGCCGTACATGTCGCGGGCGGCGGACATCAGCCAGGAAGGGCTGAGCCTCGGCCGGCTGCTTGAGCCCGAGCATGAGGCCAAGCGCATCGGTCTCCAGTTCCAGCTCCCGGGCTCGGAGGAGATCATCTACGCCGAGGGTGAGGTGGTGCGCGAGTGGGCGGAGTTGGGGACGGCCAAGCGCGAGCGCTCGGGTGTGCGCTTCACGCTGCTCACCGACCGTCACCGGAAGATGATCGACGCCTACGTCGACCGTCACGGCAACGAGAACTGACTCACACCCGTCGTGCCAGTGGGGGCCTGCCTTGACTTCCCCGGAAGCGGGCCCGTTGAATGGGAGCCATTCTGCCCCGGGCCGACGCGTGACGTCGGGTAAGGGGCTGGAGGATTTCCCGTGAGGCACTCGCTGTGGGGGATGCTGCTGGCCGTGCCGCTGACGGCTTTCGGTCAGGGCAAGGAAGCGAAGGCCCTGAAGTCCACCGTCGCTGCCGTGAAGACGGCACCGGGGGTGCCGGGAGTGAATTGGGAAGGCCAGGTTCTGCGGGCCACGGGCGCCGGGGCTCCGGACCTGAAGGCGTCCAACCCCGGGCAGGCCCGGCTGGGCGCCGAGCGGACCGCCAAACAAGCCGCCCTGCAGAGTCTCCTGGAGCAGGCCGGGCGTATCCAGATCAGCGCGGGCCGCACCGTCGCGGATGAGCTGACCCGGGAAGACGTCCGCAAGCGCGTCGAGGCCGCCATCGGTGGCTACAAGGTCGTCGCCCGGCGGTTCTTCTCGGACAGTGGCGTGGAGATCGACGTGGAGGTGCCGCTCGCGGCCATCACCGCGTCGCTGCTCTCGCCTCCGCCCTCGGACGCGGCCATTGCCCTCAATGGCGCGGGCGCGAAGAAGTACACGGGCCTGGTGGTGGACGCGCGCGGGCTCGGCGTGCATCCCGTGCTGGCGCCCCGGTTGTTGGACGATAGCGGCAAGGCGCTCTACGGCGCGGCCGCGCTGGCCAGTGAGCACCGCGCCGCGACTGGCGTGGCCGCGTGGTTCCAGAGCCTGGACGCTGCGAAGAAGGCTGCGCTGGTGGGGGACAAGCCCCTGGTGGTGAAGGCCACCGGTTCAAAGGGCTCCGACCTGGTGCTGGCCTCGGGGGACGCGAAGGCGCTCACCGAGGTGAACACTCGCTTCCTGGCCGAGGGCCGGGTGATCATCGTCACGCAGTGACTTCGAGGTCCTTGGCGCGCTGATGCGGAACGTATTGCTGCTGGTGGCGGTGTTCACGTTCGCTGGGTGCGCGAAGCGTCGGGAGCCCGAGTCCCTGCTCAAGGCGCGGGAGCTGATGGCGGAGGCCCAGAATCCCAGCGGCAACCTGGCCCTGCTGTGCGAGCCCACGGACGCGGAGGTGTACCTCGACGGTGTCTGGCAGGGGCTGTGCAGTGACTTCAACGGCTCGCCCAAGGCGCTCCGGGTCGGCACGGGGCTCCATGAGATTGAAGTGAAGAAGCGGGGCTATTGGCCCTATACGACGTACTTCGAGCCCAGCCGGGCCCGGGCGCGGCTGACCATCCAGCTGCGTGCGACGGGGGCCTCGGGTGGTGGGGCGGAGTGATGCCTCGCCGGGTGTGAAGCGAGCGGGCTGGCGTGCCAGGCTGTTCCGAGGGGGAGGTGTCAGGCGATGATTCCGGCGCTTTCTCGAAGTGCAATCAGCGCATGCCGCCGCCGTAACTGGGACTGAAGAGGAGAGCGCCATCGGACGCCGCAGGAAAGGTCATTCCCCCGCCGCCGTGAAACCCGCTGCCGCGCCGCCCGCGCCGGTTCGTCCCGCACCCGTGCTGCACGAGGTGCCGCCGCCCCAGGCTCACGCCAAGGCCGTGTCCCCGGCGAAGCAGGCACCCGTCGCGGAGCCCGTGGCGGTGGGCGAGAGCGCGCTGTCCGAGACGGACGCCCGCCGCATCGACCTGTGGTGGTCGGCGGTGATGGTGGGCTCGCTGGGGCTGGTGTTCGCGCTGCTTTCCGTGTTTGGCGGCGTGGCGGTGCCCGTGCTGCTCGCGCTGGCGGGCGCGTACGTGTTCAACCCCATCGTCACCGAGTTGGAGAAGCGGCGGCTGGACCGCACGTGGGGGACGACGCTCGTCTTCGCGGCGGGCACGCTGATGCTGGTGGGCGGCGTGCTGTACCTCATCCCGGTGTTCCGCGAAGAGGCGTCGAAGCTGCCAGACTTCTTCAACCGCGCGAGCACGCAGGTGGTGCCGAAGGTGGAAGGCCTGGTGGGGCACTCGCTGCCGGACCTGGTGCGCCAGCGGACCACGGAGCTGGGAAAGCAGGCGTCGGAGCTGGTCCAGAGCGCGGGCCCCGCGGCGGCGCGCATCCTGGCGAGCTTCGCGGGCAACACGGCGCGGCTGGTGGTGACCCTGCTGGGCCTGTCGGTGGTGCCGGTGTTGGCCTTCTTCTTCCTCCAGGACTACCCCCGGCTGATGGGCATGGTGAAGGACCTGCTGCCCCGGCGCGCGGTAGGGCTGGTGAGCCGGCGCTTCGCCGAGGTGGACGAGGTGCTCTCCGCCTTCGTGCGCGGCCAGCTCATCGTGGGCGGCGTGCTGTCGGTCATCTACGCGGCGGGCCTGTCCGCGGCGCGCATCGACATGGCCATCGTCATTGGCGTGATTGCCGGCTTCGGCAACATGGTGCCGTACCTGGGCACCGGCGTGGGCATCGTGCTGTCGCTGGTGGGGCTGATGCTGTCGTGGCAGGGGCCGTGGCAGCTCGCGGCGGTGGCGGCCACCTTCGTCGTCGGGCAGATGCTGGAGGGCTTCGTCATCACCCCGCGCATCGTGGGTGAGAAGGTCGGCCTGGCGCCGGTGGCGATCATCCTGGCCATCCTCGCCTTTGGTGAGCTGTTCGGCTTCGTGGGCATCCTGCTGGCGGTGCCGGTGGCGGCCATCCTGAAGGTGGTGCTGAGCGTGGTGGTGCAGCGCTACCAGCGGACGCGGCTGTACACGGGGGAGCCCAAGTCGCCGTGACGAAGTTGGAGGCGCTCCATAAGGAGATCACCGGCTGCAGGGCCTGTCCCCGGCTGGTGGAGTGGCGGGAGGAGGTGGCGCGGGTGAAGCGCCGGGCCTACCGCGACTGGAGCTACTGGGGCCTGCCGGTGCCGGGCTTCGGGGACCCGAAGGCGCGGCTCATCATCGTCGGGCTCGCGCCGGCGGCCATGGGGCGAACCGGACGGGACGGATGTTCACCGGAGATCGCTCCGGGGACTTCCTCTATGCCGGGCTGCACCGCGCGGGCTTCGCGAACCAGGCGCGCAGCGAGCACCGGGACGACGGGCTCCGCCTTCACGATGCGTTCATCGTCTCCGCGGCGCGCTGTGCGCCGCCCGACAACAAGCCCCTCCCGGAGGAGCTGGCCCGGTGTGCGCCGTTCCTGGACCGGGAGCTGGCGTTGCTGCCGGGCAGGGTGCTGCTGGCGCTGGGGGCCATTGGCTGGAACGCCGCGCTGGTGGCGCTGGCCCGGCAGGGGATGCAGCTCCCATCGCCTCGGCCGGCGTTCGGCCATGGGGCGGAGCTGAGCCTGCCGGGCGGACGGACGCTGCTGGGCTGCTACCACGTCAGTCAGCAGAACACGCAGACGGGGCGGCTCACCCCGGCGATGTTCGATGCAGTCATGTCCCGGGTCCACGCGCTGCTGGAAACGGCGGATCCGAAGGCGCGCGGGAAGAGTTGAAGAACCCTTCTGTGTTTCCTTGACAGCTTGGGGAGCCCGCTGGTATTCCCCGCGCCACCAAAGCGGCTGCAACGCCAAGGGTCGTTAGCTCAGCGGTAGAGCACTACCTTGACACGGTAGGGGTCAGTGGTTCGATCCCACTACGACCCATCATCAGTGAGTGACTTTCAGCGGGCGGCATGGCTTCCAAAGAGCCTGCCGCCCGCTTTTTTTCCGAGGTTCGTATGTCCGACATCATCACGGTGACGCTCCCCGACGGCTCGCAGAAGCAGACGGCCCGGGGCACCACCATCGCGGACTTCGTGCGGGAGAGCATCGGCCCCGGCCTGGCGAAGGCCGCCTTGTTCGCGCGCGTGAACGGCCAGGACATGGACCTGGCGCGCAAGCTGGACGAGGACGCGAAGCTCCAGATCTTCACGCCCAAGAGCCCCGAGTCCCTGGAGCTCATCCGCCACGACGCCGCCCACGTGGTGGCCAGCGCGGTGCAGAAGCTGTTCCCCGGTACGCAGGTGACCATCGGTCCCGCGACGGAGGAGGGCTTCTATTACGACTTCTTCCGCGAGAAGCCCTTCACGCCCGAGGACCTGGAGAAGATCGAGGCCGAGGCGAACGCCGAGCTGAA
Source organism: Myxococcus sp. 1LA (assembly GCA_046520405.1). Taxonomy (GTDB): domain Bacteria; phylum Myxococcota; class Myxococcia; order Myxococcales; family Myxococcaceae; genus Myxococcus. Next base: position 46,820 of record JBKGHI010000002.1, read on the forward strand.
GCGGGACATGGCCTTCGTCCGCACCGAAATCTCCATGGACGAGGCCGTGCGCCTGTTCGAGGAGAAGGGCGAGAAGTTCAAGGTCGAGATCGTCAAGGACATCGCGGCCAAGGGCGCCAAGACGCTGACGCTCTACACGCACGGCGACTGGGTGGACTTCTGCCTGGGGCCCCACGCGCCCAGCACGGGGAAGATCGGCATCATCAAGATCCTCTCCTCCAGCGGCGCGTACTGGCGCGGTGACCACCGCAACCCGATGCTCCAGCGCGTCTACGGCACGGCCTTCTTCGACAAGAAGCAGCTGGCGGAGTACCTGAACCGCATCGAGGAGTCGAAGAAGCGCGACCACCGCAAGCTGGGCAAGGAGCTGGATCTCTTCCACTTCCACCCGTACTCGCCGGGCTCCGCCTTCTGGACCCCGAAGGGCACCACGCTCTACACCACGCTGTCGAACTGGATGCGTCAGCTGACGCAGAACGACGGCTACGTGGAGATCAAGACGCCCCTGATGTTCAACAAGGGGCTGTGGGAGACCAGCGGTCACTGGGGCAAGTACAAGGAGAACATGTTCCTCGTGCTCGACAGCGAGTCGGGGGAGCATGACTTCTCGCTCAAGCCGATGAACTGCCCGTCGCACCACCTGTTCTACGGCTTCAAGAAGCACAGCTACCGCGACCTGCCGCTGCGCTACCACACGCAGGATGTGCTGCACCGCAACGAGGCGGCGGGCTCCCTGGGCGGCCTCACGCGCGTGCGCCAGTTCGCGCAGGACGACGCGCACATCTACTGCACCGAGGCGCAGATCACGGACGAAGTCCGGCGCTTCGTGAAGCTGCTGGACCACGTCTACAAGGCGGTGGGCCTCACCTACGCGGTGAAGCTGTCCACGCGGCCCGAGCAGCGCCTGGGGGATGACTCCCTGTGGGATCGCGCCGAGGGCGGCCTGAAGGCGGCGCTGGAGTCGCTGGGCCTCGAGTACGAGCTGGCCCCGGGCGACGGCGCCTTCTACGGACCGAAGATCGACTTCGCGGTGTCGGACAGCATCGGCCGCCGGTGGCAGTTGGGCACCATGCAGCTGGATTACCTGGCCCCCGAGCGCTTCGACCTGACCTACGTGGGTGAGGACAACGCTCCGCACCGCCCCGTGGTGCTCCACCGCGCCATCTTCGGCTCCTTCGAGCGCTTCACGGCCATCCTCATCGAGCACTTCGCCGGCGCCTTTCCGGCCTGGCTTGCCCCCATCCAGGCGGTGCTGGTGACGGTGGCGGATCGGCAGAACGATTACGCCCGGAAGGTGGAGGAGACCCTGAAGGCGAAGGGTTACCGGGTGGAGTTCGACGACCGTGGCCTGTCGATGAACGCGAAGATCCGCGAGGCGCAGCTCCAGAAGGTGCCGTTCACCCTGGTGGTGGGTGACAACGAGGTGGCGGGCGAGGGCGTGTCGCCTCGGCGTTACGGCGGCGAGGACCTCAAGACGATGAAGTTGACGGACTTCGAGGCCCTGCTGGCGAAGGAAGCGGCCCTGCCGTGATCCGGCGGTCAGGACGCCTGTCTGCTTGCTGACGGGCCTTGACTCCCTGTTGCACCTAAGTATCTTGGCGCACTTTCGAGGGGAGCCTGCTCAAGTTCCCCAATTTTCGAGAGTTCTCGCACCGGCCGCTGCAGTGTCGACGGCGCAGTGCATGGAAGGATCAGGACGATGCCGAAGTTGAAGACCCGCAGCAGCGCGAAGAAGCGCTTTGACGTGAAGAAGAGCGGCAAGGTCAAGCACGGCAAGGCCTTCGCGAAGCACCTCTTCACGTTCTCGAAGACGCCGAAGTCCAAGCGCAACGGCCGCGGCACCGGTCATCTTCGCGATATGGACGCGAAGAAGGTCATCAAGGAGATGTTCCCCTACGGGGGCTGATTTCGCTGTACTGAAGTCAGGATTACGTGGCCTCGTCGGAGCGGCGGTAAGCCTGCGCCGGGGGGCTTCCCAACTACGCAGTCCGAAGTGAGGCAGTCATGCGCGTGAAGAAGGGCGTCAAGGCCCGTCGTCGTCGTAATAGGATTTTGAAGCTGGCCAAGGGTTTCCGCGGCCGTCGGAAGAACTGCTACAAGCGCGCCAACCAGGCGGTTGAGCGGGCGCTGGACTACGCCAGCCGCGACCGCATGCAGCGCAAGCGGGATTTCCGTCGTCTGTGGATCGTCCGCATCAACGCGGCCGCCCGCACGGTGGGCCTCTCCTATTCGAAGCTGATCGCCGGTCTGACGAAGGCGAAGATCGGCCTGGACCGCAAGGTTCTGTCCGACCTGGCCATCGCGGATCCGTCGGGTTTTGCGGCCGTCGCCAACATCGCGAAGGCGGCCTGAGACACATCCGGCCCGAAAGGCCGGAGACAGAACGGGTGGGGTGGTGGGCTGACGCTGGCCACCCTGTCCGGATGTTTGAACGGGCTGCCTCTTCGGGGCGGCCCTTTTTTTTGCCTCGGCGCCAAGGGCGCGCGGGGAACTGGAACGGAGGCGGAAGTCCATGCGGGATCGGTTGCTGGCGCTCGCGGAGTCCGCGAGGCGGGAGATTGGCGGCGCGTCGGAGCTGTCCGCGGTGGAAGCGCTGCGGGTCCGCTACCTGGGCAAGAAGGGCGAGCTGTCTGGCGTGCTGGGCGGCATGGGCAAGCTGCCCCCGGATGAGCGGCGCTCGCTGGGCGAGGTGGCCAACAGCGTGAAGGCGGAGCTGGAGAAGCTGCTCACCGAGGCCGTGGAGCGCGCCGAGGCGGCCGCGCTGGAGGCCCAGCTTCAGGGCCCGGGCCTGGACGTGACGCTGCCGGGGCGCGGCGTGGCGCTGGGCAGCCGGCACCCGGTGTCACGGACGATGGAGGAGATTGTCCGGACCTTCTCGCGGCTCGGCTTCGACGTGGCCAGCGGCCCGGAAATCGAGCTGGACTACTTCAACTTCGAGGCGCTGAACCTGCCGAAGGACCACCCCGCGCGGGACATGCAGGACACCTTCTACGTGGACGAGGCCACGCTGGGCCACGCGAAGAAGGCGGACAGCTCCGCGCTGCTGCGCACGCACACGTCCCCGGTGCAGGTGCGGTACATGCTGAACCGCAAGCCGCCCATCCGCGCGGTGATGCCGGGCCGGGTGTACCGGCGCGACTCGGACATCACGCACACGCCGATGTTCCACCAGGTGGAGGGCCTGCTGGTGGACAAGGGCGTGACGTTCGCCGAGCTGAAGGGCTCGCTGGCGGCGTTCGTGACGGCGTTCTTCGGCTCCGACACGCGCACGCGCTTCCGCCCGTCCTTCTTCCCCTTCACGGAGCCCTCCGCGGAGGTGGACATCACCTGCACGAACTGCGCGGGCAAGGGCTGCCGCATCTGCAAGCAGACGGGGTGGCTGGAGGTGCTGGGCAGCGGCATGGTGCACCCCAACGTCTTCACGTCCGCCGGGTATGACCCGAACGAGGTGACGGGCTACGCGTTCGGCATGGGCGTGGAGCGCATCGCCATGCTGCGCTACCGCATCGACGACCTGCGGATGATGTTCGAGAACGACGCGCGGTTCCTCGAGCAGTTCTGAGATTCCAGGGGGCCGCGTCGTGGGCCCCCGTGTTCCAGCCGATTGATGAAGAGGGTGGACCTGTGAAGATTTCGGTGAAGTGGCTGGGCGATTACGTAGCGCTGCCGCCGTCCGTGGACGAGCTGGCGCGCAAGCTGACCGCCGCGGGCCTGGAGATTGAGGGAATGGAGCGCCCCGCGGAGGCCCTTCGCGGCGTGGTGGTGGCGCAAATCAAGGAGTCCGTGCAGCACCCCAACGCGGACAAGCTGTCCGTCACGCAGGTGGACATCGGCGGGACGGCGCTGCTCCAGGTGGTGTGCGGCGCGAAGAACTTCAAGGTGGGCGACAAGGTGCCGCTGGCCACCGTGGGCGCGAAGCTGCCCAACGGCATGGACATCAAGCAGGCGGCCCTGCGCGGCGTGGACAGCTTCGGCATGCTCTGCTCGTCCAAGGAGCTGGGCCTGAGCGACGAGTCCAGCGGCCTGCTCATCCTCCCGCCGGACACGCGCGTGGGCCTGCCCATCGCGGAGGCCGTGGGGCTGGATGACGTGGTGCTGGAGGTGAACGTCACGCCGAACCGGCCGGACGCGCTCAGCCACCTGGGCGTGGCGCGCGAGGTGAGCGTGGTGACGGGCTCCGCGCTGAAGGTGCCGCAGCCGAAGCCGGCCGAGTCGGGCACGCCCGCCTCCGAGCAGGTGAAGGTGCGCGTGGACGCCCCGGACCGCTGCCCGCGCTACGTGGCGCGCGTGGTGGAGAACGTGACGATTGGCCCGTCTCCGCAGTGGATGCAGGACCGGCTGAAGGCGGCCGGGGTGCGCGCCATCAACAACGTGGTGGACGTCACCAACTATGTGAATCTGGAGTACGGGCAGCCGCTGCACGCCTTCGACCTGGAGAAGCTGGCCGGGCAGGAGATTGTCGTCCGCACGGCGACGCGCGGCGAGAAGCTCAAGACGCTGGACGGCAAGGACCGCGTGCTGGACGTGGATGACCTGGTCATCGCGGACAAGGAGCGGGCGCAGGCCATCGCCGGTGTCATGGGCGGCGGCGACAGCGAGGTGACCGAGGGCACCAGGCGGCTGGTGCTGGAGTCGGCGAACTTCCAGGGCTCCACGGTGCGGCGCTCGTCGAAGCGGCACGGGCTGCACACGGAGGCGTCGCATCGCTTCGAGCGCGGCGCGGACATGGACGCGGTGGTGCCGGCGATTGACCGGGCGGCGCAGCTCATCGCGGAGCTGGCGGGGGGCACGGTGGCCCCGGGCCGCGTGGACGTGTACCCGGCGCCGACGCCGCCTCGGCAGGTGACGCTGCGCTTCGCCCGGGTGGAGCAGGTGCTGGGCGTGGCCGTGGCGGAGCCGGAGGTCCGTCGCATCCTGGAGACGCTGGGCTTCAAGGCGGTGGAGGAGGGGACGGGGCAGGCGACGTACGAGGTGCCTCGGGCCCGTGTCGACGTGGAGCGAGAGGAGGACCTGCTGGAGGAGGTCGCGCGCATCTACGGCTACGACAACATCCCGGCGACGCTGCCGCGGGGCCTTGCCACGCTGGCGCCTGTGCCCGCGCACGCCGAGGCCGAGCGCCGCATGCGTCACGCGCTGGCCGGTGCGGGCTTCGACGAGGTGGTGAACTACTCGTTCGTCGCGCCGCGCAGCCTGGAAGTGCTGGGCGGGGCGGAGAAGCCGGTGGCCTTGCTCAACCCGCTGAGCGTGGAGCAGTCGGTGATGCGCACCAGCCTGCTTCCGGGCCTGCTGGAGAACCTGTCCCGCAGCGTGCGGCACCAGGTGGAGGCGGTGGCGATCTACGAGACGGGCCGCGCTTACTTCCGGGACGCGGAGGGCGGGCAGGGGCAGCGTCCGGCGGCGCGTGAGGTGCCTCGGGTTGCGGGCCTGGTGTGGGGCCTGCGGGGCGGCGGCCGGAGCTGGACGCACAAGGATGCGCGGGCGGACTTCTACGACGCAAAGGCGGCGGTGGAAGGGCTGCTGGGCGCACTCCGCGTGGAGGCCGTGACGTACGTGCCCGTGGGGCCGGCGGCGTACCACCCGAAGGCGGTGGCGCAGGTGAAGGCGGCGGACGGCACGGTGCTGGGGCACGTGGGCGAGGTGCACCCCCGGGTGGCGAAGGCGCTGGGCCTGCCGGACGGGGTGTTCGTGTTCGAGCTGGACACGGAGCCGCTGTACGCGGCGTCCAAGCTGGTGCCGGCGTACCGTTCGCTGCCGCGCTTCCCGGCGGTGCTGCGGGACCTCGCGGTGGTGGTGCCGCTGGAGCTGCCCAACGACGAGGTGCGTCGGGTGATCCTGGAGGTGGGCAAGCCGCTGGTGGAGGACGCTCAGGTCTTCGACGTGTACACCGGTGAGCAGATCCCCCAAGGACGGAAGAACCTGGCGTACGCGCTGCGGTACCGCTCGGCCGAGCGGACGCTGACCGACGTGGAGGTCAACGAGGCGCACCAACGCATCGTGGACGAGGTGAAGCAGCGGCTGGGTGCTGCCTTGCGCGCCTGAATTCCTGAATGAAGTCAGAGGGTTGACACGTCTTCGGGAAGGCTGCAACAGTGCCCGGCGTTCAGCCCCGAGGGCTTCCCGAGGATTCGCATGACGAAGGCGGACATCATCGAGGGTGTCTACGAGAAGGTCGGCTTCTCGAAGAAGGAGTCGGCCGAGATCGTGGAGCTCGTGTTCGACACGCTCAAGGAGACCTTGGAGCGCGGGGACAAGATCAAGATCTCCGGGTTCGGCAACTTCCAGGTGCGCCAGAAGAAGGCGCGCGTGGGCCGCAATCCGCAGACGGGCAAGGAGATCGAGATCTCGGCGCGCCGGGTGCTGACCTTCCGGCCGAGCCAGGTGCTGAAGAGCGCCCTGAACGGCGAGGCGCCGCCGGAAGATCACGCGGAGATCGACGCCCGGGAAGAGGCCGCCGCCGACGCGGCCGAGGCCCGTGGCGAGGACTTCGACGAAGAGGGAATGGAGGACATGGAAGGGTGAGTTTTTTGGACGGTGCCCTGCTGCTCTTGCTTGACCTGAACGTCATGTGGGGGCATAAGGGCGCACCCTTTCACGGCAGCAGCAGTGCCGGGGCGTAGCGCAGCCTGGTAGCGCACTTGCTTGGGGTGCAAGTGGTCGCAGGTTCAAATCCTGTCGCCCCGACCATCGAAGGCCCTGGAGTTCTTGGCGAAAGCTGAGGATTCCAGGGCCTTCACTTTTTGGGCTGCCGGCCTCCAACATCGAACAGGGAGCGCGCCGAGTGGGCTTGTCGTCAGCCGCAAGCGAGGGCTCGGCGGAGGCCGGAACCTCAGGCCCGAGATCGGGCCTCGCCGAGCACGTCAACCGAACTCCGGGTTACACCGGGGGCGGGCCAGGGCGAGGCCAGAGCTTGAGCGCCTTCTCAAGCAGCGCCTTGCCGCGCTTTTCGATCGTTGTCTCATCCCACCCTTCGTAGTCGTGGAGTTGCTGGTTGATCGGCAGCAGGGACGCGCCGAGTATCTTGGGCTTCTTCATCGTCCAGGCAGCGTTGGAGGTGGTCGAGTTCAGCGCCTGCGTGAGGATCGTGAGGTTTCCCATCGTCTGGAGTAGTGAGTTTCGGCGGCGCGACGCGACCACCCGCGGCTCATCCGAATCTGTGTCCCACAGCTCGTCGGGCGGGAGGCCCTTCACTCCGCCTTGCAGCGGCCAGTGTTCGATCCAGCTTTGCGGCAGAAGATGTTCAATCGTGAGCGGGCTGTTGATCGTGATCTGCTCGCTGAGATTCGAGAGGTGCTCGTTGCTAATCCTCCGAAGGATATGTCCCAGCTTGGCGCTGTTGAGCTGCTCGTAGGCATTGACCGTGAGCCAGGTTTCGGAGAACTCGGCGTCGGTCGGCCACGCGGATGACTCGCCAGAGAGTGTCACGAGCACAGCTTCGAGGTTTTTGGCCGACGGGCCGGTGGCCTTCAGCGCCTTCGTGAGGCTCAGGAAGATTCTGTTGTAAGCCTTCGTGGTCCAGCCGAGGACCGCTCTGCGAAGGAGGTAGGACTCGAGGAGCGCCGAAATGGCCTTCCACTCCCCCTCCGGCAAGTTCGAATCGAGCAGAAAAAGCACCAGCGGGTAGGCAGTCCGGATGTCGAATCGCTCAAGAAACGTCGCGAGTTCGAAGACGACGTCTCCTGGCTGCTCCGGCGCGATGATTCGCCGGAAGTGGTCCCGCTGCCTCGCCAGTGTCGCCAGTTCCGTCGTTACGTTTTCGAAGGGGCGCTCTCGCTCGATCCAGAATTTGTACTCGACAAATAGGTGCTTGATGGGGATGTCGATGAACTGCCGACTGGCCAAGAAATGCTGCATGAACAGGTCGCTGCGGGGACGGGTGAGTCGCCCCTGGCGAACCTCCTCGCGCCAGAAGCCATCATCGAACCCGCGCCAATACTTCTCGTAGAGTTCTTCGTGCGGCTCGTTCTGTCGCGCGGCGCGTAGGAAGATGTGGTTGCGCAGCAAATCAGCAGGCAGCAGCGGCTCCCCCCGTGCATTCAGCGTCTCGAAGATGACCTGCGCGTCGTCGTCCTTCTCAAGGTCAATCGCAACGACCTGCAGCGCATTCTTGAGGGCTTGGAATGCTTCGTCGACTCTTGCCGCCAATGGCTGTTCGCTGGCGAGCGGACTTTCCTGCTCCGTTCCGAGGAAGAAGGCTCGGATCGAATCGCTGAAGAACAGGTACGCCTCAACCATCCTCGGGCGCGGATCGTACTTGCGTGCGTACTTCCGCCGCGTCAGGGGGTACTTCTCTTCCACTGCGACCCGTGAGAGCAAGCCGACGACGTCGCAGAACTGCTCTCGGTCGAGTTGCGTTGGCCAGACCTTGAACTTATCGACTGCCGGGTTGGCCAGCATCCCCTTGTTGAGAGTGAAACTCTCAAGCTCCCGAGCAAGGTCCTCAAGCGTCTGCTCTCGGCAGAAGTCACGCAGGGCTGCAAGGAAGATCTGGAGCGTTGTCAGACGCTGCTGCCCGTCGATCACTTGCCGTTTCTCGACGTGCGTGGCTGGGGTCTGCTTCTGGTCGAGCACCATGGCCCCGAGGAAGTGAACCGGCGAATCCTTGCGACCGTGCAGGTACTCAGTGAACTTCCGTTCGATGTCTTCCCAGAGAGGTTCCCATTGGGCGTCGCGGCTCCAGACGTACTGGCGCTGGAAAAGAGGCACTTCGAGTCGCATCTTCTTTTCGAACAACCCCAGCAGTGGGACGGCATGGGCCTTCATGTGGGAACCTCGTGCAGTGCAACAACCATCATCAGTGACTTGCGAGTTTCGTGTGAAAGACTCGCATTTCCATGTCTCGCCCAAAGTGGCCTTTAGAGCGTACCTCTCAAAGCGAGCCCACGCTGCCCTTATGCGGGGAATCCGATCCCACGACGAAGGTTCCCGGAGGAATCTCTCCAGGGCCGCTGCCTCAATGCGCACCGCGTTGGAAGTGCGGCCGTGGTGGGGCCCACGGGTTGGTCTCACGCGAAAAGCCCTATGTTTACGAGGGGTTGTCCGGCGGGCAGTCGCAGGCCCAAGCCCAAGCGGGTTGATGCTCTTAGGCCTGTCGTCCAAGCCGAGGTGGCCGGAGAGCACGACCCATGGGTCGCGCGCCGGCCGCATGAGGGGCTTGGCTGCGCGTACCCGTTCCTCTCGCTGCCGCCAGGCCGTCAGGCCTGACGGCATGCAGAACTGCTTACGCGCCGGCATCTCCACTGGAGGTGCCGAGCGTGTTAGCCGCGCTGGGGCGTATCGGCATGGGCCAGGAGATCGGTCAGCGCACTCGCGAGCGCATCGACTCCGGGGGCCCGCAGGACGCTGTAGTGATCTCCCTGGATGACGCGCACCGTCAGTTGTGGTGCGTGACGGCTCCATCCTCGGTCTTCCGGCTCGGCAGGCTCCAGTTCCGTATCGCTGCCACGCAGCACGGAGAGGGCACCAGGGAACGTGCCCAGCGTGTGCTGTTGGAGCGCACGGATGTTGGCGGTGAAGACGCGAAGGAGCGCGTGGAGCTGTTCCATGCCAGCGTCTGGGATGAACACACCCGCCTTGCGGCCTTCCTGGAGCACACGTTCCAGAAGCGCTTTCGCATCCTTTTCAGAATTCTCCAGAGGCGCCGACGGAATGATTCCCGCAGTGCGAGCCAGGTCGAGCGCGAACATCGTCGCAGCGGCCATGTCGTCGTCGGCCGTGACACCTTGGGCCAGCGAGGTGGAGCTGGGTTCAATCAGGGCGAGGACGTCCACCGTCTCACCCCTTTGCCTGAGCTGGCGCGCCATTTCGAAGGCGATGACTGCTCCGAGCGACCAGCCACCCAACCGGTACGGCCCCTGGGGCTGCACGGTGCGAATGGCATCCACGTAGCTGGCTGCCATTGCGTCGATGGACCCTTGTGGCAGCAGTGTTCCTTCCAGTCCCTGGGCCTGCAGCCCGTAGAACGGCTGATCCGGGCCAAGCCTCTGTGCCAGCTCGGTGTAGCAGAACACCGTGCCGCCCACCGGGTGGACGCAGAAGAAGGGCACCCGCGAGCCACTCCGCTGGATAGGCACGAGCGGTGTCCATGGCCCCGGCTCGCGCCGCAGGAGCGCGGCCAATCCTTCGACAGTGGGGGCCTGGAAGAGCGCGGTGATTGGCAGAGAACGTCCCGTACGCGCACGGAGCATGGACTGGAGCCGCACCGCGAGGAGCGAGTGACCGCCCAGTTCGAAGAAGTCGCTCTTCACGCCAATGGGGGAGACACCGAGCAGTTCCTCGAAGGCACGGGCCAACTCCAACTCGTATGCGTCGCGCGGTGGGATGTAGGACTCGTGCTGTGAAGACGTCTCTTCGGGGAGTGGAAGCGCCCTGCGATCCACCTTGCCGCTCGTATTGAGCGGTAGGGCGTCCAGCGCGACGATGGTCGCGGGCACCATGTGCTCAGGCAACCGCTCCTTGAGGAAGACGCGGAGTTCGTTTGCATCCAGAGCAGGCTTCCTCTCTGGATGGGACGCATTCGGCACCACGTACGCCACCAAGCGCTGGATGCCCGGGACGTCCTCGCGGGCCAACACCACCGTGTCGCGCACCGCGGGGTGTTGGCGCAGCGCGGATTCAAGCTCCCCCAGTTCGATGCGGAAGCCGCGCACCTTCACCTGGAAGTCGATGCGGCCCAGGTACTCCATCGCTCCATCCTCGGTCCAACGGACCCGATCTCCCGTACGGTAGAGGCGAGCGCCGGGCTTCTCCGAGAAGGGGTCGGGGATGAAGCGCTCGGCGGTGAGATCTGGCCGGTTCAGGTAGCCACGCGCCAAGCCCTCGCCAGTGATGTACAGCTCGCCCGGTACGGATGGTGGCAGCGGACTCAGCGCCGCATCCAGCACGTACGCGCGGGCATTGCCGATGGGGCGGCCAATGGTCACGGGGGCGTCGGATTCGACGAGCGAGAACGTTGCGTCGATGGTCGTCTCGGTGGGGCCGTAGAGATTGGCGAGACGGGTGTCAGGGCGTTGCGACTTCAATTGGGGGACGAGATCGTCCGGGAGCGCCTCGCCGCCGCACCAGACCCAGCGCAGGTGCGTCGCTCGGCGCAGTCCCTGCGTTTCCACCAACTCCCGTAGCAGGGGCGGCACCATCTGCATGAACGTGATGCGCTCGCGCACCACTTGCTCGACCAGCGCGGCCGCATCGCCCTTTGCTTGGGGTGGGGCGATGACCAGCGTCGCTCCAGCCAGCAGCGTGCCGAAGACCTCACAGACCGAGGCGTCGAAGCTCAGTGACGCCATCTGGAGCCCACGATCAGTCGGACTCAACGCGAAGGTCGAGCGCAACCAGGTGGCGTGGTTGACGAGCGCGCGGTGCGGCACCACGGTGCCTTTGGGGCGGCCCGTGGTTCCGGACGTGTAGATGATGTACGCGGGGCTCTCCGGCGACAGCGGCGCGGGCGCGAGGGTGGCATCCAGGGGCAGGGGGAGCGCGCCGTCGAGGCACACCACGGTGGGGCCTGTTGGCAGCAACTCACGCAGGGGTTTCTGGGTGAGCACGACAGGGGCTCCACAGTCCCGCAGCATGAACTCCAGCCGGTTCCTCGGGTAGCCGGGATCCAGCGGGACGTATGCGCCACCTGCCTTCAGGATGGCGAGCATGCCCACCACCATGCTGGCGGAGCGTTCGACGCAGAGGGCGACGTTGACCTCGGGGCCCACGCCAAGTGCGCGCAGGTGCGCGGCGAGCGCAGTGGCTCGGATGTCCAACTCGCCGTAGGTGAGCTGCGTGACTTCATCTACGACGGCCACTGCGTCCGGAGTGCGGGCGGCACAGCCTTCGAAGACAGCGTGGACGGAGGTGTCCTTCTCGAAGTGCATGCGCGTGGCGTTCCACTCGCGCAGCACCCGGTGTTGCTCGTCCTGAGGCATCAGCGACGTCTGCTCGTAGCGGCTCTGGGGCGCGGTTGCCACCGTCTCCAGCGCGCGCAAGTAGTAGCGACCCACCACGGACGTCCAGGCGGCATCTCGCTCCGTGCCGCTGCTGGAGAGTTCGATGGTCAGCTCCGATGTCTCCGGGTTCAAGGAGAAGCTGGTGTCCAGTGGCAGCTCCATCCAGGCAGCGCCTCGAGGGGCCTCCAGCAGTCTCAGCCCGGGTTGGTTCATGCTGCCCACGACGTGGAAGTGGACGAAGTTGAAGAGCGTCTGGAACAGCGGCTGACCGCCGCGCTTCTGCTGGAGCCGTGCCATGGGGTAACGGCGGTGGGGCAGCATGTCCTGCTCGTGCTTCGCGACCTGGTGGATGAGCTCCAGCCAGGTGCCTCCGCTCAGCGTCACCGGGAAGGGCACGCTGTTGAGGAACAGACCGATCATCCGCTCGCCGTCGAGAACCTCCGGGCGGCCGTTGGTGACCATTCCGGTGACGACCGACGCGGTTCCTTCAATGAAGCCGCAGACGCGCAAGTGTGCGGCCAACAGGACCGTCTTGAGTGGCACGCTGGTTTCGTGGGCTACGCGCTGGATTGCCTGCTGGATTTCAGGGGGAACACGCACGCGGTGGTGGTGCAGGACAAGCGCTTCGTCCTTGGCCCGATGTGGGCGCGCTGGAGCCGGATCCACGCCTGCCATGCGCTCCAACCAGAATCGCTCACTCTCGTCGGAGTTCATCGTCTCGCGCTCGAGCGCGACGAACTGCCGGTAGGTGGCGGCCAATGGCGGCGCGGCGGGGGCGTTCGTTCCTTTCAGAAGTTCGAGGTAGCGGCCAAAGAGTTCGGAGAAGAGCGTCGCGGCGCTCCAGCCATCGAGGATGGCGTGGTGGAAGATGATGGTCAGTTGGAGGGTGGTCTCCGTCCGGCGGTGCACGCAGAGGCTCGCCAGCGGCGCCTGTTCCCAGTCGAAGGGCCGGACGCGTTCTTTCTCCGCCCAGGCGCGCAGGTATTCCGTCTGCTCCGCGGCCTCCAGGTGCCGGAGGTCCTCGATACGCAGCGGCGGGGTGACTTCACGATGAACCAGTTGGAGGGCTTCTTCGTAGCCATCCAGGTGGAATGACGTCCGTAGGATGGCGTGACGCGCGAACAGCTCCCGGAAGGCCTGGTGCAACAGCGGCTCGTTCAGCGCCATCTCCAGGTGGAGGCTGAACATGTCGTGGTAGATGCCCGCCGAAGCATCTATCGCGCTCTCGAAGAGCATGCCCGACTGGAGCGTGGCCAGCGGGTAGGCGTCTTCCACGTCCGCCGGCAAACGCTGGCGGTCTGTCTCGGACACGAGGCTGAACGGTGCAACGATTCTTGCTTGTATGGCGTTGTCGGTGACCTTCACCACGCCGGAGAGCTGGCGGATGGTGGGATGCTGAAGCAGTTCCAGGATGGGCAACTCCAAGCCCCGTTCACGCAGCTTCGCGATGACCTGGATGCTGCGGATGGAGTCTCCACCCAACTCGAAGAAGCTGTCGTCGATACCGACCTGGTTGAGGCCCAGGACTTCGGCCCAGATGTCGGCCAGGGTCTGCTCGGAGGCGTCGCGCGGGGCTTCGAAGGATGCCCCCGTCAGCGTCCGGTCCGCGTCGGGAGCGGGCAGGGCCTTGCGGTCCACCTTGCCATTCGGCGAAAGCGGGAGGGCCTCCATCGGGATGAAGATGGCGGGAACCAGGTACTCGGGCAGCTTGCGCAGGACGTGGTCCCGCAGGGACCGTGGATCGACGGAGTCCACTCCGTCTTCGCCCACCACGTAGGCCACGAGGCGCTTGTCGCCCGGAGAATCCTCGCGAGCGAGGACGACGGCCTCCTGGACGCCTGGGGCTTGCTGGAGGACGGCTTCGATTTCACCCAGCTCGATGCGGAAGCCACGCACCTTCACCTGGAAGTCGGAGCGGCCGAGGAACTCAAGCGAGCCGTCGGCGTTCCAGCGGACGCGGTCGCCGGTGCGGTAGAGGCGAGCACCGGGGGCGGTGGAGAAGGGGTGGGGGAGGAACTTCTCAGCCGTCAGCTCAGGACGGTGGAGGTAGCCCCAGGCGAGGCCGTCACCACCGACGAAGAGCTCGCCCGGGACGCCGACGGGGACGGGCTCCATGTGGGAGTCGAGGACGAAGGCAGAGGAGTGGCCCAGCGGCTTACCAATGGGGACAGAGGTCCCGAAGGCGTCACCCGGGCGGAGGGCGTGGGTGGCGGAGAAGGTGGTGTTCTCGGTGGGGCCGTAACCGTTGACGAGGACGGCGTCAGAAGGAATGCGCTCCAGGTGCTGACGGACACGCAGCGGGGGCAGCACGTCACCACCCGCCAGCACTTGCCGGACACCGGCGAGGGCGGTGCCTTGGTGAATCACCATCTGCTCGAAGAGTGCAGCGGTGAGCCAGAGGGTGGAGACGCGGTGCTGCGTCAGCAGCGCGGCGAGTTCATCCAGGGAAGGCGACTGAGGCGGGGCGAGGACGAGGCGAGCACCGTGAAGCAGGGCACCCCAGAGTTCCAGGGTGGAAGCGTCGAAGGCGACGGGTGCGAGCTGGAGGAAGACTTCGTCAGGGCCAAAGTGAATGAATGGATTGGCGAGGACGAGGCGAGCGACGGCGCGGTGAGGGATGCAGACGCCCTTGGGCCTGCCGGTGCTGCCGGAGGTGAACATGACGTAGGCGAGGTCATCGCCTCCCAAGTTCACGGAAGGAGGCGCATCATGTGGCAGTGCCGCGATGAGGTCCGCGTCCGTATCCACGCAGACCATCAGGCCGCCAGCGATTGGCAGCTCGTCCGCGATCGACTCCTGCGTCACGAAGACGCTGATGCCTGCCTCCTGAAAGAGCAACGAGATGCGTTCGGCAGGGTAGTGGTGGTCGATGGGGACGTAGGCGCCGCCGGCCTTGAGAATGGCGAGCAGGCCCACCACCAGCTCCGGTGATCGCTCCAGGCACAGGCCCACACGGGTTCCCCGGGTGACGCCGTAGGCGCGCAGATGGTGCGCGAGTTGGTTGGCGCGACGATCCAGCTCCACGTAGGTGACGGCCCGCTCACCACTGACGAGCGCCACCGCCTCCGGCGAGCGGGCTGCTTGCTCGGAGAACAACGCGTGAATCGACGCCTCGCGCGGGAACGTCGTGGACGTCGCATTCCACTCGACCAGGAGCTTCTGCCGTTCCTCTGTACGCAGCAGTGGAAGCTCCGCCAAACGCTGGTTCGCATCCGCGACGACGGACTCCAGCAGCGTGTGGAAGTGCCCCATCATCCGCTCTGCCGTGGCGGCATCGAACAGGTCGGTGTTGTAGTTCAGTGCACCGGAGAACCCCTTTGGGGTCTCTTCCAACAAGAGACTCAGGTCGAACTTGACGGTCTCCAGCTCTGTCTCGAGGACCTGCAACGACAGTCCTGGCAACTCCAGGCGCACGGGTGGCGTGTTCTGCAGGGTGAAGGTGACCTGGAAGAGCGGGGATCGGCTCGGGTCTCTCGCGGGTTGCAGCACCTCGACGAGCTTCTCGAAGGGCACGTCCTGGTGCTCGAAGGCGCCCAGCGTTGACGCCTTCACCTGGGCCAACAGCTCACGGAAGGTGAGCTCCGGCGACATGCGGGCACGGAAGACCAGCGTGTTGACGAAGAATCCGATGAGGCCTTCCAGCTCGGGCCGGGTGCGGCCGGCAATGGGCGAACCGACGGAGATGTCCTGCTGACCTGAGTACCGTGAGAGCAGTACCTGCCAGGTGGCCAGCAGCACCATGAAGGGCGTGGCCTCGTGGCGGCGCGCCAGCGTGGTCACCGCCTCGGAGACCGGCGCGGGCAGGTTCACAGGGAGGAGCGCCCCACGATAGGTCTGCACCGCCGGACGCGGCCTGTCCGTGGGCAGCTCCAGCGCCATGGGCGCTCCGGCGAGCTGTTCACGCCAGTAGCTCAGCCGTGACTCCAGCACCGGCCCCTGCATCCACTCTCGCTGCCAGAGGGCGTAGTCGGCGTACTGCACCGGCAGCGAAGGAACGTGGGGCTCACGGCGCTGAACGGCGGCTTCGTAGCCCTCTGCCACTTCGCGCACCAGCACGCCCACCGACCAACCGTCGGACACGATGTGGTGCATCGTCACCAGCAGGACGTGCCGGTCCGAGGCCAGCCGCAGCAGGCGGGCCCGGAAGAGCGGGCCTCGCACCAGATTGAATGGTACGTGCGCCTCCTCTTTCGCGAGCTGCTGAGCCCGGGCGTCGCGCTCGCCTTCGGGCACGACGGAGAGGTCCGTGATGGGCAGTTCCAAGGGCGCGTTCGGATTCACGACCTGGATGGGGAGGTCGCCCTCGTTCCGGAACGTCGTGCGCAATGACTCGTGTCGCTGGACCACCCGACGCAGGGATTGCTCCATCGCGTCAACGTCGAGTGCTCCTTCAATGACCACCGCCGCGGGGTTGTTGTACGTCGCGGTGTCGGGCGTGAGTTGCTCCATCACCCACAGCCGCTGTTGGACGAAGGACTGGGGCAGTGGCCGATCGCGTGGAGCGGCACGGAGGGGTGGCAGGGCTCCGGCGGTGCCACGAGCCCGCTCCGCATCCAGACGCGCGGCCAGCGCCGCCACCGTGCTCTGCTCGAAGAGGGCGCGTAGCGGCAGGTCGACGTCGAAGTCCTGGCGCAGCCGTGCCACCAACTGCGTGGCCAGGAGCGAGTGGCCTCCAAGCGCGAAGAAGTCATCATCCGCGTTGACCGTTTCGACATGGAGCAGCGTGGCCCAGTGGGAGGCGACACGACGCTCCGTGTCCGTGCTGAGCGGTCGCGTGGCGGCGTGCCGCGGGGCGTCTGGTGCCGGCAGGGCCTTGCGGTCCAGCTTGCCATTGGGGGTAAGTGGCAGGGCCTCCAGCGTAACGAAGGCCGAGGGCACCATGTGCTCGGGGAGCCGCTCCTTGAGGAACGGACGGAGCGTGCCGACGTTCACGGTGGTGGCGGCCTCTGCTTCCGTGACGACGTATGCCACCAGGCGTTGCAGCCCGGGCGTGTCTTCGCGCACCAGGACCACGGTGGCGCGAATCACGGGGTGTTGGCGCAGTGCGGACTCAATCTCCCCCAGTTCGATGCGGAAGCCGCGCAGCTTCACCTGGAAGTCGATGCGGCCCAGGAACTCGAGCTCGCCCTGAGGCAGCCAGCGCGCCCGGTCGCCCGTCCGGTAGAGGCGAGCACCCGGAGCCGTGCTGAACGGATCAGGGATGAAGCGCTCGGCGGTGAGATCGGGACGATTCAGGTAACCGCGCGCCAGGCCCGCTCCACCAATGTAGAGCTCTCCCTGCACGCTGACCGGCACAGGCTGCAGGTACGCGTCCAGCACGTAGGTCCGCGCGTTCGCCAACGGGCCGCCCAGCGATGGCGGCAGAGGCGCTCCGCGCACGGTGCGCAGCGTGGAGTCCACGGTGCACTCCGTGGGGCCGTAGACGTTGAAGCACTCGATGTTCGGATGGGCGGAAAGGCGGCCCCAGAGCGCCGCGTCCAGCGCTTCACCGCCGGCCAGAACCCGCAAGGGGCGGTGGGCAGCCAGCCCCTCGTCCAGGAGCAGCCGCAGTTGAGAGGGGGCGCAGTCCAGCACGTCCACCTCGTGTCGCTCCAGCCACGCCAACATCAGGCGGGTGTCCTCGCGAGTGGCCTGGGACACCACGCACAGCGCATGCCCGTCGGCGAGTTGCACCAACTGCTGCACGGACGCGTCGAACGACAGGGACGCGTTGAGGCTGACGCGCAGGGGCCTGTCCACGCCCGCGTAGGCGGTGGTTGCCAGCGCCGCGCGCAGGTTCATCATCGAACCGTGCTGCACCATGACGCCCTTGGGCTTGCCCGTGCTACCCGAGGTGTAGATGACGTACGCGAGGTGGCCGGGCTCGCTGCGCCGCGGCGGGTTCGATGCGCCCCGTGAATCACTCACGTCCCTTGCGGCATCCACGCAGAGGATTTCCACTTCGTGGCTGGTGAGCTTGTCCGCGATGCGGCGCTGCGTGAGCACCCAGCCCACCTGTGAGTCGCCCACCATGTACGCCAGGCGCTGGGCAGGGTAGGCCGGGTCCATGGGAACATACGCGCCACCCGCCTTGAGGATGGCGAGGATGGCGACAACCGTGTCGACCGAGCGCTCCATGCACAGGCCCACGCGAACCTCGGGGCCCACGCCTCGGGCACGTAGGGCCCAGGCGAGCTGGTTGGCGCGGCGGTTGAGTTCCGCAAATGTGAGCGAGTGCTCATCATCGAGCACCGCGAGCGCGTCGGGGGTGAGCGCCGCACGGTCTTCGAACCGCTCATGCAAGCAGCCTTCCCAGTCAACCTCCCGGCGCGTGGCATTCCACGTCTCCAGCAGCGTGGTTCGTTGAGCCTCCGGCAGCAGCGCTGCCTGCTCGTAGCGGCCATGTGGCTCTGATGTCACGGCCTCGAGCGCACGCAGGTAGTAGTGCCCCAGCTCCCGCGACCGCTCCGCTTCGTGCCGTGTGCCCGTCGTGGCAATGGAGACCGACAGCGATGCGTCGTACGGATCTTGCGTGAAGGTGACGCCCAGCGGCAGCTCCATCCAGGCGGCGCCCAGCATCTCATCCACGAAGCGCAGGCCCTTCTGCTGGGACAGTCCTCCCGCGATGTGGAAGTGGATGAAGTTGAAGAGCGTGTCGAACAGGGGCTGACCGCCGCGCTTCTGCTGAAGCCGTGCCATGGGGTAGCGGCGGTGCGGCATCAGCTCCTGCTCGTGCTTCGCGACCTGTTGGATGAGGTCCAGCCAGGTACCCCCGCGCAGCGCCACGGGGAAGGGCACGCTGTTGAGGAACAGGCCAATCATCCGCTCGCCGTCGATGACTTCCGGGCGACCGTTGGTGACGATGCCGGTGACGACGGAGGTGCTCCCTTCGACGAAGGCCCGGACGCGCAGGTGCACGGCCAAAAGCACCGTCTTGAGGGACACGCCCGCTTCGTGGGCCACGCGGAGCAAGGCCTGCTGGAGGGACGCGGGGATGCGCACGTCGTGGGTGTGCAGGACTCGCTCTTCGTCCCGGGCCCGGTTCGGACGCTGGCTCGCCGAGTCCACGCCTTCCATGCGGTTGAGCCAGAAGCGCTCGCTCTCAGGAGAGTTCTGGGCCTCACGTTCCAACGCCACGAACTGCCGGTAGGTGGCGGCTGGGGACGGCACAGCGGGGGCATCACTGCCGTCCAGCAACTCGAGGTAGCGGCCGAAGAGCTCCGAGAGCAGGGTCGCGGCGCTCCAGCCATCCAGGATGGCGTGGTGGAAGACGATGGTCAGTTGGGCGGTGTTTTCCGTCCGGCGGTGTACGCAGAGCCGCATCAGCGGCGCTTGGTTCCAGGTGAAGGGCTGGACGCGCTCCTTCTCCGCCCATGCCTGCAAGTAGACCGTTTGCTGGGCGGCCTCCAGGTGCTGGAGGTCTTCGAATCTCAGCGGCGGTGCAACGTCACGGTGGACCCACTGGAGAGGTTCTTCGAATCCGTCCAGATGGAACGACGTGCGGAGAATGGCGTGACGCGCGAACAGTTCCCGGAACGCCTGGTGCAACAGCGACTCGTTCAGCGCCATCTCCACGTGGAAGCTGAACATGTCGTGGTAGATGCCGGCCGAGGCATCCAGGGCGCTCTCGAACAACATGCCTGACTGGAGCGCGGCCAGCGGATAGGCGTCCTCCACGTCAGCCGGCAGTCGCTGGCGATCGGCCTCGGACACGAGGCTGAAGGGCTCGACCTGGAGTGCGGCGGGCTTGCCAGTCGCCTTGATGACACCCGCGAGTTCGCGAATTGTCGGGCGCTGAAGCAGCTCCAACGTGGGCAACTCCAGGCCCCGTTCGCGCAGCTTCGCGATGACCTGGATGCTGCGGATGGAGTCGCCGCCCAACTCGAAGAAGCTGTCGTCGATGCCGACCTGTCGGAGGCCCAGGACCTCGGCCCAGATGTCGGCCAGGGTCTGCTCGGAGGTGTGCCGAGGCCCTTCGAAGGGCGTGCCTGTCCGGGCCAGGTCGACGTCGGGAACGGGTAGGGCCTTACGGTCCACCTTGCCGTTCGGAGACAGCGGCAGGGCGTCCAGCGGCATGAGCACCGCGGGCAGCATGTATTCGGGCAGGCGTGTCTTGAGGAACGTGCGAATGGCGCTCAGGACGTTCGCGGTCTGCTCTGCCGAAAGCTCCGGTGCGCTGGGGACGACATAGGCGACGAGGCGCTTGTCACCCGGGGAATCCTCGCGAGCGAGGACGACGGCCTCCTGGACGCCTGGGGCTTGCTGGAGGACGGCTTCGATTTCGCCCAGCTCGATGCGGAAGCCCCGCACCTTCACCTGGAAGTCGGAGCGGCCGAGGAACTCGAGCGAGCCGTCGGGCTTCCAGCGGACGCGGTCGCCGGTGCGGTAGAGGCGAGCACCGGGGGCAGTGGAGAAGGGATGGGGGAGGAACTTCTCCGCCGTCAGCTCAGGACGGTGGAGATAGCCCCAGGCGAGCCCGTCACCGCCGACGAAGAGCTCGCCCGGGACGCCGACGGGGACGGGCTCCATGCGGGAGTCGAGGACGAAGCCGGAGGAGTGGCCCAGCGGCTTGCCAATGGGGACGGAGGTGCCGAAAGCCACGCCCGAGCGGAGGGCGTGGGTGGCGGAGAAGGTGGTGTTCTCGGTGGGCCCGTAGCCGTTGACGAGGACGGCGTCAGAAGGAATGCGGTCCAGGTGCTGCCGGACACGCAGCGGGGGCAGCACGTCACCACCCGCGAGGACTTGCCGGACACCGGCGAGGGCCGCGCCTTGGTGAATCACCATCTGCTCGAAGAGCGCAGCGGTGAGCCAGAGGGTGGAGACGCGGTGCTGCGTCAGCAGCGCGGCGAGCTCATCCAGGGAAGGCGTGTGAGGCGGGGCGAGGACGAGGCGAGCGCCGTGAAGCAGGGCACCCCACAGCTCCAGGGTGGAGGCGTCGAAGGCGACGGGGGCGAGCTGGAGGAAGACTTCGTCGGGACCAAAGTGGATGAAGGGGTTGGAGAGGACGAGGCGAGCGACGGCACGGTGAGGAATGCAGACGCCCTTGGGCCTGCCGGTGCTGCCGGAGGTGAACATGACGTAGGCGAGGTCATCGCCGCTCACGTCCACGGAAGGAGGCGCATCATGCGGCAGCACCCCAATGACCTCCGCGTCCGTATCCACGCAGACGCGCTTGCTGTCGGTTTCAGGGAGCCCTTCGGCCAGCGGCTTCGTCGTGACCAGCACGTCGATACCGGCCTCCTGAAGCAGCAGCGAGATGCGTTCGGCGGGGTAGTGGTGGTCGATGGGGACGTAGGCACCGCCGGCCTTGAGAATGGCGAGCAGGCCCACCACCAGCTCCGGCGAGCGCTCCATGCACAGGCCCACACGGGTACCCTGAATGACACCGCGCGAACGGAGATGGTGCGCGAGCTGGTTCGCGCGGCGCTCCAGCGCCACATAGCTGACAACCCGCTCACCACTGACGAGCGCCACGGCCTCCGGGGTGCGTGCCGCTTGCTCGGAGAACAACGCGTGAATCGGCGTCTCACGCGGAAACGTCGTGGACGTCGCGTGTCCGTCGACCAGGAGTTGTTGCCGTTCCTCGGTGCGCAGGAGCGGAAGCTCGGACAGGCGCTGGTCAGCGTTCTCCACCACGCTCTCCAGCAGGCGCACGTAGTGGCGTTCCATCCGCTCGACGGTCTTCGCGTCGAACAGGTCGGCGCAGTACTCGATGCGGCCGATGAACCGGTCCGGCCGGTCCTCGCGCAGCTCCATCAGCAGGTCGAACTGGGACGCGCCCAGGTCCAACTCCACGTAGCGCGCGAGCAGGCCCGGAATCCGCAGGGCCGGCTGGGGCACGTTCTGGAGGACGAAGACGGCCTCGAAGAACGGATTGCGGCTGGGGTCTCGGGGCGGTTGCAGCTCCTCCACCAGCTTGTCGAAGGGCACGTCCTGGTGTGAGTAGGCATCCAGGCAGACCTGCCGCACCCGGTGCAGGAACGAACGGAAGGTCGGGTCTCCCGCCGCATCCGCGCGCATCACCAGCATGTTGACGAAGAAGCCGATGAGCGGTTCGAGCTCGGGGGATTTGCGGTTCGCCACGGGCGAGCCCACCGCGAAGTCCTGCTGGCCGCTGTAGCGGTGCAACAGCGTCTGGTAGGCCGCCATCAGCACCATGAACAGCGTCGCGCCTTCCTTCTGCGCCAACTGCTTGAGCTTCCGAGCCAGCACAGGCTCCAGCCGGAAGTGATGCCACCCGCCGCGATAGGTCTTCAGCACCGGACGCGGATGGTCGGACGGAACCACCAGCGCGGGAGGCTGCGGCGTGAGCTGCCGCCGCCAGTAGTCGAGCTGTCCGGCCAGCTCCCGCGTTTCGAGCTGCTCACGCTGCCACCGCGCGTAGTCTGGGTATTGGAGCTGCAACTCCGGCAGGGGCGAGGGCAGGCCCTCCTCGAAGGCCTTGTAGAGCGCCATCAACTCCTGAAGGAACACGCCCAGGGACCACTGGTCCGTCACGGAGTGGTGCAGCGTCAACAGCACCAGGGCGTGCTGCGCGTCGAGCCGCAGGATGCCGACCCGCAGCAGGGGGCCGGCGGAGAGGTCGAACTCGAAGTTGGCCTCGGCGATGATGCGGCGGCGGACTTCCTCCCCCTGGGCTTCCAGGGACAGCGCGGACAGGTCCTCCTCCGGCAGGGTGAGCTCCAGCGAGGGCGCGACCACCTGCACCGGGTCTCCGCCGTGGCTCCTCAGCGTCGTGCGCAGGGATTCGTGGCGGCGCACCACCTCGTTCACACATCGCGTGAGCAGCGCTCGGTCCAGCCGCCCGAAGAACTCCACGCTCACGTGGACGTTGTAGGCAGCCATGCTGCTGGGATCCAGCTCGTGCAGGACCCACAGGCGCTGCTGGGGGAAGGAAGCCGGAGCGGGCTCGTTGCTTTCACGCCGCACCAGCGCAGGCGCCGCCGCCGCGTGAGGCTGCGCCGACTGCTGCTCCTGAAGGAGCAGGTCGAGAAGGGCGCGCTGCGAGGGAGAAAGCTGCTCGAGGGCCCGAGAAATGTCAGTCATCGAAGTCGATATCCAAAAGGGGGGACTGGATGCTCCAGCGGGGGCTGGAGCGTCCGTTCACGCGGCCTTCACGCCGCGGCGTCGAAGCTCTTCGGCAAGCTCTTGCTCGGAGACGCGGGTGACTCGCTCGAGCAGCTCGCGATAGAGGGATTCCCGCTGCTGTGTCTGGAGGTCGGCGATGGCCTTCGCCAGACCCGCCACGGTGGGGGACGTGAAGAGCAGCGCCAGACTCAGGTCCAACTGCAACCGAGAGCGCAGCCGACCGACGACCTGCGTGGCGAGCAGGGAGTGCCCGCCCAGCTCGAAGAAGTGGTCCTGCCGCGTCACCTGCTCGACGCCCAGGACCTCCTGCCACAGGCCCGCGATGACACGCTCCAGCTCGTTGGCGGGAAGCTCTTCCTCGCCCGTGCGGACCTTCCGCGAGACCTTGGGCGGCGCGACCGCCCGCTGGAGCCACGCCGTCAACCGGCGTGACACGTCACCCGTGGCCACGACCACCGGGCCATCCAGGCCGCCTGTGACGACGCGCTGGAAGGCCTCGGTGGCCTCGTCCTCGGTCATCGCATACGGCTCCAGGTCCGGCGTCCGCGCGTCGCTGGCGCCAGCCGCACGCGGCCACGGGTCCCACGCCACGCTCATCCAGGGTGTTCCCGAGCCCTGGCTGCGGTGGGCCGCGAACGCATCAACGAAGAGGTTGGCCGCGGTCGAGGGCGTGTCGCCAAAGGGAGACAGCACGGCGGCCGACGCGGAGAACAGCATCACGAAGTCCAGCGCGCGGCCGCGCAGGACCTCCTCCAGCACATACGTGCCACGCACCTTGGCGCGGAAGCGGGCCTCCGCCTCCGGGCTCGTCGCCGCGAGCGGCGTCCGCTCGGGCGGAGCCAGGGGAAGGTCCGCGCAGTGCAACACCCCGTGAAGCGCGCCGAAGCGCTGGTCCACCTCGGCGAGGACTTCCTTCATCCAGTGCGGCTTGGACACGTCGGCGCTCAGGACGAGGACCTCGGACCCGTGGGACTCCAGCGCGCGCACCTTCTGGATGAGCACGCTGGCGTCGTCATCCTCGCCCTGCGTGGAGATCCAGTCGTCCCAGAGACGACGCGGAGGCAGCGGGGTGCGGCCCACCAGCGCCAGCCGCGCCTGCTTCGTACGCGCCAGATGGCCTGCCAGCAGCAGGCCCACTCGGCCCAGGCCACCCGTGATGAGGTACGCGCCGCGCTCACGCAGCGGACGCGCGGGGGAGGACGACTCCGTCAGCCGGACGGACGACAGCTCCTGGACCCAGCGGCGGGAGCCGCGCAACGCCACCCGGAAGTCGCGTGCCGTGGTGGCGAGCTCGGCGACGAGTTGGTCGGCCAGCGCCGGAGCGCCCTCCGCGCCGGGGAGCATCACGTCAATGCCACGCGCGGTGATGTGCACCTGCTGCTGCGTCAGCACCTGACAGGGCCCCAACAGGGGCGCTTTCT
Source organism: Myxococcus sp. 1LA (assembly GCA_046520405.1). Classification (GTDB taxonomy): domain Bacteria; phylum Myxococcota; class Myxococcia; order Myxococcales; family Myxococcaceae; genus Myxococcus. The sequence goes on from JBKGHI010000002.1 coordinate 71,241, forward strand.
CTGGCAGAGCCTCCGCCTGGCCGTCCGGGTCGAACAGGTGGTTGGAGATGACCTCCAACCGCAGTGGCCGTGCATCCTTCAGTCCGGCCAGGGCCTGTCCCAGGTGGGCCACGCTGGAGTAGCCCAGGGCCTGTGCGGCCTGGAAGCGCGTGAGCTCGGACTCGCGCGCCTCCTGCGGCGTGAGGCTCCACAAGTGGACGAACACCTCGGGCCGGTGTGTCGAGTCCTCCAGTTCGCTCAGCAGCGCGGCGTAGTCTCCGGGCGCGCCCGGGGACACCGTGAAGCGCCGCTCGTCATCTCGTGAGAACGCGTTGCCCGCGGACACGGTGACGACATGCTGTCCCGCCTCTTCCAAGCGGGAGACGAGCCGCGAGGCCAGCGGGCCGCCATCGGTGAACACCACCCAGCCCTTGGGCTGGGCGAGCGCGGAGGGGGCCAGCGTGGCCGGAGGCGTGCGCCGCCACGAGGGGAGGTGGAACCAACCCGCCACGTCGGCCTGCTTGCCGGCGCCCGCGGCTTGCGAGGCCAGCAGCGCGGCGGACCTGTCCAGCGGCGCGACCCAATACCGTTGCCCCTCGAAGGGGTACGTGGGCAGCGGGACGCGGCGGGCGGTCTCGGTTCCGTGCACGCCGCTCCAGTCGACCTCCACGCCCGCGAGCCACAGCCGGCCCAGCGCGTTCAGGAAGACGGCCTCGTCCGGCTGGTCGTCCTTGGGGTGCCGGGCGGACGAGACGATGGTGCGCGAACCGGCAGGCTCTCCCTGGAGCCTCGCCGCGGCGGTCAGCGACTGCGCGGGCCCCACCTCAAGGAGGACGCGCGTCGAATCCTCAAGCAGCACCTGCATGCCGTCCCGGAAGCGCACTGAGTGGCGCAGGTGGTCCACCCAGTACTGCGGTCGCGTCACCTCGTCCCCCGTGACGGGGCGGCCCGTGCGGCTGGAGATGTAGGGCCGCTCGGGCGGGCGGAGCGTCAGCCGGGACACGCGCTCATGGAAGCGCGGTAGGATTCGCTCCAGCATGCGCGAGTGCGCCGCCGCCTCCACGTGCAACTGGCGGTGCTCCACGCCTCGCGCCGTCAGCTCCGCCATCAACTGCTTCACCGCCGCCAGCGGGCCGGAGACCACGCACTGCGAAGGCGCGTTCACCGCCGCCAGGTCCAACTCCCGGCCCAGCAGCGGCGCCACCTCCGCCTCCGGGAGGCTGATGCTCAGCATGGAGCCCGCGGGCAGCTCGTCCATGAGCTGGCCACGCAGCGCCACCAGGGCCGCCGCGTCCTCCACGGACAGGACACCGGCGATGCACGCCGCCGCGTACTCGCCCAGGCTGTGGCCCAACATCTGCTCCGGCTCCACGCCGCACGACATCCACAGCCGCGCCAGGGCGTACTCCGTCAGGAAGATGGCGGGCAGGGCGAGCGCGTTTCGGGAGAGCCCGGGGACCTCCTGGAGGGGCTCCTGGTAGAGCACCGTGCGCAGGTCCACACCCAGGTGCGTCCGCAGGACGCTGGCGACCTCGTCGGCGGCCTCGCGGAAGACCGGCTCCGTGCGGTAGAGGCCCGCGCCCATGCCCAGGTGATGGGTGCCGCCTCCAGGGAAGAGGAACGCCACGGGCCGACCGCGAGCCTCCTGCTTCTGTGTGGCCAGCCGCTCCGGCTCCTCGCCGCGCAGCACACGGATGGCGTGCTCCCGGTCCTGCACCACGGCGATGCGGCGGTGCTGGAAGGCCTGTCGTCCCACTTGAAGCGTGTAGGCCACGTCCTTCAGCGCCAACTCCGGGTGCTGCTCCAGGTGGGTGGCCAGCGCCTCTGTCGCCGCGTCCAATGCCGTGCCCGTCTTCGCTGACAGCGGCAGCACGTACCAGGGGCGGGCGTCCGCGTTGGACGCGACGGGCGGGGCTTCCTCCAGGATGACGTGCGCGTTGGTGCCACCAATGCCGAAGGCGCTGACGCCAGCGCGGCGAGGGGCGGCGCCGCGCTCCCAATCCCGCAGGGTGGCGTTGACGAAGAAGGGGCTGGCGGCGAAGTCGATCTGCGGGTTCGGCTCCTGGAAGTGCAGCGTGGGCGGCAACTGCCGGTGCTTCAGCGCGAGGACCGTCTTGATGAGACTGGCGATGCCAGACGCGGCATCCAGGTGGCCGATGTTGGGCTTCACCGAACCGAGCGCGCAGAAGCCCGTGTCCTGCGTGCTCGTCCGGAAGGCGCGGGTGAGCGCGCGCACCTCGATGGGGTCACCCAACTGCGTGCCCGTGCCATGGGCCTCCACATAGGTGATGCTCCGCGCGTCCACCTCCGCGGTCTGCAGGGCATGGCGGATGACGCGGGACTGCCCCTGGACGCTGGGCGCGTTGAAGCTGGCCTTCTGCGCGCCGTCGTTGTTGATGGCCGAGCCGCGGATGACGGCGTGGATGGTGTCTCCATCCTCCAGGGCGTCCTCCAGGCGCTTGAGCACCACCACGCCCGCGCCGCTGCCGAAGAGCGTGCCCTGCGCCTTGGCGTCGAACGCACGGCAGCGCCCGTCGGGTGAGGCGACACCGCCGAACTGGTACAGGTAGCCGGTGCGCTGGGGCGACTGAATGGCCACACCGCCGGCGAGGGCCATGCGGCACTCTCCCGCCAGGAGCGCCTGGGCGGCCAGATGCACCGCTACCAACGAGGTGGAGCAGGCGGTGTGCAGCGAATAGGCCGGGCCCTTCAGGTTGAGCCGGTGCGCCACCCGCGTGCTGAGGAAGGCCAGGTCATTGCCGAGCCCCACCTCGAACGCGCCAAGCATCCCCAGCGCGGCTGGGTTGGAGAAGAGATTGAAGACGTACGTGTTGGTGCGGGCGCCCGCGTAGACGCCAATGTGCTCACGGTAGCGCTCGGCGTCGTAGCCCGCGTCTTCCAGCGCGGACCAGGCGCACTCCAGGAAGACGCGTTGCTGCGGATCCATCACCTCCGCTTCCTTGGGTGTGATTCCGAAGAAGGCCGCGTCGAACAACTCCGCGCCTTCAATGGGCGCCGCCGCGCGCACGTACTGGGGTGATTTGCGCAGGGCTGGGTCCTCCATGACGGAGGGCTCCAACGCTTCGTCCTCGAGGAAGGTGATGGACTCGACGCCGTCCCGCAGGTTCCGCCAATACGCCTCGGCGTTACAGGCCCCGGGAAAGCGGCACGCCATCCCGATGATTGCAATCTCCAGCCCGTTCCAGTGGGTGTCGCCAGCCATGATTTCGTGAATCCCCAAGATGTTTTCGGGAGTCGGAGGTCCCGGGCACGCAAGTAAAGCAGCTTTCAAAATGAAAGTCGCTTCAACTTGAAAAACTCGGAAGGTGCACGAATATAATTTTACAAGTTAAATGCGTTAGACCGTTATAGCGTGAATGCGGTTGGATTTCCGAAGTCGTCAATGTCAGACTGGTCCCAGGATGAATTACCTGGAGTGTAGTTGCTGTACTCGGAGAGATAGGGCGAGCACGCGGCAGGCAGGTGCATGCGTCGGGCATCCGGTGGTCGGGATGCTGGCGTCCCCCTGTTGTGAGTGCGCCCCGTCCTTCATCCTTTGAAGCGCCGCCAAATCTCTTTCCCGCTGCCCCTCTCGGAGTGGCAGCTCGCGCGGTCCGCGCTCCACCCTTCGCGCGCAAACAATCAGAGGTAGACAAGCATGGGTCGTCATACCCGGTATGAGGGGGACGCGAGTCTCGCGGTAGCCATTGTCGGCATGGCCGCCCGCGTGCCCGGTGCCGAAGACGTGGATACCTTCTGGCGCCTGCTGCGTGAGGGCAGGGAAGCCATTACTTTCTTCACCAACGAGGCGATGAAGGCATTGGGCGTGGAGCCCGGCTGGCTCGCCAATCCGAACTTCGTGAAGGCCTCGCCTGTCCTGGAGCGGCCGGGCCGCTTCGACGCGGCCCTCTTCGGGTATGCGCCACGCGAGGCGGAGCTGTTGGACCCGCAGCACCGCATCTTCCTGGAGTGTGCCTGGGCGGCGCTGGAGCACGCGGGGTATGCCCCGGGCCGGTTGCAGGTCTCCACCGGCGTCTTCGCGGGCTCCAGCCTGAGCAGCTACCTGCTGTTCAATCTGCTCTCTCGCTCGGAGTTCCAGCAGGCCGAGGACACGTTCCCGGCCATGGTGGGCAACGACAAGGACTTCCTCGCCACACGCGTGGCCTACCATTTCAATCTCAAGGGGCCCGCCCTCACCGTGCAGACGGGGTGTTCGACGTCGCTGGTGGCCACGCACCTCGCCTGTCAGTCACTGCTGGGCTACCAGTGCGACGTGGCGCTGGCGGGCGGCGTGTCCGTGCACATGCCCCAGCGGGCGGGCTACCACTATCAGGACGGCGGTATCTCCTCGCCGGACGGACACTGCCGCGCGTTCGACGCCAAGGGACAGGGCACGCTCTTCGGCAGCGGCGCGGGCGTGGTGGTGCTCAAGCGCCTGGAGGATGCGCTCAACGACGGGGACACCATCCACGCCGTCATCCGTGGCTCGGCCATCAACAACGACGGCGCGATGAAGGTGGGCTTCACCGCTCCGGGCGTCGAGGGACAATCGGAGGTCATCGCCCGCGCACAGGCCGTGGCGGAGGTGTCCCCGGAGTCCATCTCCTACGTGGAGGCGCATGGCACCGCGACGCCGCTGGGCGACCCCGTGGAGGTGCAGGCCCTCACGGAGGCCTTTCGGGCCGGGACGGACAAGCGCGGCTTCTGCGGGTTGGGCTCGGTGAAGACCAACGTGGGCCACCTGGACGCGGCGGCCGGCGTCACCGGCCTGCTCAAGACGGTGCTCGCGCTGGAGCATGGCGAGCTGCCTCCCAGTCTCCATTACGAGAAGCCCAACCCGCGCATCGACTTCGAGAGCAGCCCCTTCTACGTCAACGCCACGCTCAAGCCGTGGCCGGAGGGGGACACGCCTCGGCGCGCGGGGGTGAGCTCGTTCGGGATTGGTGGCACCAACGCGCACGTCATCCTGGAGGAGGCGCCTGTCACCCTCCCAGGAGACGCGGCGCGCCCCTGGCAGCTCCTGGTGCTTTCCGCGAAGACGCCGTCGGCGCTAGAGACCCAGACGGCCGCGCTGCTGGCGCACCTCAAGGCGCATCCCGAGCAGCAGCTCGCGGACATGGCCTGGACACTCCAGGTGGGCCGCAAGCCCATGGAGCTCCGCCGCGTGGTGGTGTGCGAAGACCGGGCGAGCGCCGTGGCGACGCTGGAGTCCAAGGACCCGCAACGCATCTTCACCCTGGCCCCGGGCAACGGCACGCCGTCGGCCGTCTTCATGTTCCCAGGCGGCGGCGCGCAGTACCCGGACATGGGGCGTGGCCTCTACGCGTCCGAGAAGGTGTTCCGCGAGGCCGTGGACCGCTGCTGCGAACTGCTGCGTCCCCGGCTGGGCTTCGACCTGCGGCCTGTCATGTATCCGGACGCGGCGAATGCCACGGAGGCGGTGCGACGCCTCAAGCGCACCTCTCTGGCGCTGCCCGCGCTCTTCACCGTGGAGTACGCGGTGGCGCGGTTGTGGCTGTCCTGGGGCGTGAAGCCGGAAGCGCTCATCGGCCACAGTCTGGGCGAGTATGCCGCGGCCTGCCTCGCGGGCGTCTTCTCGCTGGAGGACGCGCTGGCGCTGGTGGTGCTGCGCGGCAAGCTCTTCGAGGAGCTGCCCGGTGGCGGCATGCTCAGCGTCCCGCTGCCCGAGGCGGAGCTTCGCCCGCTGCTGGGAGATTCGCTGTCGATCGCCGCGATGAATGGGCCCGCGCAGTGCGCGGTGGCCGGAACCGTGGAGGCCGTGGAGGTGCTGGCCGCGGAGCTGACGAAGCGCGAGGTGGAGTTCCGTCACATCCCCATCGACGTGGCGGCGCACTCGCACCTGGTGGAGCCCATCCTCGCGCGCTTCCAGTCCTTCGTGGGGACGCTGACGCGCAATGCTCCCACGCTGCCCCTTGTCTCCAACGTCACCGGGACGTGGATGACGCCCGAGGAAGCGGTGGACCCGGTGTACTGGACGCGGCACCTGCGGCAGACGGTGCGCTTTGGTGACGGCATCCGCACCCTGGCCGCGCAGCCCGGCCGCGTCTACCTGGAGGTAGGCCCGGGCCGCACGCTGGGGACGTTGGCGCGTCTGCAGCTCAATGGGCCCAAAGCCCCTTCGGTGCTCTCCTCGCTGCGTCATCCGCAGGACCCGGTGCCGGATGACGCGTTCCTCACCACCACCGTGGGCCGGCTCTGGGCCGCGGGTATGGAGGTGGACTGGAGCGCGGTGCACGGCGGTGTCCGGCGTCTGCGAGTACCTCTGCCGACGTATCCCTTCGAGGGACAGGACTACTGGCTGGCGCCAGAGGCGTCCTCCTCGCGCGGCAAGGGTGTCGCTCGCAAGAGCGCGGATGTGGCCGGGTGGTTCTATCTGCCTTCGTGGCAGCGCGCGCCGTTGCTGCCCAAGGCGGGGCCGGTGACGCCGCGCGGGTGGATTGTCTACCAGGATGCGGGTGGCCTGGGGGCCGCCCTGGCGGAGCGACTGGAGCAACAGGGGCACAGCGTCGTTCGCGTGACGCCCGGCACGGGTTTCCGTGAGGTGACCGAGCGCGACTTCACCGTGGATGGACGCGAACGGGAGGACCACGCTCGATTGCTGCACGCGTTGAAGGATCGGGACTTCAAGGTGGAGCGCGTGGTGTACCTCTGGAGCCTGGATGTGTCCGGAGCGGACTTCGATGCGGCCCAGGTGCACGGCTTCTTCGGTGTGTTGCGGCTGGCGCAGGCCCTGTCCGGCGCGGAGCTGTCCGCGCCCGTGGAGTTGACGGTGGTGGGCCGCGAGGCGCTGGAGGTGGAGAGCGCCGACGCGGTGGCTCCCGAGCGCGCCACGCTGCCAGCGCTGTGCAAGGTGATTCCGCAGGAACTGGACACCGTGGCCTGCCGCTACGTGGACGTGCGCGCCCCGTCGGTGGATGCGTTGCTGCGGGAGGTCACGTCAGAGGCCCTGGAGCCCGTGGTGGCCTGGCGTGGAACGCACCGGCAGGTGCAGGCGTACGAGCCGCTGCGCATCGAAGCGGACATGCCGGTGACGTGGCCCCTCAAGCAGCGCGGCGTCTACCTCATCACGGGCGGCCTGGGCGGGGTGGGGCTGCGGATGGCGGACCATCTGGCTCGCACCAGGCAGGCGCGGCTGGTCCTGGTAGGGCGCACGGGCTCGGAGAAGGACGTGGATGGGCGTCGCCAGCGTGCGGTGCGAGCGCTGGAAGCCGCGGGCGCGGAGGTGCTGGTGGCTCGCGCGGACGTGGCGGATGAAGCGCAGTTGCGCGCGGTGCTGGCGGAAGTGGACGCCCGCTTCGGAGCGTTGGATGGCGTCATCCATGCGGCGGGGCTCGCGGGGGACGGCGCGGTGGCGTTGCTGGGCGGCATGGACCCGGCGACGTGCGCGCCGCACTTCCGGGCGAAGGTGCATGGCACGTACGCCCTGGAGCGAGCGCTGGCGGGCCGCACACTGGACTTCGTGTTGTTGGTGTCCTCCAACGCCACCGCGTTGGGCGGTCTGGGGCTGGGCGCCTATGCGGCGGCCAATGCGTTCCTGGATGCCTTCGCGGCGGCGCGCTCGGGGAAGGGCGGCACGCGGTGGCTGAGCACCAACTGGGACGGCTGGCCGCTGGATTCAGCCGAAGGTGCGAAGGCCATCCAGACCAGCATCGACCAGTTCGCCATGACGCCCGCCGAGGCGATGGAGGCCTTCCGCCGCGTGGTGGAAGCGCCGTTGGAAGGGCAGGTGCTGGTGTCCACGGGCAACCTGGACGCGCGCGTGGCGCAGTGGGTGCGACGCGAGGGCGCGGGCGCGAAGAAGGACGCGGGTGGCGCGTTGCACTCTCGGCCCACCCTGGGCACCGAGTATGTGGCCCCCACCGATGACGTGGAGCTCGCGCTGGTCCGCGTGTGGCAGGAGCAGTTGGGGCTGGAGCAGCTTGGCATCCACGACAACTTCTTCGACCTGGGAGGCAATTCACTCCTGTGGCTGAAGATTGTCGGGCGCATGAAGCGGGAGTTGGGGCGGGAGGTTCCCCTCACCAGTGTCTTCGAGGCCCCCACCGTGGCCACCCTGGCGAAGAAGCTGGGACAGGGCCCGGCCCCCGCGGAGAGCACCGCCGCCTTCGATTCCAGCCAGAGCCGTGGGGCTCAGCGCAGAGAGCGACGCAACCGCCGCGAGTAGGGCGCCTGCCTGCGTCCTTTCGACACAAGAGAACCTGGAGACAACACCTTGGACAACACGCTCCCGCAGGAGTTCGACGACGCCGACGTCGCCATCATCGGCATGGCAGGGCGCTTCCCCGGTGCTCAAGACGTGGCCACGCTGTGGGCCAATCTCCGTGAAGGCGTGGAGTCCATCCGCTTCTTCACCAAGGAGGAGGCTCGCGCCGCCGGTGTGCCGGAGGAGCGGTTGGAGGACCCCTCCTTCGTGAGGGCCGCCGCCATCCTGCCGGAGCCCGAGTTCTTCGACGCGGCCTTCTTCGAGATGCCACCGCGCGAAGCGGAAATCACGGACCCCCAGCACCGCGTCTTCCTGGAGTCCTGCTGGGAGGCGCTGGAGCACGCGGGTTACTCACCGCGTGACTACGCTGGTGCCATCTCCGTCTTTGGTGGCGCCACGCTCAACACGTACCTGCTGATGAACCTGGCGCGGAACCCCCGCGTGCTGGAGTCCTTCGAGCCGGTCCAGGTGAACATCGGCAACGGGGGCGACTTCCTGGCCACCCGCGTCTCGTACAAGCTCAACCTGCGTGGTGCCAGCCACACCGTGCAGAGCGCGTGCTCCACGTCCCTGGTGGCGGTGCACCAGGCCTGCCAGAGCCTGCTCAATGGCGAGTGCGACATGGCGCTCGCGGGCGGTGCGTCCGTCAACGTGGGCTTCTTCAACGGCTACCGGTACGCGGAGGGCGGCATGGCCTCGCCGGACGGGCACTGCCGGCCCTTCGATGCGAAGGCGCAGGGCACGCTCTTCGGCAGCGGCGCGGGCGTGGTGCTGCTGAAGAAGCTGCGCGCCGCGGTGCGGGACGGCGACACCATTCATGCCGTCATCAAGGGCTCGGCCACCAACAATGACGGCGGGCTGAAGGCGGGCTTCACCGCGCCCAGCGCGGAGGGGCAGGCGCAGGTGGTGGCGGAGGCGCTCGCGGCTTCTGCTTTGGATGCGGACGACATCAGCTACGTGGAGGCCCATGGCACCGCCACGCCGCTGGGCGACCCCATCGAGGTGCAGGCCCTCACCAAGGCATTCCGTGCCACCACCCAGCGGCGGCGCTTCTGCGCGTTGGGCTCGGTGAAGGGCAACCTGGGCCACCTGGACGCCGCCGCGGGCATCACCGGCCTGATGAAGACGGTGATGGCGCTGAAGCACGGCGAGCTGCCGCCCAGCCTTCACTACGAGCGTCCCAACCCGGCCATCGACTTCGACAGCAGCCCGTTCTACGTCAACGCCACGCTCAAGCCTTGGCCCGCCGGGGATGCGCCCCGGCGCGCGGGCGTGAGTTCCTTCGGGGTCGGTGGCACCAATGCGCATGTGGTGTTGGAGGAGGCCCCTCGGTTGCCCGCGAGCGCGCCCTCGCGGCGTCCCTGGTCTCTGCTGCCCGTGTCGGCTCGTACGCCCTCGGCGTTGGAGTCGGTAACGACGCGGCTGGTGGAGACGCTCAAGGACTCGCGGAACGTGAATCTCGCGGACGTGGCGTGGACACTCCAGGCCGGGCGTCAGCGTTTCCTGCACCGTCGCTTCGTATTGGCGAGGAGCGCGGAGGATGCGGTCGACGCGCTGTCGGAGCCCCAGGGCCCTCGCGTCTTCACCGAGGCGCAGGACGCGGTGGAGCGGTCCGTGGCTTTCCTCTTCCCGGGGCAGGGCTCACAGCACGCGGACATGGGCCGGGCGCTGTACGAGGCGGAGCCCGTCTTCCGCGCCGAGGTGGACCGGTGTGCGGAGTTGCTGAAGCCGCACCTGGACGGACTGGACCTGCGTACGGCGCTGTACCCCCGGCCCGAGGCCGCCGAAGCCAGCGGGACGAAGCTAGCGCAGACGGCGCTTACGCAGCCCGCGCTCTTCACGGTGGAGTACGCCACCGCGCGCCTGTGGATGTCCTGGGGCGTGGTGCCTCAGGCGATGCTGGGGCACAGCATCGGCGAGTACGTGGCCGCGTGCCTCGCGGGCGTCTTCTCGCTGGAACATGCGCTGCGGCTCGTGGCCGCGCGAGGGCGCCTCATGCAGGGCCTTCCGTCCGGCGCGATGCTGGCGGTGCCGCTGTCCGAAGACGAGGTGCAGCCCTATCTGCGCGCCGGCGGAACCGAGCTGAGCCTGGCGGCCCTCAACGGGCCCATGCAGTGCGTGTTGTCCGGGACGCACGCCGCCATCGATGCGGCGCGGAAGCAGCTCCACGAGGCGGGAATCCAGTGCCAGCCGCTGGTGACGTCGCATGCCTTCCACTCGTCGATGATGGACGCCATCCTGGAGGCCTTCTCCGCGCAGGTGGCCACGGTGCCTCTAGCCGCGCCCACACTCCCGTTTGTGTCCAACGTCAGCGGGACCTGGATTACTGCGGAGCAGGCGACGAGCCCTCGTTACTGGGCCGACCACCTGCGCGGGACGGTGCGCTTCGCGGACGGCCTGCACGCGCTCTTCTCCGAGGGCAAGCGCGTGCTCCTGGAGGTGGGCCCGGGGCAGGTGCTCGGAAAGCTGGCGAAGCGCCACCCGGCCTTCACGGCCTCGCACACGGTGCTGGCGTCCATGCCACCGCCGAAGGACGATGGGGCCTCCGCTGGGGCGGCACCTCTCGCCTATGAGACGCTCGGCCGGCTCTGGCAAGCAGGGGTGCGCGTGGACTGGAAGGGCTTCCATGGTGCGGACCTGCGCTACCGGGTGCCGCTCCCCACGTATCCCTTCGAGCGTCAGCGCTTCTGGATTGAACCCGCTGTCGCCGAATCCGCACCCCGCGCCACGCTCGCGGTTCCACCGGTGGACACTGCGCCCGAGGCCGCAGCGCAGGTGGCGTCGGTAGGGGAGGCCGCCAGCGCGCGGCCGACTCAGCCGCGTCCGCAGCTGCGCAGTGCCTATGTCGTGCCGGGCACGCCCCTCCAGCGCTCGTTGGTCGAGCTGTGGCAGGAGATGCTGGGCGTGGCGCCCATCGGCATCCAGGACAACTTCTTCGAACTGGGCGGTGACTCACTCATTGCAGTGCAGCTCAGTGGCCGCATCAAGAAGCAACTGGGCCTGGACCTGCCTGCATCGAGCCTCTACGAAGGTGTCACCGTGGAAGCCCTGGCGGCGTTGCTGAAGCCTGCGGAGACGGAGGCTCAGGAGCGCCGGGAGGAGGCGCCAGCGGCGGATGCGTCGCTCCTGCGCCGCAAGCAGACCCTGGCGCGGCAGCGCAATCTTCGTCGCTTCGATGACGACGATGATGCCTGACCGTGCCCCCAGGCCCCTGGCTGGCCGCTGACGGCTCCTCGGTCGAGCACGCTGAGGGCACCTTGCCGCTAACGCTTCAGCGCGCAGTGGTGCTCGGGGCGGAAGGGCAGGGCATACAGCTCGCGCCCGGTGCTTTGCTCGGCGGTGAAGAACACGTCCCAACCGGAGCGGATGAAGTCGCGCGGCGCGGAGGAGGCCGGGCCTGGCGCGACCTCGTCGAGCGCCCGCGTGCCGGAGGCCCTGCCGTCACTCACCCAGGGCTCGGCCCCACGTCCCGGCGTCGTCGCGCTGAAGAACAGCCAGTCCTGGATGGCCGTCACATTCTTAGGGGAGGACCCCTCCGCTCCGGGCACGATGTCCTTGAAGAGCCGCGTGCCGGAGGCCGTGCCGTCGCTCACCCACAGCTCGCGTCCATGCGAGCCATCATCCGCTGCGAAGAAGATGCGCCCTCCGCTCACCGCCAGGGAGGTGGGCTCCGAGCCCGCAGCGCCCGGGCGGAGGTTCTTTACCCTCCGCGTGCCCGCTGACGTGCCGTCGCTGACCCAAAGTTCCTCACCCTCGGGCAGGCCCGAGCCCGCGCTGAAGTACAGCTTGTCGTGGAGCGCCACCAGGTCATGGGGGTACCTCCCCGGGAGGAAGCGGAGCATGCGCGTGCTGGAGGCCGTGCCCTCCGTGACGTAGAGGCTGGCCTCGCCGTCGCCGAAGTCCACCAGGAAGAAGAGCTTCCGGCCCACCGACGTCATACGGAAGATGAGCGCCTCGTCGTTGAGCGAAGCATCGGCGACCTTGAACACGGGGGTGATGCCCGGCCCGCCGTCACTGCGGACCAGCCAGTTCTCATCCGCCATGGTGATGACGAAGTAGAGAAACCCATCGTGGACGATGAAGCGGCGCGGGAAGGAGCTGGCCTGGCCGGGAGCGATATCCTCCACCATGAACGTGCCCGCCTCGGTGCCATCGCTCGTCCACAGCTCGTACCCATCCGTGCCATCCGGAAGCACGGTGGAGAAGTAGAGCCGGTCCTTGTAGTCCACCAGCGTCTGTCCCTCACCGTAGGTGGCGCCGATGGGGAGCACCCGCTTCACCAGGTAGGTGCCCGCCTCGGTGCCATCGCTTGCCCACAGGGCGCGGCCTCGCACGTCGTCATCCGCGAGAAAGAAGAGCCGATCCCCCACCAGGGTGAGCTCCGTGGGCCCCGAGCTCTCCAGCCCTCGCGCGATGTCCCTCACCATGACGGTCCCCTCGCCCTCCGTGCCGCTGCTCTTCCAGAGCTCGGTGCCATGGACGCCATCGTTCGCGGCGAAGAAGAGGACGCCGTCGCCGTGGACAAGGTCGTAGACGTAGACGTTCGTGGAGCCGAGGTCCCTGAGCCTGTTGGGCGTGAAACCACAGGGCGTCCACTCGCGCTGGTCCAGTGCTGACAACCCGGTGTCATCCCTGGAAGGGCCAGGCTCGTCGTCCACCGTCGGGGCGCAGCCGGCCAGCAGGGCCAGCAGCATTGGAACGGGACGTAAGGGCTTCATCATCGGTGGCTCCTGGACGGCGCGGCATGGGCCGGGTGGAGCGGCAGTCTGGAGACGCAGGGCGCGTTCCTCACCTGCGCGTCAGTCTCGGTCCCCGCCGCCCGCGAGACAGTCCACGGTATGCTGGCTGTGGCCATGGACCGCAGCGACCTCATGCCCGACGTGCGTGATGGGCTCACACGGGTGGAGCGCATCATCCTCCACACGCTGCACCAGCTTCAGCAGGAGCGGGGTGGCCGCTCTGTCCCCACCGTCATGCTCTACGGGTACGTCGTCGAGCACGTGAACCTGAGCCCCCACGAATTCCAGCGCATCCTCGCTCGCCTCGTTGGCCGTGCACGCCAGGAGGGCTGAAGCGCCGTGTGCTGACGCGTCGCCGCGTCTCAGGCCGAGGTCGGGACGCTCGACACGACTTCCGTGGCCTGGGGCTGGGCCAGACGCAGGACGCGTGCACTCGCGGCCCCCCAGACGACGAGCGCCGCCAGGGCGCGAAGGGTGGCGACCGTCACCGCGACGGCGGGCGTCATCGGCCCGAGGAGGAAGGGGTGCAGGAGCAACAGGAAGAGGCTGAGCGCCAGGACTGCCCGCGTCGTACGTGAGGACTCCTGGCCCAGAACCCCGTGCCGGAGCAGCAGGAGCAGTACGGGGAGCAGGAACACCAGGTGGTGCCCCCACGAGAGCGGGGAGACCTCGAAGGCGGTGGCGATGGCGAGGCAGATCTCCGCGTCGGCCCGCTCGGGCGTATGGGCCACGCGGCTGGAACGCCACAGCACCACGGCGGTCCACGCCAGCACGAGGCCACAGAGCAGGCTGGGCACCGTGGAAATCATCCAGGGCGGCACGTCCACCAGGGGCGCGTATTGGCGCGGCGCGAGGACGCGCGCGGTCATCCCCGCGATGCTCAGGTTCCGTGTCACCTCGATGGGCGGCACACCCGGAGGCAGCCGGACGATGGAGCTGGCCCTGACGACGTGGTGAATCCACTCGCCCCAGATGTTGGAAGGCAACACCGCCGCGGAGAGCCCGATGCCCGCGACCAGAGACACGGCCGACGCCACCAGCAAGGACACCCGCCGGCGGAGGAAGGCTGGCAACAACAGGATGCCCAGGTGCAGCTTGAGGAACACCACCAGGGCCGCGGCGAGGCCTCCCGCCACGGGGGCCCGGTTGTTCCGGTAGACGTGCCACGTCCCAAGGAGCAGCAACGCCAACAGCAGGTTCACCTGCCCCAAGCCAATGGTTTCGTACAGCGGGACGAAGACGAGCGCGTACAGGCCGCACGCCCATGCAACCCGGCGTGAGCTTCCCAGGTCGAGCGTGCGCACGAGGAACAGCGCCATCACCGCGGCCGCCAGAATGCTCAGCCCCACCATCAGCCGGGAGGCGGCGAGGGGCTCCAGCCATTGGAGTGGGCCGAACAACAGCAAGGCCGCCGGTGTGTAGATGAACGGAGGAACGGGCTCCAGCAGGCCCGGCAACCAGCGTTCCCGTGCGAGCTTTGGCGCCTCGAGTCCATACGGTGAGACATCGTCACTCCACACCGTCCGGGCCGCTGCCCAGTACGACGAGAAGTCGATGTCCAAGGCATCCTTCGGGAAGACGAATGCCCTGATGGCGAAGACAATCCCAATGAACGCGATGAACAGCGTCATCAGCGGCCACGGCGGTAGCAACGCGGTCGAAGCAGGCTTTCCTGAGGACATCTGGGGGGCCCCCATCCAGGTTTCAGGACGTCTTGCGGATGCGAACATTCTGCGTGCCGCCGGCCGCCATGGCGATGGCCACGCGCGAGTAGGCAGACACATACGGTTGAAGCACGGTGCGTGACCACCGCCCCGGAATCCACAGGTAGCTGTACAGCCCGTGCCGGCGCGCACCCCTGCGCCGTTTCGTCTCGTAACCGCTGGCGCCCAGCCAGAGCTTCTTCGCGCCGAGATCATAGGCGCGGCGCAGCGGCTCGTAGAAGGCGAGGTTGAAATACAGCGGCGTCTCGGAGGCGCCGGCTTCGGCGCGGCCGACCCGGTAGAACCACAGCTCCTCGTGCTTTTGCAGCAGCAGGGAGAAGCCGATGGGGGCGTCGTTCTGGTAGGCGACCACGGCCTCCGCCTCGGGTGAGACGTACTGGTCGAGCGCGGTCCAGAACGAGGAAGGGTGGCGGAGGTGCTCGTTGCCGTACTTGGAGTAGGTCACCTCGTAGAACCGCTCCAACTGCTCCGCCATCGCGCCCATCTCGGTGAGGCGTTCGAAGTGGACGCCCGCGTCCCGTGCGTGGGCCATCTCCTTCTTGATGACCCGCCGGACGTCGCTCTTGAACTGCCCCAGGTAGGCGTCGAAGGTGTCCCCGGGAACATCGATGACGTTGTCGTCGTAGATGAAGATTTCCTGGAACTCCGCCGCGTTGAGCGTCTCTCTCAGCGTCGTGTCGTCCTGGGACACGCCATAGAAGTAGAGCGGCAGGCGCTCCTCGGTCGCGAGCTCACGGAGCCCTTGGAGGATGAGCTCCCGGGCCTGCTTCGCGACCTCCGCGGACGGGGCGGCGCAGTGGATGCTGCTCCGCATGCTGAGCGGACTGGTGACGAACACGCCGCCTTCAAAGCCGGCGCCCGTGCGCCAGGCCACGTTGCGGTAGAGGTCCGCCGCCGCGATGGCCACCCGGCTCCAGGCCGGCCCGTTGGCGAAGCCTTTTCTCCAACTGGTGAAGAGAAAATGCTCCAGCGAGTAGGGCGTGTAGATGGTCTTGCTACGGGTGATGAAACACGGGCACAGCGCGATGGGCGTGCCCTGCTGATAGGCAATGGCATATCGCAGGGACAGCTCCCCCCGGGCCATGGCGGACAGGTCGACCGCGTCCAGCATCCGGAACCAGCGTCGGCCGAAGAAGACGCTCGACTCCGAGGTGAGGACATCCAGCTCCGCGTCACTCAGGTGGCTGACGGAGTCGTGGAATTTCAGGGTAAGCGTCATGGCCGGGGGGCTTCGTATGTCGCGGTGTCGCTCAGCCGTTGAGCAGCTGGACGGCGGGGTGCCGCTTGGGGCTGTTGAGGTGCCGCGCCAGGTTGGGGCGCTCCTTCATGCGTCCGAAGAACGCGAACAGCCCCGGGTAGGTGCTCTCCAGGAGGTCCTGGAGGCCGTTGTCCATGAGCATCTCCAGGAAGCCGAAGACGCTGGTGTCCGCCACCGTCACAGAGGTGCCGACGAAGAAGCCGTCGCCGCTGCCGTTGCTCTTCAGCAGCCGCTCGAAGTGCGCGAGCCACTGCGGAAGCTCCTCGCCCAGGATGATGGGCAGCATCTCGGAGAGCTGGTCCGGCGTGAACGAGGTCAGGCTGCGCGCGCGCGCCGACACTTCTTCAACGCCTTCGATGATCATGTCGCAGGCGGCCGTCTCTCGCGCATCCTTGCCATAGAGGCCGCGGGTGCGCGCGACGTGACGCAGGATGGCCAGGCTCTGCACCACGCAAAAGCCGTCCGCCTCCTCCCACAGGGGCACCTTGTCGAAGGCGAGCTTGCCGGCGGCCTTGATGTCCTCGAAGGCGGGCGTCTTCACCTTGGCCTGCACGTCGTACGTGCCCAGGTCGATGTCTTCGTACTCCGTTCCGGACTCGGCGAGCACCAGGCGGATCTTCTCGGCGATACCTCGACCCGTGAAATAGGAGAGGCGCGGCAATGATGATTGAGCGGTCATACAGGGTTCGTCGTTGGAAGGGAGAGGCTCTATACTAGAGTAAACGTATTATTCGGAAGGGGCAGACTTCCTTGACTGGTGTAACCGAGCCTCTGGACTCCGCGAAGCCCGAAGCACCCGCGCTCGTTTCTCTTGCTCCAGGAATGGCCCTGTGGCCGTGGGCCGCGTTGCGTGGCGCCGGCTTTCCCGTCCAGGACGCGCTCCGGCTCGCGGCGCCCGCGGCGTCCTCGGCCGCCGATACATGGTTCGCGGCGGGAGCCGAAACACCCGGTGACGCATTGCGTACCGCGTTTGACGCGGACCTGCTGTCCATCAGCGCCGCGTTGCGCGCCCTGGCGGGGGAGCCCCATCTGCGCGAGGCGCTCGTGTGGCAGAACCGCCACGCCTACAAGACGGGCGTCGAGCCCCTGGCGGCCCTGCCCGCCACCGCGCGCAACAGCAAGGCCCGGCAGCGCGAGCGCCTGGTGGCCTCTTACGTCCAGCGCTACAGCACCAAGAACGACACCATCGGCTTCTTCGGTCCGGTGGGCTGGGCCCGGCTGACGCCGTCGAGCGACGCGATGCGCTGGGCGCCTGGAGAGAAGCTCGTCTCGCGGCGCGCGGTCTACTTCGAGACGTGGTGCATGGACACGCTCAGCGCGGCGCTGGCTCAGGATGCGTCCCTGAGGCGCTGGGCCGCGCCCCGGCTGTTGCCCTACTTCAGGCTGGAGGGGCACATGCTTCACGGCCCCATGCCCACGCCCGTGGAGCTGAGCCCGGAGCAGGCGCAGTTGCTCTCGCGTTGTGACGGCAAGGTCAGCGCCGCGGTCCTCGCACGGGAGTTCACCGGGGGCGACACCTCCGCCTTCGCCAGCGAGGACGACGTCTACTCGGCGCTCGAGCAGGCCGTGGGGTTTGGCATCCTGGTGTGGGGTTGGCAGGTGCCGCTCGTCGTCCGGCCCGAGGTGGTGCTGCGGGGCTCGCTGCTGGCCATTGGCGATGCGGACGCGCGGGCCCGGGCGCTCGCTCCCTTGGAACAGTTGGAGCGCGCGCGGGCCGCTGTCGAAGCCGCGGCGGGCGCACCGGAGGCGCTGGACGCCGCGTTCGCGGAGCTGGAGCGCGTGTTCAACGACGTGACGGGGGCAGCGCCGACGCGCGCGGCGGGACAGACGTATGCCTCCCGGACGCTCATCTACGAGGACTGTCAGCGGGATGGTTCGCTGGAGCTGGGCGCGCCCCTGTTCGAACGGCTCGGCCCGGTCCTGGAGTTGGTGCTGCACGGGGCGCGCTGGCTGGTGGGCGAGGTGACCCGCGGCACCCGCGCGAGCCTGGACGCGCTCTTCGACAAGCTGTCCGAGGGCGGGACGCCCGTGTCACTGACCGAGCTCCAGCTCTCCTTCGTGCGAGCGCTCCAGGACCCGGCCAGGACGGAGCAGATGATGCCCGTGGCCCAGGCTGTCGACGAGCATCGCCGGCGGTGGCGGGAGCTCTTCGCGCTGGAGCCCGGTGCCCGCCGCCAGACGCGCACCGTCGAGTCGCTGCGACCACGGGTGCTCGAGGCCTTTGGCTCCGCGGGCCCGGCATGGCGGGCCCGCTGGCATGCATCGCCGGATGTGATGATTGACGCGGCGAGTGAGGAGGCGGTTCGCGCCGGGGACTACCAGCTCGTGTTGGGCGAGCTGCACCTGTGCAACAGCATCTCCTCGCTCTTCGTGGAGCAGCACCGCGCGCCTGGGGAACTCTTCGCGCTCGCGGAGCGCTGTGCCACCGGCGCGGACGTCGTCCCCGTGTTCCCCAAGGCCGAGTGGAGTCAGCGGACGCTGCCGTGCCTCTTCCCCCGCGACAGCCTGTACTACCTCTCCGGGCAGGAGCCGTCTCCCCATCCGGGGACCCGCGCCCTTCGCGTGGGCGACATGGTGGTGGAGCGCCGTAACCGCGCCTTGGAGGTCTTCGACCGCGTGAGCGGACGCCGCTTCGACCTGGTGGAGTTCATGGCCGTCTTCCTGGAGCAGCGGTGCGCCAGCATCTTCGACCTCGCGCTGGCCGATGGGTACACGCCCCGCGTGACGGTGGACGGCGTGGTGGTGGCCCGGGAGCGCTGGAGCGTACCGGCGGCCAGCCTGGGGTTCGCGGACCTCACGGATGCGCTGACCCAGTGGCTGGAGGCGCGGCGCTGGCAACAGGCGCAAGGCATCCCGCGCTTCGCGTTCTTCAAGGTCGCGACGGAGCGCAAGCCCTGCTTCGTGGACTTCGATAGCCCGCTGCTGGTGGAGATGATGGCCAAGCTGGTGCGTCGGTCCGTGGAGGCGTCGCCCGATGCGCGCGTCCAGTTCTCGGAGATGCTGCCGGACCCGGAGCACCTCTGGCTCACGGATGCGGGCCAGCGCCGCTACACCAGCGAGCTTCGGCTTGTCTGCGAGATGTCCTGAGCGGTCCTCGAACTTCCAAGAGTCTCACACCCATTGATGAAGGAGCCGTACGCCATGCGCGTGCCCGAGCCGATTCCCGGCGGACAGTTCTCTCCAGAGGTCAAGGCGCTGCACGGCGCGCTGTCTCCCGCCGCCGCCGCGTTTCTCGAGTACGCCGAGCGCGTCCCGGAGGTCTTCTCGCGCCACAAGTTCCAGGCGTACGAGGCTTCGCCGCTCATCCCCTATGAGCTGCACGCGTGGCCCACCTTCGTCGGAGGCGCGGTCGCTCGGCAGATGCGGGAGGTCGCCCCGGCGCTGTGCCGTCTCATCAAGCGCGCGCCCCGGCGCCTGCTGGGCGATGCTGGCCGCGCGGCGGAGTTCTACGGAGTCTCACGGGCACGCGCCGATGCGGCGTTCGACGCCCTGGCGCGCACGGACGATGCCCGGGGGGGCATTGGCCGCGGTGACTTCATCCATGACGGCACCACGTTCAAGTGCGTCGAGTTCAACCTGACCGCGGGCGTGGGGGGCTGGGAGACCGCCATCCACGTGCAGCAGGTACTGGCGCAGCCCGCGATGCAGCGCTTCGCCGTGGAGCAGCGCTTGCGCGTCCGTCAGCCGCGAACGTTGCGCGACTTCTTCGCCAACATCGTGGACACCGTGCGCCGTGACACGGACTGGGAAGGGGAGTGCAACATCGCCATCCTCTTCACCCCGAGCATCCTGCCGGCGGGCCCCGCGGCGGAGCAGGCGTCCCGGTTCTTTACCGCCCAGCTCCAGGAGATCCTCCAGCCCGAGGGTGCGCGAGGCGAGGTCGTCATGGCGACGTATGGCGCGGTGGAGGCTGGCGCCGACCACCGCCTCACGCTTCGGGGCAAGCGGCTGCACGCCGTCGTGGAATATGACGCGAGAGACCGGCTGGCGATGGCGGGCGCGGCCTATGCCGAGCAGGCTCAGGCCGCGTTCTCGGCCCGCGCGGTCAGCCTCTTCAACGGCCCGGCGCAGGACGTGCTCGACGACAAGCGCAACCTGGCGCTGCTGTGGGAGCACGTGGCGTCTCCCGCGTTGTCCGAGGCGGAGCGGGAGGTGGTTCGCCAGAACGTGCCCTGGTCGTTCCGGGTGGAGCGGGCGCACGTCGAGCGCGACGGGACGCGATCCTTCATCCCGGACCTGCTGGCCTCGCAGCGGGAGTCCTGGGTCCTCAAGCCGGGCCGGGACTACGGCGGCGAGTCGGTGCTGCTGGGCGCGTCCACGCCCGCCGCGGAGTGGGACACGGCGGTGCGCAAGGCGCTCGATGCCGGCGGCTGGGTGGTGCAGGAGCGCGTGCACCCGACGTCTTTCCACACCCTGGGGCCGGATGGCACGGTGGTGCCGCACAGCCTGGTCTGGGGCCTCTTCGTCCTGGGAGAGACCTACGGCGGGCACTTCCTCCGCCAGGGCCCCATGCAGCGAGGCACTGGCGTGGTGAATGTCGCGCAGGGCGCCATGGTGGGCGCCCTCATCGAACTGGAGTGAAGCTTTCGGGCCGCGTTACTGCTCGCGGTATTCGCGGCCCAGCTTCTGCTGCTTTCGGATGCGGCCCGCCGCGCTCAGCGCGATGGAGGGGATGAGCTTCGGGCCCAGCTTGGCCAGCATCGACCAGGTCCACCACCAGTAGTTGGTGGCGATGGCGTCCTCCACCGTGTACACGCGGTGCCACCAGCCGTAGGGCAGGTAGAGAATCTCGCCGGCCTCCAGGATGAAGTCGTAGTCCGGAGTGAGACCGCCGGGGAGCTGCTCCGCCTTGCCGCCGTGAGGCGTCAGGTCATGGGCGCTCACGACGGACCACGGGTGGCTGAGCTTCGCCGGGCTCAGCTCCTTGTCCCGCTTGGGGGAGTAGAGCTGCCACTGCTTGCGGCCCACCATGACGGCGTGCAGGTTGTGCGCGCGGTCCAGGTGGAGCTGGGTGAAGGTGCCGCGCGGGCCCATGAAGAAGAGCTGCTCGGTGAGCTTGCGCTGGACGGCGTACTCGTCGAAGCGGACGTCCTTGTGCAGCTCCGGCAGGGTGCGGAACAAGTCGTTGCCGATGAGGTAGCCCGGCGTCTCGCCGCCCTTCGCCTTCAGCGTGTCGACGTACTCCTGCATGCTCATCTTCCGCACGCGGCCCACGCGCTCCACGCCGCCCGTGTCCTTGGCGTTGTACTGCAGCCACTCCACGGGGACGCTCACGTCGCGGTACTTCGTGGCGAAGTAGTCGAAGGTCCACCGCTCCGCGGCGGGCCAGCCCTTCATGGCGTCGGTGAGGATGACGGGCTTGTTGTTGGCTTCGATGCGCTCATAGAAGGCGCGGCTGTTGTCGAGCGGCATGCGCTCGGGAACCAGCGGCTCGGCGACCTTCTGGGCGGTGGCGGTGCTCATGGCAGCTCTCCCGGGTGGTGCGTCAGGCCGCGCTCTCGGATTGGCCCTGGGCCTTCTGGAGGCGCTCGAAGTTGTTGTCGATGCCGTGGCGCACGTCCGCCAGCATGTGGATTTCAAACTCCTGGTACGGGAATGACGGCCAGGCGCGCAGGAGCGTCAGCAGCGACTCGTGCGAGTCGGCGTTGAGGATACAGAGGCCCATCTTCGGGAGGACGTAGTAGGCACAGTCGAAGGTGCCGTCCTGGAGGCGGGCGCCCACCCAGTCACGGACGGCGCGGTTGAGGGCGATGGGGTCCTGGGGCTGGGCGCCCGAGGTGCGGTCCTTGACGTAGACGAGGTACTTCATGGGGAGACTCCTTTGAAAAGTGGGGTCAGCGAGTCGAAGCGGGCCGCAGCCTGGTGAGGCTCCGGCGGATGTTCTGCAGCAGGCCGCGCGGCGTCTGTCGCAGGAAGAAGTGGTCCCCCAGGAACGTCTGGGAGGCGAAGGGACCGGAGGTGAGCTGGCGCCACGCCTCCGTCGCGTCGTCGGGCACGTAGTCGTCGAAGCCGCGGAAGGCGGAGAGCGGGCACTCCAGGACGAGGCCCGGCTTCCACGTGTAGCCCTCGCACACGGCGGTGTCCGCCAGCATGGTGGCGCGCATCAACGTCAGCAGCTCTTCCGCCATCTCGCCGGACACGGCGCGCGACTCACCCAGGCGCCGGGCCTCCGACGCGTCGATGTCATGGGTGGAGGTGGCCGGCGTGTGGACCTGGAGCGTGTGCGGCGCCCGGTAGCTGGCGACGAAGAGGTGCAGGGGCGCGGGGAGGCCGCGCTCACGCAGCGCGCGCGTCAGCTCGTACGCGAGCAGCGCCCCCATGCTGTGGCCGAAGAGGGCGAAGGGCTTGTCCGCGTGCTTCGCCACCACCTCGACCAAGGGCGCGATGACGTCCGGCATCGCGCGCAGCGGGGCTTCGCGCAGCCGGTTCTCCCGGCCGGGGAGCTGGACGGGGCACACCTCGATGTCCTGCCCCAGCTCCGCCTGCCAGGTGCGGAACAGCGAGGCGCTGCCACCCGCGTGGGGCAGACAGAACAGCCGCGCCCAGGCGCCCGGCGGCGGGGCGTGGAAGGCCAACCACTCCGTCATGACCGCACCTCACGTCCGTTGCCGCCGACGAGCTTCTGGTACACGGCCAGGTTGGCGGCCACCATGCGCGGCAGGCTGAACAGCTCCACCACGCGCTGCTGTCCGGCCTGTCCCATGCGCCGGGCTCGCTCCCGGTCTTCCAGTACATAGAGCTGTGCGGCGGCGAGCGCCTCGACGTCCACTTCGCGCGGGCCTCCCGGCGCGCCGGGGAGGACGGGGACGAGCAGGCCCGTCTTCTCGTGGTCCACGATTTCCGAAGGGCCTCCGGAGCGGGTCGCCACCAGCGGGAGGCCGGAGGCCATGGCTTCGATGGCCGTGTAGCCGAAGGGCTCGTACAGGGACGGCACCAGCGCCACGTCCGCGATGCGATGCAGGAGCCCGAGCTGCTGGCGTGGCAGCTTGCCGAGCAGCTTGATGCGGTGGCGCAGGTGCGCGTAGCGCTGGGCCAGGTCCTGGACCATCTGCGTGGACTCGCGCGAGTCCGTGCCACCGGCCAGGAGGAAGCGCACGTTCGGACGCTTCGCGAGCACGCGCTCGGCGGCGGCGAAGATGGCGCTGATGCCCTTCATCGGGTGGAGCCGGCCCGTGTAGAGGACGACCGGGTCCTCCGGAGTAGCCACCGTGGCGCGCAGCCGGGCGTAGTCCTCCGGAGAATGCGAGGGCTGGAGGAAGGGCCCCGCGTCCATGCCGCAGTGGATGGTGTGCAGCAGCGCGCCCGGCATGCCGTAGGTCTCCCGGATGAGCTCGCTCATGGAGTCACTCACCGAGATGACGTGCTGCGACCCGTCGTAGAAGCTGCGCTCCTCTTCCAGAATCTCCGGGTCGGGCGTCTGGCCCCACCAGCGCTCCGCGGGCTCGGAGATGTAGTGGCTGGTCCCCAGCACGGGCACCCCGGCCTCCTGGGCCAGCGCCCGGGCGGCGCGGTGGGTGTGCCACTGGTGGAAGTGGATGAGGTCGGGCTTCTCCTCGCGGATGAGCTCGCGGCCGCGGTGAATCAGGTCGTCGTTGAAGACGCGGATGCCGCCGACCAGGGAGAGCTTCCCCGCCTGGGAGAGGCTGCCCTGACTGGGCGGCATCATGTGCACGGTGAGGTTGGGCTCGCGGAGCACCGCGGGCTCGCCGGGCGTGTACGCCAGGACGGTGACCTTGCACCCGCCGCGAGCCAGCCCGCGGGCCAGCTCGTAGACGTAGGTGCCCACACCGCCGGCCACGTTCGGGGTGTACTCCATGGCCAGGAGGAGCGCCTTCAGGGGTGGAGATTTGGGAGGTGCCATGGGCTGTGTCTCGAAAGGGGTGTGGACGCGCGGCTAACGGCTGGCCGCGCCCTCCTTGGCGGTGAGCTCCGCCAGCATCCGCAGCAGGGCCTCCACCTCCGGGTCTTCATGGCCGGGGCGCTTGCGCTGCTCGGCCACCAGGGCCGCCAGCCTTGCCACCGTCGGCGCCTCGAACAGCGACTGCAGCGGCACCGTGAAACCAAAGGTGTCCCGCAGCCGTCCCACCACCGTGGTGGCCAGCAGGGAGTGCCCACCCAGCGCGAAGAAGTCGTCGTGGAGGCCCACCGGCCGCACGCCCAGGACGTCTTCCCAGATGCGCGCCACCACCTGCTGGTCCTCCGTCTCGGGGGCCACGTACGCCACCGCCAGGGCGGGACGTGAGTAGCCCGCGGCCGGCGCCGCGTCGGGCTCGCGTGCTTCGGGAGCGCGCTCCGCGGAGGGCGCGGCGGTCAGGGCACGGTGCCCGTCGGGGGAGACCCAGTAGCGCTTGCGCTCGAAGGGGTAGGTGGGCAGCCCGACGCGAAGGCGCTGCTCCTCGCCGCGGAAGGCCTCCCAGTCCACGTCCACGCCGGCCAGCCAGAGCTGCCCCAGCGCGCCGAGCAGCACGGCCGGGTCCGCCTGCTTCGTGTCCGGGTGGCGCAGCGACGTCACCGTGGTGGGCGGCTGCCGGAGCGCGCCTGGCTGGGACGCGAAGGTCGTCAGCGTCCGGCCGGGGCCGACCTCCAGCAACACCTGCGCGGGCTGCAGCTGCGAAAGGCCCGCGGCGAAGCGGACCGGCTGACGCAGGTGGCGGGCCCAGTAGCCAGGGTCCTTCGCCTCGGCCGCCGTCACCCACGTGCCGGTGACGTTGGAGAGGAAGGGGATTTGCGGCGCGGACAGCTTCATCCGCTTCAGGCGCTCGGTGAAGGGCGCGACGATGGGCTCCATCATCGCGGAGTGGAACGCGTGCGAGGTGTGCAGGCGGCGCGACTGGACGCCTCGCGCGTCGAGCCGTGCCTTCAGCGCGTCCACGGCGTCTTCGGGCCCGGCGACCACCGTCATCGACGGCGCGTTCACCGCGGCCACGGAGAGCCGGGCATCCAGCGACGACACCAGCTCCGCCTCCGGCAGCGGGACGGCGAGCATGGCCCCTGGCGGCAGCTCCTGCATGAGCTGGCCCCGCGTGGCCACCAGCGCCAGCGCGTCCGGCAGGGTGAAGACGCCCGCGAGGCACGCGGCCACGTACTCGCCGATGCTGTGGCCAATCATGGCCTCGGGCTTCACGCCCCAGGACATCCACAGGCGCGCCAGCGCGTACTCGATGGAGAAGAGCGCCGGCTGGGCCAGCCGCGTCTGCTGCAACTGGCGCTGGGCCTCCTCGGCGCGCGGGGCGGTGGGGAAGAGGAGCTCGCGCAGGTCCTGCTTCAGGTGCGGGATGAGCCGGGTGGCGCAGTCATCCACGTCCGCGCGGAAGGTGCGCTCGCTCTCGTAGAGCCCCTGCGCCATCCCCGCGTACTGCGAGCCCTGGCCGGGGAACATGAACACCGTGGGGCGGCCCGTGCGCTCCTCGGCGGCGGAGAGCTGCCGCGCGACGTCACCCAGGGCGGCCAGCGCGTCCTCACGCCCCTGAACGACGATGGCGCGGCGGTGTGGATGCCGGCGCCGGCCCACCTGGAGCGTGTACGCCACGTCCGAGGCCTCCAGTCCCTTGTTGGCGCGAAGGTGCTCCTCCAGCCGGGTCGCCTGCGCGGCCAGCGCCGTGGGCGTGCGCGCCGACAGGAGCAGGAGCTGGTGCGCGCGCGCGGACTTCACGGGCGCGTGGGCGGGCGGCTCCTCCAGGATGACGTGGGCGTTGGTTCCACCCATGCCGAAGCTGCTCACGCCGGCGCGGCGAGGATCGCGGGCAGGGGCCTTCCACTCACGAAGCTTCGTGTTGACGTAGAAGGGGCTCGCGTCCCAGGGGATGTTGGGGTTCGGCGTCTCGAAGTTGAGGCTGGGCGGCAGCTTGCGGTGCTTGAGCGCCAGCGCCGTCTTGATGAGGCCGGCCACGCCCGCCGCCGCGTCCAGGTGGCCCACGTTGGGCTTGATGGAGCCCAGGGCGCAGGTGCGCGGTCCCGCCGCCTCGTCACCGAAGGCGCGGATGAGGGCCTGGACTTCAATGGGGTCACCCAGCGCCGTGCCAGTGCCGTGCGCCTCCACGTAGCCGATGCTCCCGGCGGAGACGCCCGCGCTGCCCAGGGCCTCGGAGATGACGGCGGCCTGGCCCTCGACGCCGGGCGCGGTGTAGCCCACGCGCGCGCGCCGTCGTTGTTCACCGCGGAGCCCTTGATGACCGCGTAGATGGGACTGCCATCCGCCAGCGCGTCCTCCAGGCGTCGCAGCGCCACCACGCCCGCGCCGCTGCCGAAGACGATGCCCTTCGCCTGGGCATCGAAGGGGCGGCAGTGCCCGTCCGGCGACAGGATGCCGCCGTCCACGTAGCGGTAGCCGCCCTGAATCTGGAGGTTGATGGACACGCCGCCCGCGAGCGCCAGGTCACATTCCTGGTTGAGCAGGCTCTGGCAGGCGACGTGGACCGCGACGAGCGACGTGGAGCACGCGCTCTCCACGTTGAAGCTGGGGCCGCGCAGGTCCAGCTTGTACGCGGCCCGCGTGGTGAGGAAGCTGCCCGCGTTGCCCAGGTTGAGCTGGAGCGGGTCCGCCGAGCGCATCAGCTCCGCGTTGCCCATCAGGTTGAGCAGCAGGTACGTGCTCAGGGCCTGGCCGCCGAAGACGCCCACCAGCAGCTCGGCGGGTGGGGCGCCGTAGCCCGCGTCCTCCAGCGCCTCCAGCGCGCACTCCAGGAAGAGGCGCTGCTGCGGGTCCATCACCTCCGCCTCGCGCGGGGTGTAGCCGAAGAAGGCCGCGTCGAAGCCCGCCACGTCCTCCAGCCGCGAGGCCACCTTCACGAAGTGCGGGTCCTTCAGCACCTCTGGGGGCAGCCCTGCCTTCAGCACCGCTTCATCCGAAAGCGGCTCGATGGACTCCACGCCGTCGCACAGGTTGCGCCACAGCTCTTCCAAGCTGCGCGCACCCGGGAAGCGCCCGGCCATGCCGGTGATTGCGATCTCCATGCCCGTGTTGCTGTCCGCCACGCTCGTTCCTCCCCCTCTTCGGGCTCAGTGTCCCGACTGCCGGCGCTGCTGGATGAGTTCCCGGCGTTTGGCTCCGCGGCTTCGCCGGTCACTGGTGGTGGCCGACGCTGCTTCCTGCCCACGGGTCAACAGCCGCGCCATGGCGCTCAGCGTGGGGTTCTCAAAGAGGGCGACCACGGGCAGCTCCTTGCCGAAGCGCCGCTTCACCTCGTTGATGACCTTGAGGCCAATCAGCGAGTTCCCACCCAGCTCGAAGAAGTTCTCGTGCAGCGACACGCTCTCCACGCCCAGGAATCGCTGCCAGATGTCGGCCAGCTCGCGCTCGGCCTCGTCCATGTTGGCGGGCGCCGCGCGCGCCGTCGTGGGCGCGGCGTCCGTCTCCATGGGGCCCATCAGGTCCTGGAGGAAGGAGGCGCTGCGCGCCATGGCCGCGCGCAGGTCCTCCGTGGACACCACGACGTGCGTGGGGGCCTGCGCCAGGACGCGCTCGAAGACGTCCACGCCCTCGGCCGGCGACAGGGCGTGGCTGAGCAGCGCGTCCCGCATCGCGCTGGCCCCGTCGGGCATCTGGGTGGTCACCGCCTGGCCCACCTCGCGCCAGGTGTCCCAGCCCAGGGAGATGATGGGCGTGCCGCCCGTCGCCGTGGCCTTGTGGGCGAAGGCGTCCTGGAAGGCGCACGCGGCGCAGTGGTCAATCTGCCCGGGCTCCGCCGTGTAGGCGGTGCGGGACGAGCAGAGCATGAAGAAGTCCAGGGGCGTGTCCTGCAGCAGCCCGTGCAGCACCCACGTGCCCAGCACCTTGGGCCGCAGGACCTCCTCCACCGCCTTCTGGGTGCGAAGCTGGGCCAGTCCACCCGCGGGCACGCCAGCGGCGTGGATGACGCCGTGCAGTTCGCCGAAGGCCTCACGCGTCTTGCGCAGCACCTCTTCCATCTGCTCGGCGTCGCCCACGTCCGCCGGGAGCACCAGGACCTCGGAGCCCAGCGCTTCCAGCGCGAGCACCTGCCGCAGCCGCTGGCTCGTCCGGTCCTTCTCGTCATGGGTGGCAAGCCAGGTGTCCCAGGCGCCGCGCTCCGGCAGGGCGCCGCGGCCCACCAGCACCAGCCGTGCCTGGACCTGCCGCGCCAGGGACTCCGCCAGCACCAGGCCGATGCCGCCCAGACCGCCGGTGATGAGGTAGGTGCCCCGCGGGCGCAGCCGGGCGGGCGCGTCCGACGCGGGAGCGGGGATGCGCACCGGCTCCAGCGACTGCTCCCAACGGTGGGGGCCCCGCAGCGCCACGGCTCCGTTGGAGGAACCCGAGGTCAGCTCGTCCGCCAGCCGCGCCGCCAGGAGCCGCAGCGTCTTGCTACAGCTCGGGGCCTCCACGTCGACCGACCGACATGAGAGCCCTGGCACTTCATGCGGCAGCACACGGCAGGCGCCGAGCAGCGTGGCCTTCTCCGGGGCCAGCACCTCGTGGCCGGTGACGGCCTGCACGCCGGTGGAGACCACGGAGAGGTGGACGGGGTTGGACGCGCCCTGGCCCGCCAGCGCCTGCGCCAGGAAGAGCAGGCTGAAGAAGCCGGTGCGCTGGGCGTGCTCCGCGCCCGCCAGGCCATCTCCCGCGTCGTCCATGCTCCACAGGTGGACGATGCGCTCGGGGCGCTGCGATTCCTCGGCGAGCGCGGTCAGCAGCGCCGCGTAGGTCTCCGGGCGGACCGGGTCCACCTCGAAGACACCGTCGTCCACGCGCCGGAAGTCCGTGCCCGGCGACACGCGAGTGACGCGCCCTCCACGCTCCGCCAGCCGCGCGGCCAGGGCGTCTCCCATGCCGCTGGTGTCGGTGAAGAGGAGCCAGTGCTGGGGCGTGGCCGCGGGAGCGCGCGGGGCGAGCGTGCGCTTCCAGGACGGCAGGTAGAACCAGTCCGCCGGGTC
Source organism: Myxococcus sp. 1LA (assembly GCA_046520405.1). GTDB lineage: Bacteria > Myxococcota > Myxococcia > Myxococcales > Myxococcaceae > Myxococcus. The sequence goes on from JBKGHI010000002.1 coordinate 100,056, forward strand.
CTTTCGCCGGGCGAGCCCGACGTCACTGACGACGGCGGCGCCCATCACGTTCGGCTCCAGCCAGTGCCGCTTGCGCTCGAAGGGGTAGGTGGGCAGCACCACGCGCCGGCGCTGCTCCTGGCCGTGGAGGCGCCGCCATTCCACGGGCACACCCGCCGCCCAGAGCCGGCCCAGCGTGGTGAGCAGGAAGCGCGTGTCGGAGCCGGGCTCGCGAGGCGCCCGCATCGACGTCAGCACCACGGTGGGCTGGCCACGCTCCACCTGCAGGCGCGCGAGCGAGCCCAGCGTCCGGCCGGGACCGACCTCCAGCAGCACGCGCGAGGGGTCCTCCAACAGGCAGCGCAGGCCCGGACCGAAGCGCACCGTCTGCCGCAGGTGCCGCACCCAGTACCTCGGGTCGGTGGCCTCCTCCTCGGTCACCCACGTTCCCGTCACGCCGGACACGAAGGGCTGCGTCGGCGTCAGGAGCTTCAGCCGGCCCACGAAGGCGGCGAACGCCGGCAGGATGGAGTCGATGAGGTGCGAGTGCGCGGCCACGTCGATGTGGACGCGCCGGTGCTCGATGCCACGCGCGGCCAGGTCGGCGGAGAGCGCGTCCACCGAGGCGGTGTCGCCCGCCACCACGCACTGGGTGGGCCCGTTGACGGCGGCCAGGGACAGGCGCTCGCCGAGCATGGGCAGCAGCTCCTGCTCGGACAGGGCCACGCTCACCATGGCGCCGGAGGGGAGCTGCTCGAAGAGGCGGCCGCGCTCGGCCACCAGCGCCAGCGCGTCCTCCAGCGAGAAGACGCCCGCGAGGCAGGCGGCCACGTACTCGCCCATGCTGTGGCCAATCATCGCCTCGGGCCGGATGCCCCAGGACTCCCACAGCCGGGCCAGCGCGTACTCCACGGTGAAGAGCGCGGGCAGGCCCAGGGAGGGACGGGGCAGCGGCGCGCCCGCGTCCGCGTCACCGGCCGGGTAGAGCACCGTGCGGAGCGAGGGGCCGCCGCGGCGCTGGAAGATGGCGGCGCACGCGTCGAAGGCCTCGCGGAACGCGGGCTCCTTCTCGTACAGCTCCTGCCCCATGCGCAGGTGCTGGGCTCCGCCGCCGGGGAAGAGGAACACGACCGGGCGCCCGCCATCCTTCGCCACGTCCGTGAAGACGCGCTCCGGATTGACGGCGGACAGCACCTCGACGCCGTCCTTGTGGCTCTGACAGACGACCACGCGCCGGTGCGGGAAGGCCTTGCGGCCAATCTGGAGGGTGTAGGCCGCGTCGGCCAGGGACTGCTCCGGGTGCGCCTCCAGGTGGGCGGCCAGGTTCTGCGTCATCGCGTCCAGCGCGGCCGGCTTCTTCGCGGAGAGGACCATCAACTGCCACGGCCGGGAAGGACCGGAGGGCGCGAGGGCGGGCGGCGCCTCCAGCAGCGCGTGGGCGTTGGTGCCACCAATGCCGAAGGAGCTCACACCCGCGCGGCGCCGGTGGCCGTGGGGCTGCCAGTCCTTCAGCGTGGCATTCACATAGAAGGGGCTCCGGCCCCAGTCGATGTTCGGGTTGGGCGAGCGGACGTGGAGGGTGGGCGGGATGCGTCCGTGCTCCACCGTCAGGGCCGTCTTGATGAGGCCGGCCACGCCCGCCGCCGCGTCCAGGTGGCCAATGTTCGACTTCACCGAGCCGAGCGCGCAGAAGCTGGTGGCCTCGGTGCCCGCGCGGAACGCGCTGGTCAGCGCCGAGACTTCGACCGGATCTCCCAGCAGGGTGCCGGTGCCGTGCGTCTCCACGTAACCCACGGTGTCCGGCGTCACACCCGCCAGGGCGTGGGTGCGGGCGATGACCTCCGCCTGGCCCTCGGCGCTGGGCGCGGTGTAGCCCAGCTTGGAGGCACCGTCGTTGTTGATGGCGGAGGCGCGGATGACGGCGTGGATGTGGCTGCCGTCCGCGAGCGCGTCATCCAGGCGCTTGAGCACCACCACGCCCACGCCGCTGCCGAAGAGGGTGCCCTGGGCCTGCGCGTCGAAGGGACGGCAATGTCCGTCCGGGGACGCGATACCGCCGGGCTGGTGCACGTAGCCGGTGCGCTGGGGCACGTCCACGGACACGCCGCCCGCGATGGCCACGTCACACTGGAAGCCCATCAGCGACTGACAGGCCAGGTGCGTGGCGACCAGCGACGTGGAACATCCCGTCTGGACGTCCAGGCTGGGACCCTTGAGGTCCAGGTGGTACGCCAGCCGGGTGGCGAGGAAGTCCTTGTCGTTGCCAATCATCACCTGGAAGCTGTCGCTCGACTCGAGCAGCTCCGGGTGCGTGCGCAGGTTGAAGAGCAGGTACGTGCTCAGGCTGGTGCCCGCGAAGACACCCACGGAGCGCGACTCCGTATCCAACCCGTGGCCCGCGCGCTCGATGGCCTCCCACGCGCACTCCAGGAAGATGCGGTGCTGCGGGTCCATCAACGCCGCCTCGCGCGGCGAATAGCCGAAGAAGCTCGCGTCGAAGGCGTCCACCTGCTCCAGCACCGCGCCAGCGCGCACGAAGCCCGGCTGCCGCAGGCGCTCCTCGGGGACGCCGCGCGCCTTCAGCTCTTCGTCTGTGAAGAAGCGGATGCCCTCCACGCCCTCGCAGAGGTTGCGCCAGTAGGCCTCCACGTCAGGAGAGCCCGGGAAGCGGCCCGCCATTCCGACGATGGCAATGGCCAGATCGTCGCCTTCATTCAGGTTGGCATCGCTCATGGCAGTCGAAGAACTCACGTCCAGGAAGAGAGGTTGGGACGGCGTGCCCGGCGATACACACGCAACACGGCCCCCTCACGCATGGGAGGCCATGGCGTCGTCGTGCCGCCGGGCAGGGCTCCGTGCGGCGCGAAAAAACCGGCTCAGCGCGAGAGGGCGAACGCGTCCGCGAGCAGCTCGTAGGAACGGAGCCGGGCGCGGTGGTCATGAATGATGGTGGTGATGAGCAGCTCATCCGCCTGGAATTCGGCGGCCATGCTCATCAGCCGTTCCTTCACCTGATCCGGTGCGCCACACACGACGCGCTTGCGGTCGAACTCCAGCGTCGCCAGGTCCTCGGGCGTGTACGGGTAGGCCTCCGCCTCCTCGATGGAGGGGATGGGCTCTTCGGGACGGCCCCGGCGCGTGTTGATGGTCAGCAGGTCGCTGCTGCGAGCTATTCGCCGCGCCTCCTGCTCGGTCGGGGCACAGATGACGTAGACGCTGACGGCGGAGTGGGGCGCCGCCTGCACGCGCGAGGGCTTGAAGTGCTCGCGGTAGGCCCGCGTCACCGGCGCGCCGTTGACGGGGTTGAAGAAGTGGGCGAAGCAGAAGGACAACCCCATCCGGGCCGCGAGCGCCGCGCTCTGCTCACCCGACCCCAGGGCCCAGACCTGCGGCATGCCCGGCGCCATCGTCTTCAAACTCAATTTCTCAAACTCTGACGTCGCCGGGGTCGCGCCTGACAGGAAGGCGACGAGGTCCTCCAGCTTCGTGGGGAAGGCCTCGTTGGGCATCGGCGTGCCGTAGGCCAGGGCCCGGGCCACCAGGTCCGTGCTGCCCGACGTCCGGCCAATGCCCAGGTCGATGCGGTCCGGGTGGAGCGTCTCCAGCAACCGGAAGACCTCGGCGACCTTGAAGGGGCTGTAGTTCGACAGCAGGACGCCGCCGGTGCCCACCCGGATGCGCGACGTGGCCGCCGCCACATGCGCGACCAGGATTTCAGGCGCCACGCCCGCGAAGTGTCCGGAGCCGTGGTGCTCCGCGAGCCAGAAGCGGTGATACCCGAGCTGCTCGGCCGCCCGGGCCAGCTCTACGGTGTTCTGGAAGGCCTCACGTGTCTGGCTGCCGCGGACGACGATGGAATGGTCGAGGACACTGAGCTTCACGGCGAGCGTTCCTTCTCGGGCAGGCAACGCTTTCGGGGCCGCTACGAGCCGGGCCGAGTCGTCACGTGTCCGCGTTTCAAGAGGGTGACGGAGGATACAGTAATGCGGCCATTTGCGACAAATGGCATTTGGACGATTATACTTGAAATTCGATACCTGCTACTCGACGACGACGAGCGCGGACATCAACGCGCCCTGTGTCGCGTTGACCACGTCCTTGCCCTGGCCCGTGGGATTCATACGCACCATCGTCCCCCCGTAGCGCTCGCCGAAGACGAACGAGCCCCAGATGAGGATGTGGGGGCCCACGGTGCCGTCGTCCCGCAGGAAGTGGTACGGGCGCGGCTCGACGCGCTCCTGGACAATCCAGCCGCCGTGAGCCAGGGCTTCCTGGATGGCTTCGTCCCAGGCCTCGGCCGTCATGGCCCGGCCAATGAGCACGGACTTGCCGCCATAGGCGCGGCCCGCCTTCAGCACCCAGCCGTCGCGTTTGTCCGCCGTGAGCTCGTCGGGGAGCCAGACCTGGGTGCCACCGCGCGGGGTGTGGGTGCGCCGCACGCGCCGCGTCCAGGGGATGTGCCGGTGGATGAGCGCCCGCTCCTCGGGGCTCAGCGCCGGAGACTCCGCGTTCTCCGACAGCAGCGCGATGTTGAGCTTGTCGTCGAGCACCTCCTGCGCGGGGCCGTTGTAGAGGCACAGGGTGCGCGCGGCGACCGCGGCCCGGGCGCGGGCGTCGAACGCCGGGCCCACCACCTCCAGCCGGTCCCGGGCGTCATGCTCCTGCACGGCGTGCAGCCGCCGGCCGCGCATCGTGAAGCCGTGGCCCTCCGCGTCCTTCACCTCGCCGTAGGTGCCGATGAACACCTCGCCCCGGGCGCCTTCCGCTTCGAGCAGCTCGCTGAACGTGCTGTTGAGCAGCAGGGACGCCATCTTGCTGCCTTCGGGGTCCGGCGGCTCCCCGTCGGGGAAGAGCACGGCCAGGTTGCATTCACCGTCCCAGGTGACGGTTCGCCGGACATCGTCGATGACGTGGGCCAGGAAGGCTCGCAGCGTGTCCTGGAGCTGGACGCGCAGGCCCTGCTCCTTGATGAAGCGCTGGAGCACGGGCTGGTCCATCACCACCTGGGCCTTGAGCGCCGTCTCCCAGCCGCCCAGGCCCGCCATCATGTTGACCTCAAGGCACTTCAAGCCGTCCGCCGAATCGATGAAGTCCCCGCGGCTGAGCGCGCCGCGAGCATCGTCCGTGAGGGCCAGGGCCTCCACCGCCGCGCGGGCCCGTTCAGGAGAGACGCCGTAGAATTCGGCGACACGCCGAGGGTCGCCGTCCAGCAGCAGCCGGGGGCCGCGCTTGACGAGCCGGCTGAGCCCCACCGACACCGTCTCCAGCAGCCGGTTGCGGCGCGCGTCGACGAGGACCGGCCACCGGTGCAGCTCGTAATACATCAGCGGCGACTCTTCGTACTTGTGGAACCGGTGCCGCGCGAAGACCTCGGGCGTCTGCTCCGCGAACTTCAGGAAGGTCACCGCCGCGGCGGACAGCTCGCCGTGCAGTGCCAGGATTTCGTCGGAGAACATCAGCCCGCCTTGTTGTCCCGCCATGCGTGAGATTATTCCCGTGAATTCACTCTGTCTCAGAGTGCCTGTAAAGCGGATGTTTCACGGGCGGCTGGGGGACGACGTTTCACGCGGATGCTTCGGCCCTCTGATTCACGGGGGCGGCGCTGATGGCGCCGGACTCCAGGCGGAGCAGGTGGTCCGCCGCGTCGAAGTAGCGGTCATCGTGACTGATGACGACCACGGCCTTGCCCGCGGCCTTCAAGTCCGGCAGCAGCTCCCGGTAGAAGACCTCCTTGAACAAGGGGTCCTGGTCCGCGGCCCACTCGTCGAAGAGGTACACGGGGCGGTCCTCCAGATAGGCCGTCAGCAGCGCCAGCCGCTTGCGCTGGCCCGCCGACAGGTCCGTGGTGGAGAGGGCGCCGTGCTCATCGATGCGGACCTTGCGCTCCAACTGGAGCTTCGCGAGGTACGCGCGGACCTTCTCCGCCCGTCCACCCACTGCCAGCCCCAGCAGTGAGTCGAACAGGTGGAAGTCGGAGAACACGGTCGCGAAGTGCTGGCGGTAGTGCTCCCGCGTCTCCTCCGTCACCGGCTGGCCGTTGACGTGGATGGCTCCGGCCTCCGGTGAATAGAGCCCGGTGATGACCTTGGCCAGCGTCGTCTTTCCGCTGCCGTTGCCGCCGACGATGAAGAGGATTTCTCCGGGCCGCATCGTCAGGTCGATGGGGCCGAGCGTGAAGGGGCGGTCCTCGTTTTCACGGCGGTAGGCATGCGTGACGCCCACGAGGTCGATTCGGGACGGCATGACGGGCGGCGCCAGGGGCGCGGGCGCGGGTGGGCCGGACTCCGCGGGGACCAGCGACAGCGCTTCGATGTGGCGCAGCGCCACCGTCCCGGCGCCCATCATGGGCAGCAGCGTCATGGACGAGTCCAGCGGCTGCTGGAGGTAGAGGACGGCGAGCGTGTACCCCACCAGGGTGGTTGCCGGGACATGGGTGAAGCCCGGCAGCGCGAACAGCAGCAGCCCGATGAAGAAGAAGAACAGGCTCATGCCCCAGCTCGTCGTGAGGGCATGAAGGGTGGAGACGCGCTGCTGGAGTTGCTTCAGCGTCTCGGCGGTGGGGAACAGCTCCTGGTCGAGGAAGGCCTTGCGCCGTCCTTCGTGAAGCTTCAGCTCCTTCAACCCCTGGGTGAGCGAACGCAAGTCGCGGAAGAAGCGGTCATTCGTCTGCCGAGAGTCCCGCAGCAGTCCCATGATGCGGCGCATGGGCAGCAGGTAGCTGACGACGCCCAGCACCGTGAAGACGAGCAGTGCCGCGAACACCATCCGCGACATGACGGCCAGGTACGTCATGCACCCCAGGATGATGCCGCCGTTGATGAGCAGCGGTGGAATGCACAGCAGGCCCTGCGTGACGGCTTGGACGTCATCGACGAGCGTCGCCAACAGGCGCGGGGTGCCCAGCTCCTCCAGCCGGCGCAGCGGTGTCGCGAGGATGCGCTGGCTGAGCTGATCTCGCAGCGCGAACGTGGTGTTCGTCTGGAGCCGCGTCAGCAGCAGTTGAGAGCCGATGCGTGAGCCCAGCATCAGCACTCCCAGTGTGGCGAAGCCGAGGATGGTTCCCCGGTCCGCGAGGCCTCCGCCCTCAGCGAGAACGCCATTGATGTACGCGATGAGTCCGGCGCTCGCGGCACCCGTCATCAGTCCGAAACACACGGCCAGTGTCACAAAACCACGAGACCTGCGTAGCAGCAGAATGAGCAGGTTCACGCCGGGAGTTCCTTCCGAGTGGATGAGAACCGGAATGTGGGCGCTCATAGCTTATGCTGCGTCTCACTCTCCAGCGAAGGTCTCCCGGCCTTTTCGCAGATTCGCACCCTGGACCCCTCACCATGCGATCTCCACCGGCAGTGACACTCCTGGAGTTGCTTGAAACACGGACCCGGTCTCACGGTGCGCGGCCGCTCTACACCTTCCTGGAGGATGGCGGTGACGACGCGGTCTTGAGTTACGCCGGGTTGGACGTGCAGGCCCGACGCATCGGCGCCGCGCTCCAGGCCCTGGCGGGAGCGGGCGAGCGGGCCGTCCTCCTGTATCCACCGGGCCTGGAATACGTCGCCGGTTTCTTCGGGTGTTTGTACGCCGGACTCATCGCCGTCCCGGCCTATCCACCAGACCCGATGCGGTTGGACCGGACGTTGCCTCGGCTGCGCGCCATCATCCGCGATGCACGCGCGAGCGTCGTGCTCACCACGTCCTTCATCCAGGAGATGGGGGAGGGGCTCTTCGAAGGTGCCCCCGAACTCGCCGCGCTCCGCTGGGTGGCGACGGACGCGCTCCCAGAAGGATTGGAGGCCGACTGGCGGCGTCCGGCGCCCACCTGGGACACGCTGGCCTTTCTCCAATACACGTCCGGTTCCACGGGCGACCCGAAGGGCGTGCAGCTCAGCCACGGCAACCTGCTGCACAACCTGGGGTTGATCTCCCACGCGTTCCAGGTCCGGCAGGACAGCGTGGGCGTCATCTGGCTACCGCCGTACCACGACATGGGGCTGATTGGCGGCATCCTCCAGCCGCTCTACGCGGGCTTCCCCGTGGCGCTGATGTCGCCGCTCGCGTTCCTCCGCCGCCCGCGTTTCTGGTTGGAGTCGCTGTCCCGTTTCGGCGGCACCATCAGCGGTGGTCCGTGCTTCGCCTTTGACTTGTGCGTGAGGAAGGTGCCTGCCGCGGAGCGCGAAGGGCTGGACCTGCGCCGTTGGGAGTTGGCGTTCTGCGGCGCGGAGCCCATCCGTCCGGAGGTCATGACGCGCTTCTCGGAAGCGTTCGCGCCGGTGGGCTTCCAGCGGGAGGCCCTGTACCCCTGCTATGGACTGGCGGAGGGCACGCTGATCGCCTCGGGCGGCCGCAAGGGGGAGGGTGTCCTCACGCGCACCTGGGATGCACAGGCGCTGGAGCGCAATGAAGCGCTGGCGGTGGAGGACGGCCCCGACGCGCGCCCGCTCGTGGGGTGCGGTCAGACGCTGCCGGAGCAGACGCTGCTCGTGGTGGATCCGGAGACCCGGCAGGCATGCCCGCCGGAGCGGGTGGGGGAGATCTGGGTGTCCGGGCCCAGCGTGGCCCAGGGCTACTGGGAGCGGCCCGAGGAGAGTGAGGCGGCATTCGGCGCGCGGCTGGCGGACGCTGGCGATGGGCCCCGGTTCCTTCGGACCGGCGACCTGGGCCTCTTGAAGGACGGCGAGCTCTTCGTCGTCGGACGCCGCAAGGACCTCATCATCCTGCGTGGCCGCAACCTGCATCCGCAGGACCTGGAGCTGACACTGGAGCGCAGCCACCCGGCGCTGCGGCCCGGCTGTGGCGCGGCGTTCTCCATCGACGTGGGCGGCGAGGAGCGGCTCGCCGTGATGTACGAGGTGGACTCGCGCAAGCCGTGGACACCCGAGGACGTGGTGGGCGCGCTCCGGCGTGGCCTGTCCGAGACGCACGAGGTCCAGCTCCACACGCTGGTGCTCATCGAGCCGGGCGCGTTGCCGAAGACGTCCAGCGGGAAGATTCAGCGGCGCGCCTGCCGGGCGGAGCTGCTGACGGGGACGCATCGGGCGCTGATGACGTGGAGCGAGGCGGATGCGGAGGCGCCTCAAGCCGAGAATCAAGCTCCAGCCTTGGTTGCCTCCGAGCTGCTGACCGCGGAGGAACTGGAAACGTGGTTGGTGGAGCGGATCGCCGCGCGGCTTCGGGTGCGTCCGGAGTCACTGGCGAAGGACGTGCCCATCACGTCGTTCGGGTTGGATTCACTCGGGGCCGTCGAGCTGGCGAACGACGTCGAGTCCCTGGGCGCCGTCCTCCGCATGGAGGCCTTGCTCCAAGGGCCCACGGTGGGGGAGCTCGCTCGGGCCGTGGTCGCGGCGCGCGGGAAGAACTCTGGCGCCGAGCTGACGCGGGGGGAAGAAGGCGCGCCCGCGCCGCTGTCGTCCGCGCAGCAGCGGCTGTGGCTCTTCGAGCAGCTCGCGCGAGGCAGCGCCGCGTACCACCTGCCCGCGACGGTCCGGCTCACTGGAGCGCTGGACGAGGCGGCGCTGGAGCGCGCCTTCGCGGCCATCCTCCAGCGGCATGAGGCCCTTCGGGCGACGTTCCGCGAGGAGGATGGGACGCCCTGGCAGGTGAGCGCGCCTGTCGGTGCCTCAGTGGTTCGGAAGGTGGACCTCCGAGATGCACCGCGAGAGACGCGAGAGGCGGCCGCGTTCCGGCTGGCCAAGGAAGAAGCACAGGCCCCGTTCGACCTCGTCCACGGGCCGCTGCTCCGAGCCACGCTGATTCAACTGGATGCCCACGAGCATTGGCTCGTCGTGGTGATGCACCACATCGCCTCGGATGGTGCTTCGTTCGCCATCCTGGCGAGGGAGTTGAGCGCGCTGTACGCGGGCGACGCTTCGCTGCCGCCGCTGACCCTTCAGTATCCCGACTTCGCGCGCTGGCGCCGTGAGGTCGAGACAGCGGGGGCCCTGGCCGCGCCCCTGGACTGGTGGAAGGAACACCTGTCGGGCGTTCCCGCCGCGCTGGAACTCCCGACGGACCGGCCTCGTCCACCCATGCCGTCCTATCGGGGTGGCCGTGTGGCGGTTCAGCTTTCGGAGGCGCTCACGGCTCGGCTGGAGGCGCTTGGCCGGAGTGAAGGCGCCACGTTGTTCATGACGCTGCTGGCGGCCTTCGAGGTGCTGCTCGCGCGTCACTCCGGTCAGGCCGACTTCTGCGTGGGGACCGCCGTCAACGGGCGTGAGCGGATGGGGCTCGAGGGGTTGATCGGGTGCTTCCTCGACCTCGTTGTGCTGCGCGCTTCCGTTGCTGGTACGTCGCGTTTCCGGGAGCAGTTGGGGAAGACGCGGGACGGCGTGTTGGAGGCGTTCGCCCACCGAGGCGTTCCCTTCGAGCGGCTGGTCGAGGCCGTTCAGCCCACGCGGGACCCTTCGCGCGCGCCGCTGTTCCAGGTGCTGTTCGTGCTCCAGCCGGAGCCCGGTGCTGGACTGTCGCTGCCCGGGTTGGAGGCGCGGCGCGTCGAGGTGGACCCGGGCGCCACGCCGTACGACCTGACACTGTCGCTGGCTCGGAGCGCGGAAGGGCTGGGCGGGTGGCTCGAGTACGCCTCGGACCTGTTCGACGCGGACACCGCCTCGCGGCTGGTCGCGCGGTGGGGGGGGCTCCTGGAGGCCATCGCCGCGGACCCGGAGCAGCGCGTCGCCGCGCTTCCGCTCCTGCCGGAGGCCGAGCGGCGGCAGGTGCTGACTGAATGGAATGACACGCGGACGGACGTGCCGGAGGCGTGCCTCCATGCGCTCATCGAGGCCCAGGTGCGGCGCACGCCAGACACCGTGGCTGTGACGTGTGGTGGCGAAGCCCTGACGTACCGCGAGCTGGACCAACGGGCCAACGCGGTGGCGTGGCGGCTGCGCGAGCAGGGCGTCGGGCCGGAGTGTGTCGTGGGGCTCTTCGCGGACCGCTCCGTGGACCTGGCCGTGGGCCTGTTGGGCATCCTCAAGGCGGGCGGTGCGTACCTGCCGCTGGACCCGTCCTATCCCGAGGCCCGCCTCGCGCTGATGCTGGAGGATTCCGGTGCCTCGGTGGTGCTCGCGCACCGGCACCTGGCGGGAGCCCTTCCATGCGATGGGCGGACGGTCGTGACGTTGGAGGGGCCGGAGCTGGCGGAGGCCGCGCCTCCGGTCACCGTGGCGCCGGGGAATCTCGCCTACGTCCTCTACACCTCGGGCTCTACCGGCAAGCCCAAGGGCGTGCTGATTCCGCACCGCAACGTGGCCAACTTCTTCACGGGCATGGACGCGCGTGTGGGCGTGACGCCGGGGACGTGGCTCGCGGTGACGAGCGTCTCCTTCGACATCTCCGTGCTGGAGTTGCTCTGGACGCTGGCGCGCGGCTTCAAGGTCGTCGTGCAGGGCGAGCAAGGGGCCTTGGCCGCCACGCCGCGCCGTGTGGCCCGGCCGCGCCGCAATTCGCTGGGGTTCAGCCTCTTCTACTTCGCGGCGGACGAAGGGGCTCCGGGCGCGGAGCGCTACCGGCTGCTGCTGGAAGGTGCGCGCTTCGCGGACCGCCATGGCTTCCAGGCGGTGTGGACGCCGGAGCGGCACCTTCACGCCTTTGGGGGGCTCTATCCCAACCCATCGGTGACCAGCGCGGCCATTGCCGCCATCACCGAACGCGTGGCCATCCGCGCCGGCAGCGTCGTCCTGCCGCTGCACCACCCCGTGCGCGTGGCCGAGGAGTGGTCGCTCGTCGACAACCTGTCGAAGGGGCGGGTGGGCATCTCCGTGGCGCCGGGCTGGCACGCGAACGACTTCGTCCTCGCGCCGGAGCGGTACGAGGAGCGCCGCGAGCTGGCGCGCAAGGACTTGGACACCGTCCGGCGGCTGTGGCGCGGTGAGGCGCTCCGCTTCCCGAATGGCACGGGGACGCCCCTCGAGGTCCGCCTGCGCCCGAGCCCCGTGCAGCGCGAGCTTCCCGTGTGGCTCACCGCCGCTGGTAATCCGGACACCTTCCGTGAGGCGGGGCGGCTTGGCGCAGGTGTCCTCACGCACTTGCTGGGACAGCGGTGGGAGGAGCTGGAAGAGCGCATCGCGCTCTACCGTGAGGCCTGGCGCGAGGCGGGGCATGAGGGCGAGGGCCACGTGACGCTGATGCTCCACACGTTCGTGGGGCATGACGTGGAGCGGGTGCGAGAGACGGTGGAAGGACCGCTGCGGCGCTACTTGAGCAACTCCGCGGACCTGATGCGTGGGCTGGGGCGGACGCTGGGCGTGGACCTGGACCCCGCGTCCGTCCGTCCGGAGGACCTGGACGCGCTGGTGGGGCGAGCCTTCGGACGCTTCTTCGAAGGCGCAGGGCTCTTCGGGACGCCGCGCACCTGCCGTGAGCAGGTGGCCCGCATCGAGGCGCTGGGCGTGGACGAGGTCGCATGCCTTGTCGACTTCGGCGTGGACACGGATGAAGTGCTCGCCAGCTTGCCGGCGCTGGATGCCGTGCGGCAGCGCTGCGAGCGGGACTTCCGCCTTCAGTCGCAGGGCGAGGGCACCGTGCCCGCGCAGCTTCGCCGGCACGGTGTGACGCACCTGCAATGCACACCCTCCCTGGCACAGGCGCTGCTCCTGGAGCCCGGCGCGGCGGGAGCGCTGGCGGGGCTGGAGCGGTTGCTCGTCGGCGGCGAGGCGCTGTCCGAGGAACTGGCGGCCCGGCTGCGGAGCACCGTGGGCGGGGCGTTGCTCAACATGTACGGCCCCACGGAGACCACCATCTGGTCCTCCTCGCACGTCGTGGCGGGGGCGGTGGGGCCGGTGCCCATCGGGACGCCGATCGCCAATACGTCGCTGTACGTGCTGGACGCGGAGCTGCGTCCCGTGCCCGTGGGCGTGCCCGGCGAGCTCTACATTGGTGGCGCGGGCGTCGCTCGGGGCTACCACGCGCGGCCGGAATTGACGGCGGAGCGTTTCCTGCCGGACCCCGTGGCTTCGCAGGCCGGTGCCCGCATGTACCGCACGGGGGACCGGGCGCGCTGGCGGGCGGATGGGGCGGTGGAGTTCCTGGGCCGCGTGGACCATCAGCTCAAGGTCCGTGGCTTTCGCGTGGAGCCCGGCGAGATTGAGTCCGTGCTGGCCCGTCACCCAGACGTGGCGCAGGCCATGGTGGTTGCGCGGGAGGACGTGCCGGGGAGTGCCCGGCTGGTGGCGTACCTGGTGCCGCGTCCGGAGACGGCGCTCTCGGTGGAGGCGCTGCTGGCTTTCTCCCGGCGCTCCCTGCCGGAGCACATGGTGCCCTCGGCGTTGGTGCCGCTGGATGCGCTCCCGCTGACGCCCAACGGGAAGGTGGACCGGAAGGCGTTGCCCGCGCCGGAGGGTATCCGGGACGCGGCTCGGGAGTACGTGGCACCTCGGACGGAGACCGAGCGCCGGTTGGCGGAGCTGTGGGCCTCGCTCCTGGGCGTGGCGCGGGTGGGGGCCGAGGATGACTTCTTCGCCTTGGGCGGCCACTCGCTGCTGGCCACGCGCGCCGCGTCGCGGATTCGTGAGGCGTTCGGGGTGGACCTGCCCCTGCGCGAGTTCTTCGAGGCGGCCTCGCCCGCGGCGTTGGGGGCGCGAATCGACGCACGTCTCCTGCGTGCATCGGGCGTTCCCGCGTTGGTGGCTCGCTCCCATGACGGCGCGTTGCCGCTGTCCTTCGCGCAGCAGCGCCTCTGGTTCCTGGAGCAGCTCGAACCGGGGGGCGCCGCGTACAACGATGCGGTGGCCGTCCGTGTCGAGGGCAAGCTCGACGTGCCGCTGCTGGAACGCTGCCTGCGGGAAGTGGTCCGGCGTCATGACGTGCTCCGCGCCACCTTCCACGATGAGGACGGGCGGGCTTCCTGGCGCATCCACCCGGAGCCTCGGCTCACCGTCACCCGGGTGGACCTGACGGCGCTGACGGGGCCCGCGCAGGCGGAGGCGCTGTCCCGGCGGTTGGAAGCGGAGGCATTGCGGGCCTTCGACCTGGGCTCGGGGCCGCCGCTTCGGGCCACGCTGGTTCAGGTGGGTGCGCGTGAGCATGTGCTCCTGCTCGTGCTGCATCACCTGGTGACGGACGGCGCGTCCATGGGCGTCTTGGTGCGCGAGGTGGCCGCGCTCTACCGGGCCTTCTCCCAGGGGCAGGGCTCGCCGCTGATGGCGTTGCCGCTCCAATACGTGGATTACGCCGCGTGGCAGCGCGACTGGCTGCGCGGAGCGGCCTTGGAGGCACAGCTCGCCTACTGGCGTGCGCGGCTGGAAGGGGCGCCTCGTGCGCTGGAGTTGCCCACGGACCGTCCCCGTCCCGCCGTGCGCAGCAGCCGTGGCGCGAATCGGAGCGTGCTCCTGGGCGCGGAGCTGACGCGCGCGCTGAAGACGCTGGCCCAGCGAGAGGGTGCCACCCCCTTCATGGTGTTGCTGGCGGGCTTTTCCGCGCTGCTGTCCCGTCATGGCGGGCAGGACGACCTGTGCGTGGGCACGCCCGTGGCGGGCCGCGACCGGACCGAGCTGGAAGGGCTCATCGGCTGCTTCGTCAACACGCTGGTGCTCCGTGTGTCGTTGGCGGGAGCACCTTCCTTCCGTGAGTTGATTGGCCGTGCCCGGGAGACCGTGCTGGGCGCCTTCGCACACCAGGACGCGCCCTTCGAGGAGTTGGTGAAGGCGCTCCAGCCCGAGCGTGACCTGGGCCGCGGCCCGCTCTTCCAGGCCATGCTCGTGATGCAGGAGGACCCGCTACCGGAGCTGGCGGTTCCCGGGCTCCGGCTGAGCGTCCAGCCGCAGCCAGGCCACACGGCGAAGTTCGACCTGCGGCTCATCATCACGGACACGCCCGAGGGCTTCTCCGCGAACCTGGAGCTGAGCACCGACCTGTTCGAGCCCGACACCGCGGCGCGCCTGCTGGAGCACCTGCGTGTGCTGCTGGCGGCGGGCGTGCGTGAGCCGGAGCAGAGGGTGGCCGACTTGCCGCTGATGTCTCCGGCGGAGCGGCACCAGGTCCTCGTGGCATGGAACGACACGCTCCGCCCGCGTCCGGAGGCGAGCGTCCTGCACCGCCTCATTGAAGCGCAGGTGGACCGCACTCCGGACGCGGTGGCGTTGAGCTTCGAGGGTGAGACGCTCACGTATCGGGCGCTGGACCGGCGCGCGAATCAGCTCGCGCGTTACCTGCGGGCCCGAGGGGTGGGGCCGGAGACACGGGTCGCCCTGTCCACGGAGCGCTCGCTGGAGATGGTGGTGGGGCTGCTCGGTGTGCTCAAGGCCGGGGGCGCCTATGTGCCGCTCGACCCGGAGTATCCGCGTGAGCGGCTGGAGTACATGCTCGCGGATGCCGCGGCGCCGGTGCTGCTCACGCAGGCTCGGCTGTCCGAGCGGTTGCCGCACGGCGGCGCGGCCGTGGTGTGCCTGGATTCGGAGTGGGACGCGGTGGCGCGCGAGCGCGACGCGCGGCTCGACGTGGCGGTGGAGGGGAGCGGGCTGGCGTACGTCATCTACACCTCGGGCTCGACGGGACGGCCCAAGGGCGCGATGAACACGCACGCCGCCATCTGCAACCGGCTGCTCTGGATGCAGGAGGCCCATGGGCTCGACGCGAGTGACCGCGTCCTCCAGAAGACGCCCTTCAGCTTCGATGTCTCCGTGTGGGAGTTCTTCTGGCCCCTGCTGACGGGGGCCCGGCTGGTGATGGCGCGGCCCGGAGGCCACCGGGAGCCCGCATACCTGACGGACGTCATCGCCCGCGAGGGCATCACCACGCTGCACTTCGTTCCGTCCATGCTCCGGCCCTTCCTGGAGGAGCCAGGACTGGATGTGTCCTGCGCCAGCCTGCGGCGGGTGTTCTGCAGCGGTGAAGCCTTGCCCGCTGAGCTGCGGGACCGTGTCTTCTCGCGCCTGGGCGCTGCGCTCCACAACCTCTACGGCCCGACAGAGGCCGCGGTGGACGTGACGGCGTGGGCCTGCGCGCGAGAGGACCGCGGGCCCGTGGTGCCCATCGGGCGCCCCATCGCCAATACGCGGATGTACGTGCTGGATGAGCGGCTGCGTCCTGTGCCGGTGGGCGTGCCGGGAGAGCTGTACATCGGCGGAATGCCGCTGGCGCGCGGCTACTGGCAGCGGCCGGACCTGAGCGCGGAGCGTTTCCTCCCGGATGGCTTCTCGGCCATGCCGGGGGCTCGGATGTACCGGACGGGCGACCAGGCCCGCTTCCTGGCGGATGGGGCCCTCGAATACCTGGGCCGCCTGGACCACCAGGTGAAGGTGCGCGGCTTCCGTATCGAGCTGGGCGAGATTGAAGCGGTGCTGGCGCTGCATCCCGGTGTGCGGGCGGCGGCGGTGACGGTACGGGAGGACATCCCGGGGGACCGGCGCCTCGTGGCGTATGTCGTCGCTCCTTCCGAAGGAGTGATCTCGGAGCTACGCGGGTTCCTCGGGGAGCGCCTTCCGGAGCACATGGTGCCGTCAGCCTTCGTCTCACTGGAGGCGCTCCCGCTGTCGCCCAGCGGGAAGCTCGACCGACGTGCGTTGCCCGCAGCAGTGCGGGCTCAGTCCGAGGATGGCGCGGGATTCGTGCCGCCTCGCAACGCACAGGAGCGGCAGCTCGCGCGCATCTGGGCGGGCGTGCTGGGAGTCGAGCGGGTTGGCGTCGAGGACCGCTTCTTCGAGCTGGGCGGAGACTCCATCCTCGCGCTCCAGGTGATTGCTCGGGCGCGGCAGGTGGGTATCCACCTCACGGCGCGTCAGCTCTTCCAGCACCCGACGGTGGCGGCACTGGCGCAGGTGGCGGGCGACGTCCGTCGGCTCGCGGAACAAGGCCCGGTGGTGGGGCCCGTTCCGTTGACGCCCATCCAGCGGTGGTTCGTCGAGCGCGAGCTGCCCGAGCCGCACCACTTCAACCAGGCGCTGATGCTGGAGACACGGGGGCCCCTGAATGCGGAGGCGCTGGCGCGCGCGCTGAAAGCGCTGGTGGACCACCATGACGCGCTCCGGCTGCGGCTGTCTCGGGGGGAGGCCGGGTGGGCGCAGTCGTGCGCGGAGCCGGGGCGCGAGGTGTCGCTGCGCCGCGTGGACCTGTCCGGGCAGGACACGTCGGAACAGGCCGAGACGATGGCGCGAATCGCCACCGAGGCACAGGCAGGACTGGACCTGGAATCGGGCTGTCTCCTGCGCGCGGTGGTGTTCGACCGGGGAGCGGAGCGAACGGGCCGGTTGTTGCTGGTCATCCACCACCTGGCGGTGGATGGGGTCTCCTGGCGTGTGTTGCTGGAGGACCTGGAGACCGCGCTGCGCCAGCTTGCCCAGGGCGAGCCCGTGGCGCTTCCAGCGAAGACGACGTCCTTTCAGGGATGGGCGCGGCGGCTGGAGGCGCATGCGGCCTCGGATGCGGTCGTCGAGGAGCGGGCCTACTGGCGTGAAGCCGTGAGCGGGGCCGTGTCCCCGCTTCCTCGCGACCTTCCGGAGGGGGTGAACACCCAGGGTTCGGAGCGTGTCGTCAAGGTGGTGCTGGATGCCGAGGTGACGCGTTCGCTGCTTCGTGCGTCGACGGCCGCACCGGAGGACGTGCTCCTCGCGGGCGTGGCGAGGACGCTGTCCCGCTGGACCGGGCAGCGTCTGCTGCGCATCGACCTGGAGGCCCACGGCCGCGATGACCTGTTCGAGGACGTGGACCTTTCCCGCACGGTGGGTTGGTTCACTTCGCTGTTCCCCGTGCGGCTGGAGCTTCCTGGGGAGACCACGTCCGCGTCCGTGCTGGCCTCGGTCCGCGCCGCACGTGAGCAGCGCCAGGGGAGGGGGCTCGGGTACGGACTGCTGCGCTACCTCCTTCGCGAGGACGATGTCTCGGTGGCGGGTGGGACAGGCGCCGCGTCCTCCGAGGTACTGTTCAACTACCTGGGGCAGCTCGACTCTGGCGCGAGAGATTCGGCGCTGTTCTCGCTGGCGGCCGAGCCCAGCGGGGCCTCGCAGGGGACGCGCGGGCTTCGGAGTCACGTGCTGGAGGTGGTGGCTCGTGTTGTCGGCGGACGCCTGGAGCTGGCATGGCATTACAGCGAGGCGCTGCATGCTCGCGAGCGCATCGAGTCCCTGGCACGCGGCTGCCTGGAGACGCTGACGGAACTCTCGGGTGCGGCGGAGGAGCGGTATCCGCTGTCGCCACTCCAGCACGGGTTGTTGTTCCAGGTGTTGCTGGAGCCCGGGACGGATGCGTACTTCGAGCAGCGAAGCTGGACGCTCGCCGGTCCGTTGAACCCGGAAGCGCTGCGGCGTGCATGGGCGTCGGTGTCCGAACGGCACGCCACGCTGCGGACCTCCTTCCAGTGGGAGGGCCTGGAATCACCCGTCCAGGTCGTGCACGCGCGGGGCGCTCCCGTCTGGCGTGAGCTGGATTGGCGTGGGCTCTCCTCGGAGGCTCGGTCCCAGGCACTGGACGCCTTCCTGGGTGAGGACCGGGCACAAGGCTTCGACTTGTCACGCGCGCCATTGATGCGTCTGGCGCTGATTCGCCTGGAGGACGAGGCCTGGCGTTTCGTCTGGAGCTTCCACCACCTGCTGCTCGATGGATGGAGCCTCGCGCGTGTTCTCGGCGAGGTGCTCGATGCCTATTCGGCGATTGCCGGTGGACACACGTGGCGCCCGCCCGCCGCGATGGATTTCCGTGCCTATGTGGAGTGGTTGGCTCGCCGTCGGCCGGAGCAAGACGAAGCCTTCTGGCGGGAGCAGCTCACGGGCATCGAGGCTCCGACGCCGTTGCCCGTGGAGGGCGGCGGTGCGGACAGGAATGATACGGGTGAGTGCGCCCTGGAGCTGGGCGATGCGGATACGGCGGCGCTCCAGGACTTCGCTCGTCGTCATGGGGTGACGCAGAGCACCCTGGTCCACGGAGCGTGGGCGCTCCTGTTGTCCCGCTATGGGGGCGGAGCGGACGTCGTGTTCGGAACGACGCTCGCGGGCCGCCCGCCGGAGCTGCCGGGCATCGAGGAAGCGGTGGGGTTGTTCATCCACTCCCTCCCGGTGCGCGCGCGTGTCCGGCACGGCGCTGGGCTGGTGGCCTGGCTGCGCGAGCTTCAGTCCGTGCTGGTCGAGCTGGGCCAGCGCGAGCACGTCCCGCTCACGCGGCTCCAGGGCTGGAGCGACATCCCCCGAGGCACGCCGCTCTTCGAGAGCCTCCTGGTCTTCGAGAACTACCCGGTGGACGCGGCGCTCGCGCGTGGCGCGGCCGGGCTGGCGCTGCGGGACTTCACGGCCTTTGAGCGGACGCATTATCCGCTGACCGCAGTGGCGGTGCCGGGGCGCTCGTTGCGACTGAAGTTGCTGTATCGGGAGGAGCGCGTCTCGCGAGACGCAGCAGCGAGGTTGCTGGCGCACTGGAGCGGCCTGCTCCGGGAAATGCTCCGTCGGCCGGAGCAGCGGCTGGGCGACGTGTCCCTGTTGTCCGAGGCCGAGCGGCGCCGCGTGTTGGTGGAGTGGAACGCCACCGCCACCGCGTACCCACGTGACGCCACGGTGCATTCCTTGTTCGAGGCCCAGTGCGCGCGGACGCCTGACGCGGTCGCGGTGCACTACGGCGACACCTCGCTGACCTATGCGGAGCTGAACGCTCGGGCGAACCAGGTGGCCCACCGGCTGCGCGCGCTGGGAATTCAGCGAGGGGCCTACGTGGGGCTCTGCGCGGAGCGCTCCGCCGAACTCGTCGTGGGAATGCTGGGCGTCCTCAAGGCGGGGGCGGCGTATGTGCCGTTGGACCCGGCGTACCCTCGCGAGCGCTCGCGTGGATGCTCGCGGATGTGGGAGCACCGGTGCTGCTGACCCAGGAGCGGCTGCGGGCGGCATTGCCTTCGGACAGTCTGCGCGTACTCACCTTCGAGGAGTGCGCGACGGAAGGTGACACCGCTGGAGCGCCGCCTTCCGAGACAGGCGCCGAGGATGCGGCCTACGTCATCTACACCTCCGGATCCACGGGGACGCCCAAGGGCGTCTGCGTCCCGCATCGGGCCGTGGTCCGGCTGGTGGTGGAGACGGACTTCATCCGCGTGGTGCCTGAGGACCGCGTGGCGCAGGCGTCCAATGCCTCGTTCGACGCGGCGACGTTCGAAATCTGGGGCGCGCTGCTCAACGGTGCCCGGGTGGTGGGCGTGGACCGGGAGACAGCGCTGTCCCCCAGGGCGTTCGCGTCCTGGCTGCGGGAGGAGGGCATCCGAGTCCTGTTCCTCACCACGGCCTGGTTCAACCAGGTGGTCGCCGAGGTCCCGGACGCCTTCCGTGTGCTGCGGCAGCTTCACTTCGGCGGCGAGGCCGTGGACCCCCGGCCGGTGCGTCAGGTCCTGCGGGAAGGGCCGCCCGAGCGACTGCTGCATGTCTACGGCCCCACGGAGAACACGACCTTCTCCACATGGCACCTCGTTACGGACGTGCCGGACGGCGCCACCTCCATCCCCATTGGCAGGCCGCTGGCGAACACGGTCCAGTACGTGCTCGATGAGGACCTGACGCCGGTACCTCCAGGAGGCGTGGGGGAGCTGTGGCTCGGCGGGGACGGCCTGGCCTGGGGCTACCTGGGACGGCCCGCGCTGACCGCCGAGCGCTTCGTTCCGGACCCGTTCAGCACGCGTCCGGGGACCCGGCTCTATCGCACGGGGGACCGGGTCCGCTTGCTCGCGGATGGGGCGGTGACGTTCGAGGGCCGCGTGGACGCGCAGGTGAAGGTGCGCGGCTTCCGCGTCGAGTTGGGTGAAGTCGAGGCCGGGCTGCTGCGTCACCCGGACATCCGGCAGGCCGTGGTGTTGGCGCGAGAGGATGCATCTGGAGGCTCGCGGCACCTGGTGGCCTACGTCGTCCTGGCGCCGGAGGCAGCGACGACGCCCGCTGGGGTGCGTGCCTTCCTGTCCGAGCACCTGCCCGCGTACATGGTGCCCGCCATCTTCATGCCGCTGGAGCGTTTGCCGCTGACGCCCAACGGCAAGGTGGACCGTCGCGCGCTACCAGCTCCCGCCGCTGAGGCGGAAACCGTCGCGCCGAAGGGGCCCGAGGAGGAGCTGCTCGCCAGTCTCTTTGGCGAACTGCTCGGGGTCGCCCGCGTTGGGGCATCCGACAGCTTCTTCGACCTGGGTGGGCACTCGCTGCTGGCCACGCGGGTCGTCACGCGGATTCAAGCGACCTTCGGTGTCGCCTTGTCGCTGCGGGAACTCTTCGACGCGCCGACCGTGGCGGGGCTGGCCGAGCGCATCCGGTGGACCCGGCAATCGTCTGGCGCGGCGCGCCCGCCGCCCATCGTCCCCGTGTCCAGGGACAGGTCCCTGCCGCTGTCCGCGATGCAGGAGCGGCTGTGGTTGCTGGAGCAGCTCCAGCCAGGCACGGCGCTCTACAACGTCCCCTGGGCCGGGTGGCTCACCGGGCCGCTGGAGGTTCCTGCCCTGGCGCGAGCCCTGTCCGGGCTGTTCCACCGGCACGAGGCGTTGAGGACCACCTTCTCCAGCCACGCGGGAGAGCCGGTGCAGGTCATCCACCCGAGCGCCAACGTCGCGCTTCCGGTCGTCGACCTGTGCGCGCTGCCGGAGACGGAGCGCGAAGCGCAGGCGCTGCACGTCGCTTCGGAGGAGGCTCGCCGGCCGTTCGACCTGTCCAGCGGGCCACTGTGCCGGGCGCTGCTGATTCGCACGGCGCCACAGGCACACCTGCTGGTTCTCACGCTGCACCACATCGTCTCCGACGGATGGTCCCTGGGCGTGGCCGTGAGGGAGCTGTCGGAGCTGTACGGCGCGGAGCTCCATGGCCGAGCCTCTTCGCTGCCAGCGCCCACGCTCCAGCCCGTTGACCACGCGGTGTGGCAGCGCGAGTGGCTCCAGGGGGAGTCGCTCTCCGCGCAGGTCGGATACTGGCGCAAGCAGCTCGCCGGGGCGCCGCCCGTCCTGGTGCTCCCCAAGGACTTCCCCCGGCCAGGCCTGCAGCGCTTCCGGGGCGACACCCTGGCCGTGCAGCTCCCCGCCGGGTTGTCCGATGCCTTCCGCGCGCTCTGTGTCCGCGAAGGTGTCACGCCCTTCATGGGGCTGTTGGCGGCCTTCCAGCTCCTGCTGTCGCGCGTATCGGGGCAGGAGGACGTGTGCGTGGGGTCACCCATCGCGGGCCGACAGCAGCCCGGCCTGGAGAACCTGATTGGCTTCTTCGTCAACACGCTGGTGCTGCGTACGCACCTGCCTCGGTCGCTGTCCTTCCGTGAGCTGCTGCGGCAGGTGCGGGAGACGACGCTGGACGCGTACGCCCACCAGGACGTCCCGTTCGAAAAGCTGGTGGAGGCGCTGCAACCGCCACGCAGCCTGAGCCACGCGCCGCTGGTGCAGGTGGTGCTCGCGCTCCACGAAGCCACGCGTCAGGACGCGGCGCCCGAAGGGCTCTCCCTGCGCCCCGTGGAGTTGGCCTCGGGCACGTCGAAGTTCGACCTCACCCTGGCCCTGGTCGATGCACCAGAGGGGTTCAACGGAACGCTGGAGTTCGACGCGGACCTCTTCACGCGGGAGACGGCCGCGCGGCTGATGAAGGCGCTCCAGGTGTTGCTGGAGAGCGCGGTGGCCGACGCAGGCCAGCGGCTGGGCGAGCTGCCGATGATGGACGCGGCGGAGCGTCAGCGCCTGATCGTGGCGTGGAACGACACCACGGTGGAATACCCCCGGGAGGCGGGGCTCGCGGCGTCTTCGAGGCCCAGGCGGCGCGGTCATCAGACGCGGTCGCGGTGGTGTGCGAGGCGTCTCAGCTCACGTACGCGGAGCTGGACCAACGGGCGAACCAGCTCGCGAGATATCTGCGCAAGCGAGGCGTGACGGTGGGCACGCCCGTGGGCCTGTGCGTCCAGCGCTCGCTCGACCTGGTGGTGGGGATGTTGGGCATCCTCAAGGCGGGCGGTGCCTACGTGCCGCTGGACCCCACGTACCCTCGCGAACGCCTGGCCTTCATGGTGGAGGACTCGCGCCTCACCGTGGTGTTGGCGCAGCAGTCGGTCCTGGCGCTGTTGCCGTCGGGCGGCGCGGACGTGGTGCTCCTGGACACGGCTTGGGAGGAGGTTGCGCACGAGCCCGATGCACCCCTCCACGTGTCGGTGCCCGCCGAGTCGCTGGCGTACGTCATGTACACGTCCGGCTCCACGGGACGGCCCAAGGGCGTCTGCGTGCCGCAGCGCGCGGTGGCTCGCCTGGTGCTGGGCTCCCGCTTCGCGCGGTGGGGCGCGGACGAGGTCTTCCTCCAACTGGCGCCCATCTGCTTCGACGCCGCCACCTTTGAGCTGTGGGGTGCGCTGCTGCACGGCGCGAAGCTGGTCCTCTTCCCGCCGCAGCCGCCCACGGTGGACCTGCTCAAGGACGTGCTGGTGCGCCACGGTGTCACCACGCTGTGGCTCACGGCCGCGCTCTTCGAGGCCCTCTCCGCCGCGAGGCCGGACGCGTTGGACGGCGTGCGGCAGCTCCTGGCGGGAGGTGACGTGCTCCCGCCGGCCGCGGTGCGGGAGCGGATCGCGCGGGGCGGCATCCTGGTCAACGGGTATGGCCCCACCGAGGGCACCACCTTCACCTGCTGCCATGTGATGGAGGGGACCATCGCACCGGGGGCCATCCCCATTGGCCGTCCCATCGCCAACACGCGCGTGTACGTGGTGGACGCGGAGCTGCGGCCGGTGCCCGTGGGCGTGCCCGGTGAGCTGCTCATCGGTGGAGACGGTCTGGCCTGGGGCTACCAGGGCCGGGCTGAGCTGACGGCGGAGCGCTTCATCCCGGACCCATTCGGACAGGAATCAGGCGGCCGGCTGTACCGCACGGGCGACAGCGTGCGGTACCGCGAGGACGGCACGCTGGAGTTCATCGAGCGGTTGGACGGCCAGGTGAAGGTGCGTGGCTATCGGGTGGAGCCGGGCGAGGTGGAGGAGGCGCTGCGCCAGCACCCGGCGGTGGCCGAGTCGGTGGTGGTGGCTCGGCCGGACCCCGCGGGTGGGAAGCGGCTGGTGGCCTACGCGGTGGCTCGGAGTGGGGAGTCACTGGAGCCACGCGGGCTGCGCGCCTTCCTGGCGGAGTCACTGCCTGAGTTCATGGTCCCTTCCGCCGTGGTCCCGCTGGCCGCGCTGCCGCTCACGCCGGTGGGCAAACTGGACCGCGCCGCGCTGCCGGAGCCTGACGTCGCGCGCCCGGCGGGCAGTGCCTTCGTGGAGCCCACCAGCGCGCTGGAGCGCCAGGTGGCGGGGCTCTGGGCGAAGGTGCTGGGCGTGGAGCGGGTCGGTGTGGAGGACCACTTCTTCGCGGACCTGGGCGGCAGCTCCATGTCCGTGGTCAAGGCGTGTGCATTGCTGCGTGACGAGTTGAAGCGCGACGTTCCCGCGACTCGCTTCTTTGAACATCCATCGGTCCGCGCGTTCGTCATGTCCCTGGAGCGGGACGGCGAGACGACGGCAGACACCCAGGACAACGAGGCCCACGTGGATCGCGCCCAGCAGCGGCGCCAGGCGATCCGTCGTCAGGGCCGGCGAGGAAATCACGGCAATGGCTGAGCTTGATGACGTGCAGGGCGAGGACTCCAGCAGCGACATCGCGGTCATCGGCATGGCGGGGCGCTTCCCGGGGGCCCGCAACCTGGCTGACTTCTGGAACAACGTCCGAGGGGGCGTGGAGTCCATCTCGTTCTTCTCCGAGGACGAGCTGGAGCGCTCGCTGCTCATCCCGGAAGACCTGTGGCGGCACCCGCGCTTCATCCGCGCGGGCGGCATCCTCGAAGGGGCGGATGACTTCGACCACGGCTTCTTCGACATCCCCCTGCGCGAGGCGCAGTGGATGGACCCGCAGCAGCGTGTGTTCCTCCAGTGTGCCTGGGCGGCGCTGGAGGACGCGGCGTATGACCCCGCGCGCTACAAGGGGCGCATCTCGCTCTACGCGGGCGCCGGCGCGTCGGGCCACCTGCTGAACCTGCTGAACGAGGCGCGGAAGGACGTGGGCGCGGGGCTGGAGCTGGCCACCGCGGGCCCGGAGAGCCTGGCGATGAAGGCGTCGTTCAAGCTCCAGCTCCGAGGTGAAAGCGTCGCCGTCTACACGGCGTGCTCCACCGGCCTGGTCGCCATCCACATGGCCTGCCAGAGCCTGCTGACGCGGCAGTCGGACATCGCGCTCGCGGGCGCGGTGCGCATCGCCAGCCCCCAGCGCACGGGCTACCTGCACCAGGACGGGCTCATCTTCTCGCCGGACGGGCACTGCCGCGCCTTCGACCACCGCGCGGGCGGTACCGTGGCGGGCAATGGCGCGGGCGTGGTGGTGCTCAAGCTGCTGTCGGACGCGCTGCGGGATGGCGACCACATCCACGCCGTCATCAAGGGCTCCGCCGTCAACAACGACGGCCAGCAGAAGGTGGGCTACACCGCGCCGAGCATCGAAGGCCAGACGGAGGTCATCGCGGACGCGCTGGCCTATGCGGGCCTGGGCGCGGACGACATCAGCTACGTGGAGGCCCACGGCACGGGCACGTCCCTGGGCGACCCCATTGAAATCTCCGCGCTGACGCGGGCCTTCCGGAAGACGACGGAGCGCACGGGCTTCTGCGCCATCGGCTCGCTGAAGACGAACCTGGGGCACCTGGACGCGGCGGCGGGCGTGGCGGGCCTCATCAAGGTGGTGCTGTCGCTCCAGAACGGCGAGCTGCCGCCGAGCCTTCACTTCGAGCGACCGAACCCCGAGATCGACTTCGAGCGCAGCCCGTTCTTCGTCAACACCGCGCTCACCGCGTGGCCCCGGAGCCATGCGCCGCGCCGGGCCGGCGTGAGCTCCTTCGGTATTGGCGGGACCAACGCGCACGTCGTGCTGGAAGAGGCGCCGCTGGAAGAAGCGACGGCGAGAGGCCATCGCCCGCTGCACGTGGTGACGCTGTCCGCCCGGACGCCGTCCGCCCTGGAGGTGATGGCGCGCGAGCTGGCCACGCATGTGGAATCCACGCCGGGGCTGGCGTTGGAGGATGTGGCCTTCACTCGCAACGTGGGGCGCCGTGCCTTCGAGCACCGTCGTGCGGTGGTGGCGGCGGACGCGGCAGACCTGGCGGAGCGGCTTCGCAAGCCCGCGGCGGTGGAGGCGGGGCGGAACCGCCGGGTGGCCTTCCTGTTCCCGGGGCAGGGCTCGCAGGCGGTGGGCATGGGCCGCGAGCTGCACGCGGCGGAGCCGGGCTTCCGGAAGGACGTGGACGCGGCGCTGGCGAGGTTGGAACCGTCGCTGGCCTCCGAGGTGCGCGCGCTCCTGTTTCCCGCGAAGGGGCAGGAGGACGCCGCGGCGTTGAAGCTGTCTGACCCGCGTGTCGCGTTGCCCGCGCTCTTCATCGTCGAGCACGCGCTGGCCCGGCTCTGGATGTCCTGGGGCGTCCGGCCACAGGCCTTGTTGGGGCACAGCTTCGGTGAGTACGCCGCGGCCTGCGTGGCCGGTGTGCTGACGCCGGAGGATGGCCTGCGGCTCGCGGTGGTGCGTGGCGCGCTCATGGCGCGGATGCCCGCCGGCGCGATGCTCGCGGTGGGGTTGGAGGAGGCGGAGGTCCTGCCGCTGCTGGGCGACGGGTTGGCGCTGGCGGCCGTCAACGGTCAGGGCCGATGCGTTGTCTCCGGACCCGTGGCGGCCATCGATGCGTTGCAGGCCACGCTTTCGAGCCGGGGCGTGGGCATGGTGCGGCTGCCTTCGGCCCATGCCTTCCATTCCAGCGCCGTGGAGCCGCTGATGGCGGACCTGGCGCGGGCGGTGTCGTCGCTGCGCCTCAAGGCGCCGGAGCTGCCCTTCGTGTCCAGCCTGACGGGGACGTGGATTCGCCCGGAGGAGGCCACGGACCCCACGTACTGGGCTCGGCAGATGCGCCAGCCGGTGCGCTTTGCCCAGGGGCTGGAGACGCTGCTCGGGGATGGATGCAGTGTCCTGCTGGAGGTGGGGCCTGGGACGGACCTCACATCGCTGGCCCGGGCGCGGACGCGCAAGGAGCGGCGCCTGGTTGTGGCGCCGTCGCTGCGCCGCCGGCCCACGGAGGATGACGTCCGTGGGGTGTTGCAGTCCCTGGGCGACCTGTGGGCCTCGGGCATGGACGTGGCCTGGGACAAGTTCCATGGCGCGGAGGCCCGTCGCCGCGTCTCGCTGCCCACGTATCCGTTCGAGGAGAAGTCCTGCCGGCTGGAGTCATCGGGCCTGCCGCTCGTGTTGCCGGTGACGTCCGGACCGGTGGCTCGCTCTGGGCATGCAGGGGGCGCGCCGGTGCTTCCTGTCACTCCGGAGGCCGTGGTTCCCGCTTCCGTGGGCGAGATTCAACAGCGCGTCATGGACATCTGGCGTGAGCGCCTGGGCGCGGTGGAGGTGGGCCCGGACGACGACTTCCTGGAGCTGGGCGGCAACTCGCTGATGGCGGCGCAGATGCTCACCCGCCTTCGCGAGGCCTTCTCCGTCCAGCTTCCGTTGAGCGCGCTGTTCGAGGCCCCCACCGTGGCGGGCATCTCCGCGCGCATCGAGGCGATGCTCCAGGCCGCGCACCCCGCGGATGGCAGGGCGGCGGTCGAGGTGATGGTGCGCATCGACCGCTCGGGCGAGCTGCCCCTGTCTGTCGTGCAGGAGCGGGTCTGGCGGATGGAGCAGCTCGACCCGGGCAACCCGTCCCTCAACATGCCGCTGGCGGTGCGTGTCTCCGGCGCACTGGACGTGCCGGTCCTGGAGCGGAGCATCAACGAGGTCATCCGCCGACACGAAATGCTGCGCGCGACGTACCGCGAGGAGGACGGCCGCGTGTCGCAGCGGTTCGCCGCGGAGGTGCGCATCCACGTTCCCGTGGTGGACTTGCGGCGCCACGGCGGCGACCGCGAGGCGGAGGCGCTGCGGCTGGCGCTGGAGGAGGCGGTGCAGCCGTTCTCCCTGGAGCAGGGGCCCATCGTTCGTGCCAGCCTGCTGCGGCTGGCCGAGGCCGAGTACCTGCTGCTGCTCACGGTGCACCACATCGCGGCGGACACGCTGTCCATGGTGGCCTTCTTCCGGGAGGCCGCGGCGAACTACCACGCGTTCCTGGAAGGCAAGCCCGCGCCACTGCCGGAGCTGGCGGTGCAGTACGTGGACGCGGCGGCCTGGGAGCGCCGCTCGCTGGAGGGAGGCGCGCTGGCGGCGCAGGAGGCCTACTGGCGCGAGGTGCTGGCGGACCTGCCACCCTCCTTGGAGTTGGCCTCGGACCGGCCGCGGGGGGCGGACTCACGGCTGCGAGGCGCCCGGTTCCCCTTGGCCTTCTCGCCAGAACTCAGCGCGGCGTTGATGGCGTTCAGCCAGCGCGAAGGTGTGACGCCCTTCATGACGTTGCTGGCGGCCCTGTCCTCGGTGCTCGCCCGTTACTCCGGGCGCGAGGACATCGTGGTGGGCACGCCCGTGGGCAACCGCGCCCGTGGTGAGCTGGAGCCGCTCATCGGCTTCGTGGCCCACGCGATGGCCCTTCGCACCGACCTGTCCGGCGACCCGACGTTCCGCGAGCTGGTCACCCGGGCCCGTGAGACGACGATTGGGGCGTCCAGTCACCAGGACGTCCCCTTCGAGCACCTGCTGCCTCGGGTGGCTCCTGGGAGAGATCCGGCGCGCTCGCGCCTGTGCGACGCGGCGTTGGTGCTGCACGCCCATGTCGCCACGGCGCCGCCTTCCGTGGCGGGCCTGGAGATGCAGTTGGTGGAGGTCCCCGGGACGCCCGCGCAGTTCGGCGCCACGCTGGGCGAGCTGACGCTGCTGCTGAACGAGAGCGCCAGCGGCGGCTTCCACGGCTTCATCGAGTATGCCACCGACCTCTACGACGAGCCGCGCATCGCGCGTCTGTCCGCGCACCTCCAGACGTTGCTGGGCGCGGCGCTCGCGAATCCAGAGCTCCGTGTGTCGCGGATGCCGCTGGCGACGGCCGATGAACGGCGTGCGTCGTTGCCGGGGCTCGCCGCGCTTGTCGCTACGGAGCAGCAGCGACCGGGGGACGTGGCCTCAGCAGTGCAGGGCTTGGATGGCCGGGCCGTTGCCCCTGGCTCTTCGGAAGCGCAGCGCCTGGGGGCCGCAGCTTCAGCAGTACAGGGCTTGGAGCTCCAGACCGCTGCTCCTGGCGTGTCGGAACAGCACCGCCCGTCTCAGGCGGGGGCGGCTTCAGCGGTGTTGGGCGCGGAGGGCGTGTTGGCCCGCCTTGGGGCGTGGGCGGAGCGTACGCCGGACGCGGTGGCTATCAGCGCGGGAGACCGTCGCCTCACGTGGCGGGAGCTGGCGGCCCGGGCGCGGGGGCTCGCGACTCGGTTGAAGCAGGAGGGCGTGGGCGCCGACGTACCGGTGGCGGTGCGCATCACGCCGTCCGCGGAGTCGGTCATCGCGCTTTGGGGCGTGCTGGAGGCGGGAGGGGCCTGCCTGCCCGTGACGGCTGGAGAGGTCGCGGAGCTCGCGTCGCTCCTGCCGGCGCAGGGAGCCCGGTGGTTGTTGGTGCCCAGGGCGGCGGACGTGCCGACGTTGCCGAAGGGAATCCGTGCGCTCGCCGTGGAGTCGGTGGATGCACGGGGCGGGTCGGCGGAGGCCGTACCCACCGAGCGGCTGGCCTTCATTGTCCCCGCGCCCGAGGTGCTGGGGGGCCGTGGCCGCGTCATGTTGAGCCACCGCAACGTGGCACACGTGTTGTCCTCGATGGATGCGCGGATGGACGTGGGCGAAGGCGGCGTGTGGTTGGCGGCGGGCGGTCCTTCCGAGGACCCGGCCGGCCTGGACCTGCTGTGGGCGTTGGCCCGTGGCATGCGGGTTGTTCTCCCGCCCGAGCCGCTCGCGGCGCGCTTCGCCGTCCTGGGCCGCAAGCCGGACACGCGGCGGGCCCTGGACTTCAGCCTGTCCTACTTCGCCAATGACGAGGACTCGTTGGGCGAGGAGAAGTACGAGCTGTTGCTCGAAGGCGCGAAGTTCGCGGACGCGCATGGCTTCTCCGCCGTCTGGACGCCAGAGCGGCGCTTCCATTCGTTCGGCGGTCTGTACCCGCAGCCCTCGGTGGTCGGCGGTGCGCTGGCGATGCTCACGCGCCGCGTGCAGATTCGCGCGGGCAGTGTGGTGCTGCCGCTCCATGACCCCATCGAGGTCGCCGAGCAGTGGTCCGTGGTGGACAACCTGTCTCGCGGACGCGTGGGGCTGTCATTCGCCACGGGGTGGCACGCGAACGACTTCTCGCTGTCACCGGGCACCTTCGACCGCCGGCGCGAGGTGCTCATCGAGCGCCTGGAGGAAGTGCGGCGGCTGTGGCGAGGCGGCACGGTGCTGCGGCGCAACGGCGCGGGCAACGAAGTGGAGCTGGCGCTGCGGCCCAAGCCGAAGCAGGCGGAGCTTCCGGTCTGGCTGACATCCACTGGCAACCCGGAGACCTTCCGGAAGGCGGGCGAGGTGGGGGCGGGCATCCTGACCAACGTGCTCGGCCTGGGCTCCAACCTGGGCGAACTGGCGGCCAAGGTGGTGCTGTACCGCGAGACGTACCGGAAGGCGGGACACGGGCCCGGGCGGGGGCAGGTCACCCTGATGCTCCACACCTTCCTCGGCCAGGACCTGGACGAGGTGCGCGAGGCCGTGCGTGAGCCCTTGCTGCGGTACTTCCGCAGCTCGGTGGACGTGTTCGCCAACCTGGTGGCCAGCCAGGGGCTTCAGGTGGACGTGCGAGGCCTCACGCCAGAGGACGTGGAGGTGATGCTCGCCCAGGGGGTGGAGCACTACATCCGTGAAGGTGGCCTCTTCGGTTCGGTGGAGGACTGCGTGCGCGTGGTGGAGCGCGTGCGCGCGCTGGACGTGGACGAAATCGCCTGCCTCGTCGATTTCGGCGTGGAGCTGGAACCGATGATGTCCAGCCTGCGCCTGCTGGATGTGCTGCGGCAGCGCAGCCAGGTGCAAACGCTGCCCGCATTGGTGGATGGGGACGCAGGGGTCGGCGCGCTGCTGGCGCTCGTCCGAGACGAAGGCGTCACCACGCTGCGCTGCGCTCCATCGCAGGCGCGTGCCCTGACGGCGCTTCCCGAAGCAGAGGACGCACTGAGCGGCGTCCACCTCTGGGTGCTCGGCGGCGAGTCCGACAGCATCAGCCCTCCGGCACGGCATGTGTCGGTGGAGTCCTCCCTGGTGGGGGCGGCGTGGCCGTCTCCGGCTTCGGCGCCCGCGTACCTGCGGGATGCGTCCGGCGAACCAGTGCCCGTGGGCGTGGTGGGCGAGCTGGCCCTGGGCGGCGCGGCGGTGCCGCTCGGCTTCTGGAACGACGCCGCTGCGACGAAGGCGCGCTTCATCGCCGTCCCTGGAACGGGTGAGCGCTTCTTCGTGACAGGCCAGAAGGCCCGTTTCCGCAACCCTGGCGAGGTCGAGCTGGTGGCCCCCGCGCGTGCGACGAAGGCACGACGCCCGGCCGTGCAGCCGGCTCGCGATGCGGTGGGCTCCCGGCCGACCGTCGCGCGGGTGGTGGCCCCCGGAGGCTCCCGCCGCGACGGCCACGCCCGTGGTGCGCGTGGGCCGGGACAAGCCGCTGCCGCTGTCCTTCCCGCAGCAGCGCATCTGGTACCTCCACCAGCTCGACCCGGCAGGCGTCGCGTACAACAACACCGTGACGCTGCGGCTCGAAGGCGCGGTGGACGAAGGACTCCTGGAGGCCGCGCTCAACGCGCTGGTGGACCGGCACGAAGTCCTGCGCACCACCTTCGCGCTCGAAGACGGTGGCGCGCACCAGGTCATCGCGGCGGCCATGCCGCTGGTGCTGGAGCGGCTGACGGCCCATGGCGAAACGCTGGCGGCCCGGGAGGCGGACGCACTGAAGCGGGCCCTGGCCGAGGCGCGCAAGCCCTTCGACCTGGAGCGTGGGCCGGTGATGCGGGCCGTGCTGATTCGCGTCAGCGAGGCCGTCTCCGTGTTGCACCTCACGCTGCACCACATCGCCTCGGACGGCTGGTCCGGAGGCGTGCTCTTCCGCGAGCTCGTGGCGGGCTATGAATCGCTCGCGGCGGGCCGGCCGTCGCCGCTGCCGGAGCTGCCCGTGCAGTACGCGGATTACGCAGCGTGGCAGCGCGGCTGGTTGGAAGGGCCGGGGATGGAGGCCCAGCTCGCGTACTGGAAGAAGCAGCTCGCGGGCCCGCAGGTGCTGGAGCTCCCGACGGACCGCCCGCGTCCCGCGCGGTGGACGGGCCGGGGCGGCCGGCTCGTGGTGTCCGTGGACAAGCCGTTGATGGACGCGGTGTGGGCCGTGGGCCGTCGCGAGGGAGCCACGCCCTTCATGGTGCTGACTGCGGCGTTCCAGACGCTGCTGCACCGGTACTCGGGACAGGACGACATCATCGTCGGCACGTCCGCCGCCGGCCGCAACCGGCCCGAGCTGGAAGGGCTCATCGGCTGCTTCCTGAACACGCTCGCCATCCGTGGCGACTTCTCCCGGGCGCCCACCTTCGTGGAGCTGCTCCGTCAGGTGAAGACGGCGTCGATTGGCGCGTATGCACACCAGGAGATTCCGTTCGAGCGGCTGGTGGACGAGCTGCGCGTGCCGCGCGACCCGAGCCGCATGCCCCTGGTCCAGGCGATGCTCACGTTCCACAACACGCCGCCCGTGGAGGTCCGCACGCCGGGGCTGGGCGTGAAGATGCTGGAGCTGGACATCGGCGCCACCAAGGTGGACCTGTCGCTGGAGCTGCGAGAGACGCCAGGGGGGCTCACGGGCGGACTGGAGTACCCGGCGGACCTCTTCGACCTGTCGACGGTGGAGCTGCTGTGGGAGCGCTTCGTGCGGCTGCTCCAGGGCATCGCCGCGAATCCGGCGCGCCGCGTGTCGGAGTTGCCCCTGCTGTCGGACGCGGAGCGCCAGCGGATGTTGGTGACGTGGAACGACACGCGCGAGCCCACGCTGGAAGGCGCGAGCCTGCATGGCCTGTTCGAGGCGCAGGCCGCGCGGACGCCGGACGCGGTGGCGGTCGTGGCCGAGGGCCAGCGCCTCACGTACGCGGAGCTGGACGCCCGGGCCAACCAGCTCGCGCACCATCTGCGCACGCTGGGCGTGGGCCCGGAGGTGCGCGTGGGGCTGTGCGCGGAGCGCTCAGTGGAGCTGGTGGTGGGGCTCCTGGGCGTGTTGAAGGCGGGCGGCGCGTTCGTCCCCTTGGACCCCGCGTATCCCACGGCCCGGCTGACGCACATGATGCGGGACGCCGGGTTGTCCGTGGTGGTGACGGTGGACGCCATCGCGGATGTGCTCCCGGCGGGCGGTGAGCTGCTCGTCGCGCTGGACGCGGAGTGGAGCCACATCGCTCGCAACCCGGTGGAGTCGCCTCGGGTGGGCTCGTTGCCGGGCCACCTGGCGTACGTCATCTACACGTCCGGCTCCACGGGGACGCCGAAGGGCGTGCTGGTGCCGCACCAGGGCCTCTGCAACACCTTGAGCACCATCATCCGGGCGCATGACGTGGGGCCCGGGCGGCGTGTGCTCCAGGCCGCGGCGCTCGGGTTCGATGCGTCCGTGCTGGAGGTGCTGTCCACGCTGATTGCCGGGGCGGAGCTGCACCTGGTCCCCCGCGAATCGTTGCTGCCGGGCGCGCCGCTTCGCGAGGTGTTGGAAGCACGGGGCATCACCACGGTGACGCTCACGCCTTCATCGTTGTCGCAGTTGGAGCCGGACGGGCTCTCCGCGCTGGCGACGGTCATCTCCGCGGGTGAAGCCTGCACGCCGGAGGTGGCGCGGCGCTGGAACCCGGGGCGCCGGTTGCTCAACGGGTACGGGCCCACGGAGGCGTCCGTCTGCGCGACGCTCTCCACCGAGCTGGACGTGGACCGTCCGGACATCGGCCGGCCCATCGCGAACATGCGTGCGTACGTGCTGGATGTGCGGGGGCAGCCCGTGCCTCCAGGCGTACCGGGCGAGCTCTACCTGGGCGGACCCGGCGTGGCGCGCGGCTACCTGGGCAAGGCGGACCTCACGGCGGAGCGCTTCGTCCCAGACGCGTTCTCCGGCGAGGCCGGGGCGCGGCTGTACCGGACGGGCGACCGGGTCCGCTTCCTCGCGGGCGGGCGGCTGGAGTACCTGGGCCGCACCGACTTCCAGGTGAAGCTGCGCGGCTTCCGCATCGAGCTGGGCGAAGTGGAGGCGGCGCTGCGCCAGCACCCCGACGTGCGCGACGCGGTGGCCAGCGTGCGCGAGGACACCCCGGGCGCTCGGAGGCTGGTGGGCTACGTCGTGCAGGGCGCCGAGCTGGACACCTCGGCGCTGCGCGCCTTCATGAAGGCGCGCTTGCCCGACCACCTGGTACCCGCGGCCTTCGTGGTCCTGGAGTCCTTCCCATTGTCACCCAGCGGGAAGGTGGACCGGGCGGCGCTGCCGGCACCGGACGCCGCGCGCGGAGGCACGGGGACGGGGTACGTCGAGCCGCGCACCGAGGCGGAGAAGACGCTGGCCGCGCTCTGGGCCCAGGTGCTGGGTGTGGAGCGGGTGGGGTTGAACGACAACTTCTTCGAGCTGGGCGGCGACTCCATCCTGGGCATCCAGATTGTCTCGCGCGCGAAGACGCTGGGGCTGGAGCTGGAGCCCGCCACGCTCTTCGAGCGGCAGACGCTGGTGGAGCTGGCCGCGGCCGCGGGGAAGGTGAAGGCGGGGTCGGCGGAGCAGGGGGTGGTGGAAGGCGCCGTGCCGCTGACGCCCATGCAGCGCATCTTCTTCGATGAGTGGGCGTTGCCTCGGCCGCATCACTACAACCTGGCCGCGGTGCTGGAGGTGCGCCGCCCGGTGGACGCGGCGCTCCTGGAAGAGGCGCTGCGCGCGCTGGTGTCCCACCACGACGCGCTTCGTCTGCGCTTCACGCGGACGCCGGACGGCTGGCGGCAGTCCCTCGCCGGAGTGCCGGAGCGGGTTGCCGTGAGGCGCGTGGACCTGTCCGCCGTGCCAGAGGCGGAGCAGGGCGCGGCGCTGGAGACCGTGGGCGCGGAGGTCCATGGGAGCCTGGACCTGGGCGAAGGGCTGTTGCTGCGCGCCGCCCTGTTCGAGCGCGGGGCGGGCCGCACCGCCCGGCTGTTGCTGGCGGTGCACCACCTGGCGGTGGACGGCGTCTCGCTGCGGCCGCTGCTGGAGGACCTGGAGACGGCGTACACGCAGTTGGAGCGCGGGGCGCCCGTCGCGCTCCCCCCGAAGACGACGTCCTTCAAGGCGTGGGCGGAGCGGCTGGTGGCGCATGCGCGTTCCGATGCGATGGCGCGCGAGCTGCCGCTCTGGCAGGCCTCGCAAGACGTGCCGTCGCTGCCGGTGGACCTGCCGGGCGGGGATGACACGGTGGGCTCGGAAGCACGGGTGACGGTGTCGCTGGGTGTGGAGGAGACGAAGGCGCTGCTGGGCGAGGTGCCCTCGGCGTACCGCGCCCGCGTGGACGAGGTGCTGCTCACGGCGGTGGCGCGGGCGGTGTCTCGCTGGACGGGAGGCCGCAAGGTGCGGCTGGAGCTGGAGGGCCACGGGCGCGAGGCGCTCTTCGACGACGTGGACGTGTCGCGCACGGTGGGCTGGTTCACCAGCAGCTTCCCCCTGGAGGTGGAGTTGCCGGAGGCGGGCAGCCCTGGCGACGCGCTCCGGGGGTTGCGCGATGCCCGCCGGCTGTTGCCGGTGAACGGCCTGGGCTACGGCTTGTTGCGCCACCTGCGCGACGACACGGCCGCGTCCCTGAAGGGCGCGCCTCGCGCGGAGGTGGGCTTCAACTACCTGGGCCAGCTCGACGCGGCGGCACGAGGCTCGGAGCGCTTCGCCCTCACGGAGGAGGCGAGCGGTCCCTGGCATGGCGCGGGAGGCCGCCGCCCGCACCGGCTGGAAGTGAACGCGGTGGTGCGCGAAGGCCGTCTGAAGGTGACCTGGGTCTACAGCACCCACGTGCACCATCGCGCCACCATCGAAGCGGTGGCCGGTGACTTCATGACGTCGCTGCATGCGCTGATGGAGGGCCGTGGCACGCCGGATGCGGCTCGCCGTTCACCTGGGGATTTCCCGCTCGCACGGCTGTCCTCCACGTCCCTGGAGCGCCTGCTGCGGCAGTTCCCGGACGTAGAGGACCTGTACCCGCTCACGTCGCTTCAGCAGGGCATGCTCTTCCACGTGGCGCTGGCCCCGAAGGGCTCGGGAGTCTTCCACGAACAGCTCGCGTGGACGTCGCGCGGGAAGGTGGACCTGTCCGCGCTGAGGCGCGCGTGGGCGGAGGTCATCGCGCGCAACGCCGTCCTGCGGACGTCCTTCATCCACGAGGGACTGCCCGAACCGCTGCAGGTGGTGCACAGGAAGGTGGAGCTGCCCTGGACGGAGCATGACCTGCGGGGTGTCCCGGCCGAGGCGCAGCGCGCCCGGGTGGCGGCCCTGGTGGATGAAGACCGCGTCCGTGGCTTCTCGTTGTCGCCGGCGCCGTTGGTCCGGATGCAGGTGGTCCGCCTGGGCGAAGAGGAGTACCGCTTCCTCTGGAGCCACCACCACCTGGTGATGGACGGGTGGAGCGTGGGCGTGATGTTGCAGGAGGTCTTCGCCTGCTACGCGGCGTTCACCGAGGGGCGCGAGCCTGTCCTGCCTCGCCCCGCGGCATGGCGTGACTACATCGCCTGGGTGCAGCGTCAGGAGCTGTCGCGTGCCGAGGCGTTCTGGCGCGAGGAGCTCACGTGCTTCACCGCGCCGACGCCGCTGCCCGGAGTCCGGCCCGCCGCGCCTGGGTTGGACGCCACCGTGACGGGCGAGGAGAAGCTGTGGCTGTCGCAGGAGGCAACGAGCGCGCTCCAGTCCTTCGCGCGGCGCAACGCGGTGACGCTCAATACGCTGACGCAGGGGGCGTGGGCGCTGCTGCTCGGACGCCATGCGGGGCAGGAGGATGTCGTCTTCGGCGCTACCGTCTCCGGGCGCCCCGTGGACCTGCCGGATGCGGAGTCCATGGTGGGCCTGTTCATCAACTCGCTCCCCATCCGCGTGGGGATGCCCGCCGATGCCTCGGTGGTACCCTGGTTGCAGAAGCTCCAGGCTCGGCAGTTGGAGCTGCGGAAGTACGAGCACAGTCCGCTGGTCCAGGTGAAGGGCTGGAGCGAGCTGCCGCGAGGCCTGCCTCTCTTCGACAGCCTGCTCATCTTCGAGAACTACCCGCTCGACACCTCACTGGGGCAGCGCGTCCCCGGCCTGGAGGTGCGGGACGTGGAGAGCCATGAGCAGGGCAACCATCCGCTCATCGCCTACGTGGTTCCTGGGGACCGGCTCCGGCTGAGTCTGTCCTATGCGCCCGCGCTCGTGAGCGCGGACGTGGTGGCCCGGTTGCTGGAGCACTGGCGCGTCCTGCTGGAGGCGCTGGCCTCCGGGGTGGAACGGCTCGCCGACGTGTCGATGAAGGTGGACGGACCTCTGCTCCAGGCGCGCGAGGCATCCTCGAGGAGCGCGGCGAAGTACGTCGCGCCCGCGACGCCGGAGGAGTTGGCGCTGGCGGGAATCTGGACGGAGCTGTTGGGCCAGCCGCGCGTTGGCGTCCTGGACGACTTCTTCGCCCTGGGGGGGCAACCGGAGATGGCCGAGCAGCTTGTCTCGCGGGTGCGCGAGGCGCTGGGCGTGGAGTTGCCACGGGCGGCGGTGTTCGAGTCGCCCACGCTCGCCGGGCTGGCGGAGGTGGTGGCCCGGATGGCGGGGTCGATGCAGCGGCTCGCCGAGGACCCGCTCGCACGGGTGTCGAGAACGTTGGACCCAGCGGCCCTGGACCAACTGTCCGACGAGGAACTGGACGCACTGTTGGACGCGACCGAAGTGGAGAGCTGAGCCATGGGGAACGAGACGGACAAGAAGCCCACGCTCACGCGCGAGGAGAAGCTCGCGCTGCTCGCGAAGCGGTTGGAGAAGAAGCCTCGGCCCGCGTTGCCACTGACGTTCGCCCAGCAGTGGATGTGGTCCCAGGAGCAGCGCTCACCCGGACTGCCGGCCTTTCACCTGTCGCTGGTGCTGGAGCTGGCCGGCCGTCTGGACGTGGCCGGGCTGGAGCGGAGCGTGCAGGAGGTGGCGCGCCGTCATGAGCCGCTGCGCACGCACTTC
The DNA here is from genome assembly GCA_046520405.1 of Myxococcus sp. 1LA. Taxonomy (GTDB): domain Bacteria; phylum Myxococcota; class Myxococcia; order Myxococcales; family Myxococcaceae; genus Myxococcus. The sequence goes on from JBKGHI010000002.1 coordinate 138,026, forward strand.
GGCGAGGTCTCCGGCACGCCGGTGCAGTTCGTCGAGGCTCAGGCACGCCTTCCGTTCACCGTGGAGGGACTGGACGAAATCCCCGTGGATGCGCGCGAAGCCGCTGTCCGGCAACGCATCCAGCGGGAAGTCGAGACGCCGTTCGACGTGTCGCGCGGTCCGTTGGCCCGCGTGGTGCTCCTGCGGGTCTCTCAGGAGCGGCATGTGCTCCTGGTGGTGGTGCACCGCATCGTCGCCGATGACGCATCCCTGGAGGTGTTCACCGATGAGGTGGTGGCGCTCTACGGCGCATTCGTTCAGGCCCGGCCGTCGCCGCTGCCAGAGCTGCCGCTCCAGTACTCGGAGCATGCGGCGGCGCAGCGAGCCGGGCTGCGCGGGGATGTGCTGGATGCGCATCTGGAGCTGTGGCGTAAGCGGCTGTCGGGCGCGCCGCACGAGCTGGAGCTGCCCACGGACCGGCCTCGGCGCTTCGTGACGGGACGGGCCGAACGGCGCAAGACCTTGCTGTCCGTGTCGCTGACGGAGCGGCTGGAATCGCTGGCGCGGGCCGAGGACGTCACGCTCTTCACGGTCGTGCTGGCCGGGCTCCAGGCTGTGCTGTCGCGATACAGCGGACAGCGGGACCTGCTCATGGGCGCGCCGTGCGCGAGCCGGATGGGGATGGAAGGGCTGCTGGGCCTCGTCTCCGCGCCGCTGGTCCTTCGCGCGAACCTGTCTGGCCGGCCGGACTTCCGTGAGCTGCTGCGCCGTGTGAAGGCGGACACGGCAGAGGCCTTCGCGCACCCGCACATTCCGTTCGAGCCGCTGCTGAAGGCGCTGGGCGTGGAACAGGACTCGACGCGCGCGCCATTGTTCCAGGTGCTGTTCGGTGAGCGCGACGCGCTGGCTCGGGCTCGTGCGGTGCCCGGGCTGGACGTGCGTGTGCTCGACGCGGATGTGTCCAGCACGGACCTGGATTTGACGCTGTTGATGGCGCGGGGGCCCGAAGGCGTCGCGCTCCTGGCCACGTACAACGCGGGCCTGTACGACGCGGCCACCATCGATGGGTTGTTGGGCCATCTGGAGTCGTTGATCGACGCGGCGGTGACGTCGCCCGGCCTCGCGGTGGAGACGCTGCCGCTATTGCGGGCTTCCGAGCGCCACCAGGTGCTGGTGACGTGGAACGGCGCGAGCGAAGCCCTGCCGGCCGACGCTTGTGCCCACGCGTTGTTCGAAGCGCAGGTCGCGCGGACCCCGGATGCCGCGGCTGTGGTCTCCGGCGGCGAGTCCGTGACGTATCGCGAGCTGAACGCGCGAGCGAACCACGTGGCGACGCGTTTGCGCGCGCTCGGCGTGGGCCTGGAGTCTCGGGTCGCCGTGTGTGTGGAGCGCTCAGTGGAGCTCCTGGCGGCGTTGCTGGGCGTGCTCAAGGCCGGCGGCGCCTACGTGCCGTTGGACCCTGAGTATCCGGCGGAGCGGCTGGGCTTCATGTTGGAGGACAGCGGCGCGCGCGTCATCGTGGCGCGTGAGCGGCACCTCGAGAAGCTGGGGACGTCGCAAGACCGCGTGTGGCTGGACGTGGACACGTTGGCTTCGGTCGATGCCTCGGAGACGCCCGGTGCCGCCGCGGTCGTTCCGCCGGAGGCCGCGGCGTATGTGCTCTACACGTCAGGCTCCACGGGGCGGCCGAAGGGCGTGGTGGTGCAGCACCGGTCGCTGGTGAGCTTCATCCGCGCGGAGTGGCAGGTGTGCCCGGTGGCTCCGGGCGACCGGGTGCTCCAGTTCGCGTCCATCAGTTGGGACACGAGCGCGGAGGAGATCTACCCGTGCCTCACACAGGGCGGCACATTGGTGCTGCGCACGCCCGAGATGCTGGACGTACCGGAGGCCTTCCTGGCCCGGTGCGAGGCGGCTGGCATCACCCAGCTCAACCTGCCCACGGCCTTCTGGCACGAGCTGACGGCGAGCCTGGATGAAGGCAAGGCGCTTCTCCCCACGGGCTTGAAGTGGGTGGTCATCGGCGGTGAGCGCGCTGTTCCCGCGCGGGTGGCGCAGTGGCGCCGCCGCATCGGGCGCGCTGTGCCGCTTCTGAATACCTACGGTCTGACGGAGGTGACGGCGGTGGCCACGGCGGTGGACCTGACCGCCGACGTGGAGGACTCAGGGCGGGAGGTGGCCATTGGCCGGCCGCTGACCAACGTCCACATCTACGTCCTCGACGGTGAATTGGAACCGGTGCCCGCGGGCGTCGTGGGCGAGCTGTACGTCGGTGGCGAGGGCGTGGCGCGGGGGTATCTCGCCGGCCGGAGCTGACCGCGGAGCGCTTCGTGCCCGCTCCCTGGGGAGACGGGGCACGGCTGTACCGCACGGGCGACAAGGCACGTTGGCGGCGGGACGGCGTCCTGGAGTACCTGGGGCGGGGTGACTCCCAGGTGAAGGTGCGCGGACACCGCATCGAGCCCGGTGAGGTGGAGTCGGCGCTGCTCGGACAGCCGGGCGTGCGTGAGGCCCTGGTCGTGGTGCGTGAGGACGTGCCCGGCGACAGGCGGCTGGTGGCCTACGTGGTGCCGCGGGATGGGCGTGGGTTGGAAGGCGGCGAGGTTCGCGCGGGCTTGGAGTCGCGGCTGCCGCGGTTCATGGTGCCGCAGGCGGTGGTGGTGCTGGAGCGGCTTCCGCTGCTGCCGAACGGGAAGGTGGACCGCAAGGCGCTCCCCGCGCCAGAGGCGGTGCGGGAGCCCCGGCGGGAAGCGCACGTCGCACCGCGCACCCCCGTGGAGCAGATGCTCGCGGGCTTCTGGACGGAGGTGCTGCGTCTGGAGTCAGTGGGGCTGCACGACAACTTCTTCGAGGTCGGCGGACATTCGCTGTTGGCCATGCAGTTGGTCGCGCGAGTGCGTGAGGCCTTCCGGGTGGACCTGCCGCTGCGCGACGTCTTCGAATCGGCGACGCTCGCGACGCTGGCGGAGCGGATCTCCCGAGCGATTGCCGTCGCGGGCGTCCCCGCCCCCCCGCTCAAGCGGTTGGAACGGGCTGGTGGCACGGCTCCGTTGTCCTTCGCGCAGCAGCGTCTGTGGTTCCTGGCCCAGCTCGACCCGACGAACACGTCCTACAACCTCTGGGCTCCGGTCCGCGTGTCGGGGGCGTTGGATGTGGGCGCGCTGGAGCGCAGCTTCGAGGCGTTGGTGCGCCGGCATGAGTCGCTGCGCACGGCCTTCCGTGCCGAGGGTGGCACGCCGGTTCAGGTGATCTCCGAGGACACTCGGGTGCCACTGGAGACGGTGGACCTCAGCGTGTTGCCGGAGGGGGAACGCGAGGCCGCGGCGAAGGCTCGGACCGAGGAAGAGGTGCGCCGCCCATTCCACCTGGAGCAGGGGCCGCTGCTGCGCACCGTGTTGCTGAAGGTGTCCGAGCAGGAACACGTGCTGGCGCTGGTGATGCACCACATCGTGTCGGACTACTGGTCCATGGGCGTCCTGGTGCGCGAGGTGGCCGCGCTCTACGCGGCCTTGTCCCAGGGACAGCGGTCGTCGTTGCCGGAACTGCCGGTGCAGTACGCGGACTTCGCCGTCTGGCAGCGCGAATGGCTCAAGGGGCCGGTGCTGGACGCGCAGCTCGCATACTGGCGGAAGCAGCTCGCAGGTGCACCGCGAGCCTTGGAGTTGCCCACGGACAAGCCGCGTCCCGCGTCGCAGACGTTTCGGGGCGCGAATCTCCACGTCCGGTGGCCGAAGACGCTGTGGCGGGAGGTGGAATCGCTGGGCCGCCGAGAAGGCGCGACGCCCTTCATGGTGTTGCTGGCGGCGTTCCAGACGGTGCTGTCGCGTTACTCGGGGCAGGACGACGTGTGCGTGGGCGCTCCCATCGCGGGGCGGTCGCATTCGGAGACGGAGGGCCTGATTGGCTTCTTCGTGAATACGCTGGTGCTGAGGGTGAGGCTGTCTCCCCAGCAGACCTTCCGTGAGCTGTTGGGACAGGTCCGCGAAGTGACGCTGGGGGCGTACGCGCACCAGGACGTGTCGTTCGAGAAGCTGGTGGAGGAGTTGCAGCCCGAGCGGGACTTGAGCCGCAGCCCGCTGTTCCAGGTGACGCTGACGCTCCAGAACACTCCCGCGTCTGAAGTCCAACTGAAGGGCATCACCCTCAAGGCCGGGGAGGCGGAGGAGAAGACCTCGAAGTTCGACCTGTCGCTGGTGGTGGAGGAGGTGCCGGACAGCGTGGTCACGACGGTCAATTACAACAGCGACCTGTTCGAGGCCGGGACGATGGACCGGCTGCTCGGACATTTGAAGGTGCTGTTGGATGCGGCCATCGCCGAGCCGGAGACGCGGCTGGGCGACTTGTCGCTGATGGGCCGTGAAGAGGCACAGCGGCTGGTGAAGGAGTGGAGCGGGACGGCCACTGCGTACCCGCGCGACGCGAGTCTTGCGGAGCTCTTCGAGCAGCAGGTGTCGCGGACGCCGGAGTCGGTGGCGGTGGCGTACGAGGGCCAGCGACTGTCGTATGCCGAGCTGAACCGGCGTGCGAACCAGCTGGCGCACCACCTGAGGGGCATGGGCGTGGGCCCCGAGGTGCGCGTGGGGCTGTGCGTGGAGCGCTCGCTGGAGTTGGTGGTGAGCGTGCTGGGCATCTTGAAGGCGGGAGGCGAGTATGTCCCGCTGGATGCCGGCTACCCGCTGGAGCGGCTGTCGTGGATGAAGCAGGAGGCGGGCGTCGCGCTGCTGGTTGCGCAGGAGCGACTGGCGGACGAGGTGGCGTCTGGCGGCGAGCTGGTGGTGTGCGTGGACACGGAGTGGGACACGCAAATTGCGAGGCAGCCCGAGAGCACGCCGAGCGCGAACGTAAGCGGGGCCAACCTGGCGTACGTGATGTTCACGTCGGGAAGCACGGGGAAGCCGAAGGGGGTGGGCGTGCCGCACCGAGCGGTGTCCCGTCTGGTACTGGGGACGGACTTCGCGCGCTTCGGGCCTGATGAAGTGTGGCTGCAACTGGCGCCCATTTCCTTCGACGCCTCGACGTTGGAGGTGTGGG